>JANLQI010000027.1:0-17783 GCA_031367705.1 Saprospiraceae bacterium | reverse complement strand
AGCGGGTTTATACCCTTATGTCTGTACTTTCCCAGGGCATTGGCGCATCATGAATGGGGTGATGAAAGTAGAATAATTGTCTTAGATTTATGATTTTATTCAAAAGAAGTGCTGTTCATCGGCACTTCTTTTTTTCTTTGTATAAATTTTAAATTTATGAAAAAAACTACCTTTTTGCTGTTCTTTTTGACCTTTTTACTGAGGGGGTCTGTTTTTGCTCAAAACACAACAGAAACGATAGATTTAGAAACCATAAACCCGATTGAAAAAGCTGGTTGGGAATATGTTTGGGGCGATGAATTTGACAGCGATTCTTTGAATTGGTCAAAATGGTGGCCTCAAACAGGGACGCACGGTACTGAATTACAATACTATACACCGCGTAACGAAAATGTTTATGTAAAAGATGGGGCTTTGCATTTGAAAGCAATGCTTGAAAAGTTGATTGATACACTGCCTTATACGTCTGGCGAAGTGTTTTCATCTATCGAATTTGGTCAAGGACATTATATTGAGGTGCGCTGTAAAATACCAAAAGGACGTGGTTTGTGGCCTGCTTTCTGGTTTTGGAGTGGTCGGAACAATACAAAATACCAAGAAATTGATGCTTTTGAAATTTGGAGCGAAGATACTCGTCGGTTTTTGGTCTCCAATTATTGGCAAGATACGATTACAAGTAAAGTTCAAATTGACAATAAATGGATACGACCAAGAGAGGAAAATGGGCGGCGGGTAGATATGTCAGATTATTTTTTAACGTTTGCAACTTATTGGGATGAAACAGGCGTGCGTTTTTTGTTAAACAATAAACTCGTCGCACATTTTAAAAAGAATAGTGCCACCGACCCTTTACCCATCATTTTGAACCTTGCGGTAGAAGGTGGAAAGAAACAGCCTGATGCTAAAACCGTTTTGCCCGCTGATTTTATCATTGATTATGTACGGGTTTATAAAAAACAAGGCACTCAAACAATTATTAGAAATTGATATTTATGACGAAAAACCACCGCAAACTGCTCCTATTATTGTCTTCCATGCTCCTGCTCATCACAGGTTTTTGGAACGGTTTTCCGTTTTTATATCCCGATGATGGCACTTATTTTCGCTCTGGTTTTATGCCCGAAATGCCTTTGGATAGACCGATTACTTATGGACTTTTTATTTATGCCACAAGTCTCGGTGGGTTTAGTTTGTGGTTTACAATTGCCGTTCAAGGTTTGATGACAACTTGGGTCATTTATCAAGTCTTAAAAGTATATTTTGATACACAAAATATTGATTTACAATTTATTGTACTCATTTTCTTTCTCGTTTTCACAAGCAGCATTTCCTTCCTAACGAGTCAGTTGATGCCCGATTTTTCGACACCTGTTTTACTGCTTTCTCAATTATTATTGGTCACAAACATCCCCCTCAGTAAAAACAGTCGTAATGGACTTTTTGCTCTCTTTTTTCTGACAACAGCCATGCATATCGGTCATTTGGCATTCAATATTCTTTTAATTACACTTTACTTGATTTTGTTTTTTTTCGGAAAATCAAAATTCCCTTTTCTCAAAATCAAAACGATTGGTGTGTTGGCTTTTTTGACGGCTTTAAGTTTGTTAACGATGTCTGCACCCTTGGCAAAATCGAGTCATGCGTTCAGAATGGGCGATATGGCGCACAAAGGGATTTTGAACAAGGTTTTGGACGCAAAATGTGCAGAAAAGCAGTGGCAACTCTGCCAATATCGAGACGCTATGCCGACTTCGCTGGAAGATTTTCTCTGGTCTGCCAACAGCCCTTTGAACAAAATCGGTTTGATTGAATCAAAAAAAGAGTTCAATGATATTATTTGGACATCATATACCACACCCGATTTGCTGAAATTGCACATCGAAGAATCCATCAAAGCGACAAAAAAACAACTCGTATATTACAGCGTCGGCGAAGGCAATGCACCCTTCAAAAAAGGCGACAATGCTTTCGACGCATTAGAAAAAACGTGTCCCAATTTGACCCCTCAGTATTTGCAGTCACGAGAAGCCAAAGACCAATTAGCAGTGTTCAATGAATTCAATTATTTTTTAAAATATTTTGTTGCTTTACTTTTTTTAGGTTGTTTTATATTGTTGATTAACAAGGCTTTATGGGCAAAGGCATACATGCAATTACGGTTTTTTCTATCTTTTATATTGGTCGGTATGTTGCTCAATGCTTGGCTTTCTGCCACACTCATCTATGCTTCAAACCGTTATGGCACGAAGATGATTTGGCTCATTCACCTCTCTTTTTTCCTTATTTTGATGACTGTGTATGATAAAAAAAACAGAAATACAAACGTGGTTGAACCATAAAATCATCAAGCAAACCACTTGGTTTTTCCTCATTTTGGGCAGCATACTGAGAGGGGCAGTTTGGCTACAACAACGCTCCATTTTTTTAGATGAAGCCAATTTGATTCGTAACTATGTAGAAAAAAGCTATACGGCTTTGTTTGGACATTTGGACTATCAACAATATGCGCCACCCTTGTTTTCAGTCGTAACAAAGCCCATTTTTCAAATTTTTGGCATCAACGAACTGTCTGCAAAACTCTTTCCTTTGTTGTGTGGCATAGCTTTGTTGTTTGTTTTTTATGCTTTAAGCCGCCGTTTATTATCCCCTTTTGCGACTTTGATGGCTATCCTTTTTGTCTGTTTTGATAAAATTTTTATTGATTATTCAACGGAATGTAAGCAATACGCAACGGATGCGCTCATTGCCGTTTTATTGCTTTTGCTTTCACAACATATTGATTTTAAGTCTTTTAATCAAAAAAAAGCCTTACTGTGGGCAATCATCGGTAGCACAGCGATTTGGTTTTCAATGCCTGCTGTTTTTGTTTTGGCAGGCGTAGGCGCATACTATTTGTATGCGTTTTGGAAAACCAAGGACACGAAAGCCATGCTGCAAATGGCAGCCGTCGGTGCGTTTTGGCTCGTTCAATTTGCCTTGTATTTTCATTTTGTCTTAAATACGGATGCTCAATCCGACAATTTACAAGATTTTCATCGTGCTTATTTCCTCGCTTTTCCCCCCCTCAGTATAGCAGACCTAAACTTACTAATGACTCAAATTTTGGGCATTATTGACCGTTCCATTGGCATTACTTTTTTGGCAGCCCTTATATCTTTATTGTGTTTTTTATTGGGAATCAAACAGTTATGGCAAAATAATCGAGCCGTTTTTTTTCTACTGGTTTTACCCATTCTTTTAACATTGACCGCTTCTACCTTACATTATTACTCCTTGATTGCCCGTTTGATATTGTTCTTTTTACCAATTTTTATCCTCATCGTTTTCATTGGTTTCGATTTTGTTTTGCAAAAAGCGCATTGGATTTTGTCAGGTATTTTAACAATCGGCTTCATTTCAACCATCGTTTTGCAAGTGCAAATTCTTAAACCTTTTGAAAGGTTCACCAACGATTATTCTGAACTCAAAGAAGGTCTTGATTTCATCAAAAAAGAGAAACAACCCGATGAAGTCTTGTTTACGGCTCATGGTGTGACTCCTGTTATGCGCTATTACACGCAATATTGTGACCGACCTTACGCATTTGATAAATTGATTATGCAAGACTATGTTTGCTGCGACCCAAATCTTTTTGAAAATGCTTTAATTGAGCTGCATAAAAAAGGTGCGAAACGCATTTGGTTACTCGGAGACCAACCGACGTATGAAAATTTTGAGCGTTTTATTGAATCTCAAAATGGTCGTATTTTAAAAAAACACACATTTCATAGAGGTGTCGCGCTGCTTTATGAAGTAGAATAAATGAATATTCACTTGGTTAATTAAAAAGAACTGTTTAATTTTGGTGAAAAATAATGTAAAATGATAGATATCAATGCAAAAAAAATAACCGTCAAAGAGTTTCATGAAATGGAATTTCCTGAAACAGACCTTTTTATTTATGAATTGATTAACGGAGAACTTATGAGAAAACAAGCCCCCAAGCCTTTGCATCAACAAATTGCATGGCGTTTAACAGCTGCGATTGATAGATTTCTAACAGAAAATCCAATTGGTCAAGCGTTTTTTTCACCGATTGATGTGTTTTTTGACGACTATAACAACACACAACCTGATTTATTATTTATCAAAAATGACCGTTCTTTTATCATTGATTTGCAAAATGGTATTATGAGTGCACCCGATTTGATTGTCGAAATCATTTCACCCAGTTCGATACGCATAGATAGATTTGATAAAAAAGAAATGTATAAAATGTTTGTTGTTAAAGAATATTGGTTGATTGACCCGAAAAATCAAACTCTTGAATTGTATGTTTTTGAAAATAATGACTACAAACTGCATCAGTTTTTAGAAATTGAAGGCAAAGTGGACTCAACTATCCTCAAAGGCTTAGATTTGGATATTATGAGTATCTTTTCATGAAAATATCCGAAAATCAATTAGCTAAACTCATCATCGCCTTATTTTTTACGGTAGGCTGCTTCGTCATCGCTTTTTACAACGGTACGGGTGACACAGGCGACAGCATCACGCATTACCTCTATGCGCGTTACGCACCGCTGCATCACGAGTTGTTTTTTCACCATTGGGCAAAGCCTTTGTTTGTCCTTTTAGCTTCGCCTTTTGCACAATTCGGTTTCAATGGCATCAAGTTTTTCAATTTACTCAATGCCACTTTGACCTTGTGGTTGACCTATAAATTAGCCAAGCAGCTTGATTTTCCTAATCCAATCGTCGCAATTTTAATTTTAGCAACCTGTTCAGGCTATTTCACATTGACATTTTCAGGTTTGACAGAGCATTTATTCGCTCTATTATGGGTCTTAGCCGTTTTACAAATCGTTCAAGAAAGGTTTATTTTAGGCAGTTTGATTGTCTCTTTTTTGCCATTTGTGCGCTCCGAAGGGCTGTTGATGCTCGGTGTTTTGGGTGTGTATTTGCTCATGAAAAAGCAGTGGAAAGCCTTGCCTGTCTTGTCGTTTGGCCACATCGTTTATGGTTTGGCGGGTGCGACCGTGCATGGCAGTATCTTTTGGATTTTCACAAAAATACCTTATGCTTCTATGAGTGCTTATGTGGATGACAAGGCACATTTGTTCGATTTTGTAGAGAAATTGTATTATTTTACGGGTATTCCGCAGTTTGCGTTTTGGGTTCTCGGTTTAGTTTCTTTGGCATTTTTACTGAAAAAACGACCCCTTTTCCGAAAAAATCAGGATTTCGGCCCTCCTCAGTATAAAAGCATTTTGACACTCATATACAGCAGCTTTTTCGCTCTTTTCATCGCTCATTCTTTGTTTTGGTATTATGGTATATTTTTAAGTATGGGTTTAAGCCGCGTGCTGAATGCAGTGATGCCGATGTTTGCACTCATAGGTTTGTGTGGCTTTAATTTTTTACAAACTTTTTTAAGCGATGGGCAAGTGAAAAAAGTGGTTAACTCATTGTTAATCAGTATGTTATTAATATTTCCATTAACCTCTAATCCTGCGGCTATCAGACCAAAAAAGAATTTAATGCTTGAAGACAACCAAGAAGTTGCCGCTAATATTGCCGAATTTTTGAAAACACAATACCCTAATCACACCTATTATTTGCTGCATCCACAACTCGCTTTGTCGCTTGATGTGGATTATTTTGACACTACAAAAATTAAAGATTTTGGCAAATATTGGAAAGAACCGTTGCCCCAAAATGCTATTTTGATATGGGATTCATGGTTTTGTGTTGTGGATGCGGACATTTCATTGGACAAAGTGGACAGAGACCCTCGTTTGGAGCGCGTTAACAATTATATTGCGAAGAATAATTGGCGGTTTGTTGTGTATCGAGTGAAGTGAGACCCCTCAGTAAAAAAACAATTAATCTTTTTTTATAAACCGATAGCCTGGCGCATCAAAAGCCATCCCATTGTCAATAAACATTTCAGCATCGCATACTCTTAATCCACCTTTTATAAAATTATAGTCGCCGTTATCGAAAACCGTTTTTGTCGTATAAATTTCAACCAATCGAAAGGTGTCAATCCGTATTTCCTTAATTTGAAAACTGTCGGAATGTATCAAAACGTTGTCTTTCAGAACCTCTACTTTTTGATTATTTTTAAAAATAAGTTTTATCTTCGGAATGACAGTGGTAGGGAGCATAGATATAATCGAACTTAATTGCCATTGTCCGATGATTTTTGTTTGAGCCACAGAAAGAAGTGGCGGCGTTACACTCTGTTCATTTATGCAAGATGTTTCCGTATTGACTTCTTTTTTGCAAGAAATAAACAAGCCAATGATAGATAGTGCAAGGTAAAAGCATATTTTTTTCATCATTTCTTTTTATCTTTTAAGACAGGCAAATGAATGAGAAAGGTTGGGTCGTGTAACAAACGTTTAAAAGTTTAAGACTAATACCCCTCAGTATTCACCAATTTTGAACGACAATTTCAACACTATTCAAAGAAAACTGTTACTTTTAAGCAACATTAAACAACCGCTAAAAACTACAGAACAAACGGATTTAGCGGATTTTATATTTTAAAAAACATCAACGAATGAGCCAACCTAACAATCCAACAACACTTAAAGAAGTATTGGATATCCTCCAAAATCGTGGAGTCAAATTATTTCTCATACTCAGTGCTTTTTTTATTGCCAATGCCCTTGTCGCTGAATTTATAGGCATAAAAATCTTTTCTTTTGAAAGAACTTTAGGCGGAGAACCTGTCAATTGGCTGATTTTTGGCGGCAAATGGAGTTTTGACCTCACGGCGGGCGTTCTGTTGTGGCCCGTTGTTTTTGTTATGACTGATATTATCAACGAATATTATGGGCAGCGTGGTGTTAAGTTTCTTTCATGGTTGGGTGCGGGCTTGATAGCTTACGCCTTTTTTATGATTTATTGCGCTATTCAATTGGCTCCAGCCGATTGGTGGTCGGGCAGTCAAACGGGTAGGGGCGTGGCGGACATGAATGCCTCGTTTAATGGTATATTTGGACAAGGTTTGGGCATTATCATTGGCTCTTTGTCGGCGTTTATTCTTTCTCAAATCCTTGATGTGGTGATTTTTCATGCCATAAAAAAACGAACAGGGGAACGGATGTTGTGGTTACGTGCGACAGGTTCGACCTTGTTTTCTCAATTGATTGATACCTTTGTCGTCACATCCATTGCCTTTTATTTTTATCCGATGCTGGTAAAAGGCAATGGCGAACCATGGCCTGTTCGGCAACTTTTGACGGTTTGCACAGGTGGTTATATCTACAAATTCTGTGCGGCAGTGTTGATGACACCCGTTATTTATCTTGTACATCAATTGATAGAAAAATATTTAGGGCATGAATTAGCGGCCGAAATGAGAAAAAAAGCAGCGGAGTAGAAAAAGTTGAATTTCTTGCACAGTTTTTGATTGGTGTGAATTTCAAGGAAAATCAACCATTTTTCTTGAAATTTTATGATAATAATTCATAACCAACACCAAAACTTATGTGATATGTTTCAACTTACAAAAACTTTTCTGCTATTTTCATGTCTTTTTATTTCTAACAAATTAATCTCGCAAGAGCAATTGGGCTTACGGCTCGGCAACTATGCGGGCATCAATGGTGTGACGCTCAACCCGACTGCGGGTGTTAACAATCCTTTGGGCTGGGATGTAAACATCGTCTCTTTGGGGGCTTTTTTTGCGAATGACTACATTTTCGTCAAGAATGTGAGTATTCCGAGTTTTTTTCGCAACATCATGACCTTAGGCCCTGCCCCGGAAACAAAAATTACGATACCTTCAAAGCCGACCCAATTCTATGATTTTTTCAATCGCCCTCGCGACAAGTTTTTTTCTTCGGCCGTTTTTGCCGGACTGCCATCTTTTCAGTTGAATTTGGCAAGTGGACACTCATTTGGCGTTTTTATGGGAGAACGTGTCGGTTTAACAACGCGACAAATTCCGATTATTGCAGACCCTTATGAGCAAAAAATTCCTTTGGGCTTGCGTTATGAAGTGCCACCTTTAGTTGTCTGTGGTATGGCTTGGGGGGAACTCGGCTTCAATTATGCTTATCAAATGGGTAGTGAGACAGAGGGCGGTCTCTCGTTTGGTGTTAATGCTAAAATATTACGGGCCAATCAAGGATTTTTCTTGGAAAACCTAAATGGTACGGCATTTACACGCATTACAAAAGACTCTGCTCGTGTGGATGCTTTGAACGTAAGAGGGGGTTTTACCAAAAATATCATGAATAAACCCTTTTCGAATAACGGTTTAGGGTTTGGCTTTGATATTGGCGCGCAGTTTGTTTTAGGTTCTGGAGAGTCGGATGAACGACCTTATTTGTTTAGAATCGGCGCCTCTCTCTTGGATTTTGGGCATATTAATTTTACTAAAAATACAGAGGTTCATGCCGTCAAAATCACCGAACCTTTGAAAGTGGAAACAAAAGACTATAAAAATCTCGATCCCGATGATTTAGAAGGCGATATTGTGCGTCGTTTTAATCAGTCCATGTACGGCAGAGTCGATGGTTCCTATCAAGGCAATTATTTTGGATTGGGTTTGCCAACGGCACTGAGCTTACAAGGTGATATTGCCATAACTGAAAACTTTTTCGTTAATGGTTTGTTGATTCAACGTCTTCGGATGTCCGATTTTGCCTTATCCAGAGACAATGTTTTAGCCGTTACACCTCGGTTTGAATCACAATGGTTGGGTGTGTCTCTCCCCCTCAGTATTTTGAATTATAGTCAGGTTCGCTTTGGTTTTGCCGCCCGTTTAGCTTTTTTGACTATTGGTACTGACCATTTAATGAGTTTATTAGGACAAAAAAGGTTGACTGGATCGGATCTTTATGTAGCTTTGAAAATCAATGCTTTCACTATTGGTAAACTTGGCGAAAATGGTGGTTTTTGGTCAAGTAAAAGGGGGAGAAGAAACGCAAAATGTTATCGTTTTCAATAAATTGTATTGTTATATTGTTGTATGGCTATATTGTTGTCCATTCATCCATACAACAATATAGCCATACAACAATGTATCCATACAACAATACAGTTAAATGAAAAAACACGTTTGCGTCATAGGTGCGGGGCCATCAGGCATAGCAGCGGCAAAGAATTTACTCGATGAGGGTTTACAAGTGACTGTTTTCGATAGAGGCTCAGAAGTTGGGGGCAATTGGGTTTTTTCAGAAACAGAAGGACATTCATCTGTTTTTGAGACGACACATATAATATCGTCCAAAACAATGTCGCAATATGACGATTTTCCAATGCCTGATGACTATCCTGATTACCCCAGTCACAAACATTTAGCGGACTATTTTCAGGCTTATGCACGACACTTTAACCTGTATCAACACATTTATTTTCAAACACTTGTGAAAAAATGTGCCTTAACGGAACAAGGAAAATGGTCGGTTTTGATAGAAAAAGAAGGCATAGAAACAACGCATATTTTCGATGCTCTGGCAGTCTGCAACGGTCATCATTGGTTGCCGCGCACCCCTCAGTATCAAGGGCTTTTTGAGGGTGAGTTTATCCACTCACATGCCGTGAAGCGGTTTTCGCAATTTAAAAACAAACGTGTATTAGTCATTGGTGGCGGTAATTCGGCTTGCGATGTAGCTGTTGAATCGAGCCGCGTGGCAGCCAGTGTGGATATTTCGTGGCGGCGCGGCTATTGGATAGCACCAAAATTTATGATGGGCAAACCCTCTGATACGATAGGCGGTGCTATGGACATTTTGCCACAATGGGTTTGGTCAAAAAGCATCGAACTAATGTTGCGTATCCGCAATGGCTCGAATGAACAGCATGGTTTGCCCAATCCAACCACGCCTTTTGGTTCACATCATCCGACGATTAACGATGACCTTTTTTATACGATTCGACACGGCAGAATCAAACCTCGACCTGATATTGAACGGCTTGAAGGCGCAACGGTGCATTTCAAGGATGGTACAAGTGGCGAGTATGACAGCATTGTAGCCTGTACGGGTTATGTCATTACGCATCCTTTTTTTGATAAATCCTTAATAAATTATTCAGAAGGGGAAGTCCCTCTTTGGCTCAAAATGATGCACCCAACAATAGAAAATCTTTACTTTATAGGTCTTTTTCAACCATTGGGCTGCATCTGGCCTGGTTCAGAATTGCAATCAAAAATCATGGCGAGAGAGCTTGCAGGTATTTGGAAACGACCAAAAAACATACCTTTGCTCATCGAAAGCGAATTAAAGCATCCTGATTTCAAGCAGATTGATACACCACGGCATACCATAACTGTACATTATCTTAAATTTAGGAATCGACTTTTAAAAGAGTTGCCCAAAGATTATATACGTCTTGAGCCTATTTGATGAATACCCTTTTTAAGGGAAAAGCAGCAAAAATGATGTGTTAGGTGTCTTTATACTGAGGGGGTGATTATCAGGCAATTTTAACATTTTAAAAACGTTAATAGTCAGAATTTATATAATTCATGAAACATCTAATATTAAAAAAGCAACACAGCATCATGAAAAATGGACTTTTATTCTTCTTTATTACTTTACAATCCCTGCTCTTTTCTCAAAACACAGAAATAGGTTTATTCGTCGGTGCTTCAATTTATACAGGCGATATAGAAGTCTCACCCAAAAACTTTTTACCTCAAACACGCCCCGCTGTTGGTATTTTTGCGCGACAACATTTCAGCGAAAAATGGGCCGTTAGGGCACTCATTGCAATTGGCGGTGTAACAGGGGATGAAAAAAAGTATCCTACATCAAAGGCATTAGAAACTCGCGGTTTCAACTTCAAGGGCACTGTCGCGGAACTATCTCTTTTACCTGAATGGCGACCATTTAGCTTTGGCAATGTTCATTTTTACACTTTTGCAGGTTTAGCAGCGACTTATTTCAATCCAAAATCCAATTTTAACGATCAAGGAAGCAGTTCAACCAGTCCTGCCATAGTTGATGACCAAAATCAAAAATATCCCAAAATTGCATTATCAATTCCCTTCGGTGGTGGTTTACAATGGAATATTAATCAGACAACAGCATTAGGCGCGGAGATGGGAATCCGTAAAACATTTACGGATTATATTGACGGTTTTAGTGCGACTGTCAATGCGAAATCGAATGATTTTTATTTTCTCGGAGGCATCACTTTTTCTAAGTTTTTCTCAATGGGGAATGATAGAGCAGGAACGAGAAGAACACGTTATCAAAGAAGAGGTGTAAATTGCCCTTCTTTCAATTAAATATTATAGTTGCAAACAGTAACACAAAAAGAGTCAACTCAAATGTTTCGAGTTGACTCTTTTTGTGTTGATTATCAATGACTTATACTATTATTTAATTGTAATTACTTTTTTAAGCGTTGCTGTAAAAGTTCTCAATTCAATGGTATATTGACCTTTAGGCTTGCTTGAAAAGTCAACTTCGTAAATTGTGTTGACAGGTAATGCCCAAAGATTTTCATCTTTGAAAACAACTTTATTGTCATTATCTTTTACAGAAACAGAACTTAAATTGACATCAATTTTCTCGAAATCAATGTACAAAATACGATTTTCGTTGTCTGTGTAAAAAGACCAATCTTTTGTTGTTTCGTTTGAATTGCTTGAATCGTTTCCGTTGGGAGATGAAATGGAAAGAAGTTGAGCGTTCAGGGGAGTTATAATTGAAAAAGCGACCATAATGGCGGCTGCAGAGAACAGTTTATTCATGTCAGAGCAGTCTATTAGTTTGAAAATGAGTCAATAATTGTTATTTTTTCCGAATATACTTAAGAACTCGGTTTTTTGTATTTATTGTCACAAAGTTAAAGGAAAAAAACTTCTATAAACAAGTTTTATTTTGTGACAAAGCCTAAAACATCTAAAATACTACCGTATATGGTAGGTTTGGTATTCAAAAAAGTTGTCAACTCTACCCAAATAGCCTGTTCAATATCTTCTGATGTTTGAGGTGTTAACGCTGTTTCAAACGTTGACATTGCATACCACCACGTTTTTTTTAAAATTCTTTTGCCTTTCATGTTATAAGTATGATATGTATAGCAGATTAATTCACCGAGTTTTACGTCATTCAATCCCGTTTCTTCTTGAATTTCACGCACGGCTGCTTCTTCAGGCGATTCTCCGTCGTCAATTTTTCCTTTTGGTAAATCCCAGCTGTCCCGCCTAAAAATCATTAAAACATCGTTTTTCTCATTTTTTACAACGCCTCCTGCTGCCCCAATGATTTTATAAATGGCTTGAAAATCAGCCCATAGCTGATCTAAATCGTTGCTGCAAACGACAACACGATTATATTTTTTTGATTTTTCAAGTAGGTCAATAATGGGATGTAAGAACTTTTTTTTGCCTAAATAATTAGAAATCAACGTTTTATCGTCATTTTTCCATGCGTCAGGTACCCCCTCAGTATTTGTCAGAAATAAAGGCGTTTCGTTGATAAAAATTTTGTAAATCATAACTTTGCGTTTTTATAAAAATTAAAAATATGAATATTGCTAACGAAGTGGCTGAAAAACTGCTGCAAATTAACGCTGTAAAGCTCAATCCACAAAATCCATTTACGTGGGCATCAGGTATCAAATCACCTATTTATTGTGACAACCGTTTGGTGCTGTCTTTTCCAGCCGTCCGAACCTTTGTTATTCAGGCTTTTGTGGACAAAGCGGCGCAGTTCGAACCCTTTGATATTGTTGCGGGTGTTGCGACGGCGGGTATTCCGCACGGCGCGCTTTTGGCTGACCGATTAGAAAAACCGTTTATCTATGTCCGCGAAAAAGCCAAATCTCATGGTCGGCAAAATCAAATTGAAGGAAATATTTTTGAAGGTGCGCGGATTTTACTCATAGAAGACTTGATTTCCACGGGTGGTTCAAGCCTTAAAGCTGTTGAAACATTGCGTGAGGCGGGTTGCATTGTTGTAGGTGTTTTAGCCATTTTCAGCTATGGTTTCCAAAAAGCAGAAGACGTTTTTCAGGCAGCCAATTGTCCTTTTGATACACTCTCTGACTACGATGCTTTGGTGGAAAAGGCAATTGAAATGCAATATATTTCACCCAATGATTTGGAAACTTTGAAAAGTTGGCGCGTTTCTCCTGCCGTATGGGGAATAAATACAAAGTAAAATGAAGCAGATATATGGGTTTTCAGCTTTTTTTGTAAATTTGCGGTCATTTTTTTTACGAGGGTTTGTAATCTGCTATTTTTAGCAAAAAGAGAGTTTTGTTGCAAGGTGCCCATTGAAAATGGGTTTTTCAACCGAAAATTTATAAAACCAAAATTAATAAACCCAATAGACGATAAACTTTAGATGAGTGTAATAACGGCGGCGTCTGAAAAATTCCTGCACGCATATCTTAATAATGCCTCCCCAACGGGTTTTGAGGCTTCTGGTCAAAAATTGTGGCTCGACTACATTCGTCCTTATATTGACGAATGGCATCTAGATAATTATGGAACGGCTTATGCCATCATCAACCCAAATCAGCCTTATCGAGTTGTTATTGAAGGTCATGCGGACGAAATTTCGTGGTTTGTGAACTATATTGACGACAATGGCTTCATCAGTGTTGTCAGAAATGGTGGTTCAGACCATCTTATTGCGCCTTCAAAACGGGTCAATATTCACACAAAAAAAGGCATCATCAAAGGCGTTTTTGGCTGGCCCGCTATCCATGTAAGGCAAGGCAAAGACGCAACATTAGCACCCGAATTAGCCAATATTTTTATTGACATAGGTGCGAAAACCCGTGATGAAGTCCTTGAAATGGGCGTACATGTGGGTTGCGTCATAACTTACGAAGACGAGTTGATGGAGATAAACAACCGTTATTATTGCGGCCGTGCTTTAGACAATCGTATCGGTGGTTTTTGCATTGCAGAAGTTGCGCGACTGTTGAAAGAGAATAACATTACCTTGCCTTTTTCGCTTTATATCGTCAACGCAGTACAAGAAGAGGTCGGTTTACGTGGTGCTGAAATGATTGCGGAAACCATCAAACCGCACGTAGCCATTGTCACAGATGTTTGTCACGACACTTCTACACCTTTGATGAATGTCAAAGTACAAGCCGATGTGCGTTGTGGCAAAGGGCCGAGCCTCAGTTATGCCCCCTCAGTACACAACCGCCTTTTGAGCCTCATCATAGACACCGCCGAAGAAAAGCAGATTCCGTTCCAACGCCAAGCCTCAAGCCGCACGACTGGAACAGATACCGATGCTTTTGCCTATTCAAACGGCGGTGTTGTCTCAGCCCTTATTTCGTTGCCGCTGCGCTATATGCACACAACGGTGGAAATGGCGGATAAAGAAGACGTTCAAAATGTTATTAAACTGATTTACGAAGTGCTTCAGAAAATAGAAGCGAATCATAATTTTAAATATTTTTAAGTAATGATGAATGATTCATCATTTATAATTCATCATTCATCATTTTATAAAAAAGCCTTGAAAACGCATCGTTTTCAAGGCTTTTTTAATACAATTGTTTTCAAAGGCTTACCTTTATCCTTATGAAAATCATCAATTTCTTCCTCTACGGCAATGTCCTCATTGCGCTTTGTGCCTATTCCCAAACGGTGCAAACGTGCCGTTTTTTAGGAGATGACAATGTTGCTCAAAGTATTTTACCCATTTTTGTTGCTGCCGCGACTTTCTTTCTTTACAATATCCACAAACCCATTACTTATTTTTTAAAGAAACAACTCGTTGAAAATCAACGTTTTTTGAAAACAAAATCGTTCAGTACCCCCCTCAGTATATTGACTATTTTAGCGGGTTTGTTTTGTGTGTTTTTCTTTTTTAATATCAAAACAACCACTCAAATAAGTCTAATTGTCGCTGGTATTTTCTCACTTGCCTACGTTTTACCTGTTTTTGGCGGCAAACGCTTACGTGATTTACCTTTTGTCAAAATCTTTACGATTGCCTTCGTTTGGGCTTTTGTCACCGTCATTTTGCCTGTTCAAGAGTATGGCAATATTTTAGATAATCACGTAAAATTTATGTTTTTAGAAAGAACCTTCTTCGTTTTCGCTTTAACAATTCCATTTGATATACGGGATATAGACGTTGACGCAAAAACAAATGTCAAAACGATACCCCTCAGTATTGGCGTTCAAAATGCTAAATATTTAGGCATTTTAGCTTTATTAGGCTGTGTTTTTATTGTTTTTTTGTTGAATAAGCAAGGTATATATGCTTTTAAAAATACTCTCGCTCTTTTATTAACCTATATTACAAGTATTATGGTTGTTGGTTTTACCAAAAAAAATCGGAGTGATTATTATTTTTATGGTTTAACAGATGGCATGATGCTTTTACAAAGCCTGTTTTTCTATGGCCTATCAGTCATTATGTAGAAAATAAAATAGGTAGAATACCTTGATTGTGGCATTTTTATAATATTTGGGTCTTTTTATTTTTATTATCAAACACTATCTCTACATTTAACCTTTGAAAAGTAAATACTACACAGCCAAATCTAAGACCAATAATGCCCACAACGGATAATAAAACAAACAAAATAAATTGTTTGCATCTACTTGACGCTGTTCAAAATCCCGATGTTAAGTCTTTCAAACTTCAAAAAACGGTAGAGGAATCCATCGTTATGTTGATACATAATCTCGCGGATGCGATTAATAAAAGAGGTGATATTCATTGTCAACGCTATGGTATTACGACCCAACAATACCTTATTTTGCTTCATTTGGCAGGAGACCCCAATATTGAATATATTCAGGAAAACGAGACAAGCCATCCAATTGTCGCCAGTGAATTGGCTGAAGCCCTGAATGTGTCTCGGCCAAATATTACGAATGTTCTTAACTTGCTCATCGTAAAAAACTTGGTCGAACAGGTCAGGGTGAAGGGCGATTGGCGTAAGAAGTCACTGATGCTTACAGAAGAAGGTTGGGCATTGCTTGAAAAAATAGAGCCAAACAGAAGGCGTACAAACCGTTGCCTCTTAGGGCATCTATCGGAAACAGATAAAACTGCGTTTTTACACTGTGTGCAAAAATCGCTTGATTTGCTTGTCGAAAAGGGTAAGCCTTAAAGTTGAGTGCAGGTTTACGAAATTTTTAAAATTTCGTAAACCTTTATCCGCAAAAACGAATCCTATGGTAGCTCCTTTAAACAAGCCACCAAACTATCCCGCCAATAGGGCACCTCGATGCCAAACGTTTCCCGAAATTTTGCTTTATTCAAAACACTGAACGGCGGACGTGCCGCAGGGGTAGGGTATTGGCTTGTCTCAATGGGGTTGACTCGACAAGCGATGTTCCGTATATCAAAAATAGCTTTTGTGAAGTCATACCAACTCGTTACACCTTCATTGGAGTAATGAAACACCCCCCTCAGTATTTTAGGGTCAATGTCTTGATTTTCAATTTGTTGTGTAACTTTTAAAACAGCTTTTGCAAGGTCACGGGCATAAGTAGGCGTACCGATTTGGTCAAAAATAACATTCAGCTCTTCACGTTCTTTGCCGAGCCGTAACATGGTTTTGACAAAATTATTCCCAAAAGTACCATACACCCACGACGTGCGTAAGACGATGGCACGCTCACAAAACTTCAAGGCGGCTAAGTCGCCACGCAGTTTGGTTTTGGCATAAACACCTTTTGGACTTGTTTTATCTCCCTCTTTGAAAGGTGTATTTTGGCTGTTATGATACACATAATCGGTTGACAATTGTATCAAAGTTGCACCTGTTGCTTGACAGGCTTTTGCGAGGTTTCGTGCGCCATTGACATTGATTTTAGTTGCCAAGGCCACGTCTGTTTCCGCTTTGTCAACGGCTGTATAAGCGGCACAATTGACGACATACTCAGGGGTGTTGCGCTTGAAAAACTTAAGCGTTTGACCCAATTTCGTAATGTCTAATTGTTCAACATCGGTGTAAATGAACTGGAATTGTGGGTGCGTAAATGCTAAAAATCGGAACTCATTACCGACCTGTCCAGCGGCACCAGTGATGAGTATAGTTGGTTTTTCCATAAATTATTTATTGTATTCGCTTATTTGATCGGTGAAAATATTGAGAATTTGCTGTTGACATCAATAAAAACGCCTATGCGCTCCAAAATTCGGATGCACCTTGTCTTTTTCAGACAATATCAATGCCGATTCTGCCATACCCCAATCAATTGCCAAGGTTGGGTCGTTGTAAATAATGCTCCCTTCGTGTTCTTTTGAGTAAAAATTGTCGCATTTGTAGAAAAATTCGGCAACTTCGGAGAGGACAATAAAGCCATGTGCAAATCCGCGTGGAATGAATAATTGTTGCTTGGTTTCTGCACTCAAAACGCAAGAGTATGTTTTACCATAAGTTGGAGAACCTTCTCTGATGTCAACCACAATATCCAAGACTTCGCCTTCGATGCAACGCACCAATTTCGCTTGAGCATACGCGCCGACTTGATAATGCAGACCCCTCAGTACACCGCATGTTGAACGGCTTTGGTTGTCTTGTACAAAAACATTATTGATACCCGCTGAGCGGAACATGTCGTAGTTGTAGCTTTCAAAAAAATAACCGCGTTCGTCGCCAAAGACGCGCGGTTCAAAAATTTTTAATCCTTCGATTCCCGTTTCGATAAAAGGCATATAATAGTTATGAGTTATGAATGCTTAAAATTGATTTGTTTAAAAATGCAAAATTCCAACATTTATCGCAAGTCTCCCTACTTTAAGTGTTGAAATTGTGACGTTTATAAAAACAATTATTCTTTGTTCTTATTTAACAAGATATGCACAGGATGTTACGCCAATTCTTCCCGTTTTTGA
>JANLQI010000501.1:0-8858 GCA_031367705.1 Saprospiraceae bacterium | reverse complement strand
CAATCTTAAAATGGTCGAATTATTTTCCGACGCTTTGGGTTTAGAACCTAACTCTGTTAAAAATAATCCTAAAATCGTACAGCTTTTGTTCTCAATGAATTGCGAGGCTATGGCGGCTTAATTTCTTAACGAACTATTGATATTGTAATGAACGTAAAATCCAACTGCAAGCCTATACACCTTTGGTGCGTGGACAGAAAATGAATGACCCTAAATTGGTCGCTATAGCACAGAAATATGGTAAAACATCGGCTCAAATCATCTTGCGTTGGGCATTGCAACACGGCGTTTCAACGATTCCAAAATCAGCCAATTTGAAGCGGATTCAAGAGAATTTTGACGTTTTTGACTTCAATATCACTTCCAATGATATGAATTTGATAGATGGTTTTAATGAAAATTTTAGGGTCGTGGAAGACCCGATGGATTGGTGGTAGAAATGTTTTTAGTGTTTTGTTTTTAGTGTTTAGAGCTTCCAAACACTAAAAACGAAACACGACATACCATTACAACCCCATTCGTTCATACAACCATTTTAATTTAGCTGTGTAATGTTTTTCAGGCAAAGCATGGCCACTTTGTGGATATAATTTGAATGATTTATCAGTCGAAGACAGGTTGTTATAAGCGGCAAAATTGATAGCACCTGGACAAGTATCGTCGAATAAACCGACTCCCATCAAAACAGGGCAAGTTACTGAGGGGGCTAAATTTTTGATGTCGATATAGTCCAATGTCTTCAAAATCATGTCCATTTTTCGGAAATGCGTCATGGAATACAGCTTAAACTCATCGGAGGGCCAGCGTGCGATATTAAAATAATTCCTAAAATCGCTTAAAAACGGTACATCTGCCATGCAATATTTGATGCGTTTGTCGAGGGCAGATGTCGCAATACTCAAAGCCCCGCCTTGGCTGCCGCCTTCTACAACGATGCGGTTTGAGTCCACTTCTTCACGACTTGCTAAAAAATCAACCGCCCGAATGCAATCCATGTATGCACCTCTGTAAATGTATTTTTCAGGCTCATTGATACCCGTCAGTAAATAGCCTGGGAAGCCTGGATTCACATCGTCTCGGCTGTTGCCATGACCTCTGATATTTAAGAAAAACTGTGCAAACTGTTGATTATCAATATCAAAAGGCATCATGACCGACGAGTAGCCTTGCACATGTAGCATGGCAGGCAGATTCTTTTTGCCTTTCGGCACAGTGTAGTAGCCCCGCACCCGCACATTGCCCAAAGAGCGCATTTCAACTTCAAAAACATCGGTTTTTTTCGTTGCATACTGAGGGGTCGGTGTGAGTTTAAAATCGGGCGCAACGGAGTCGAGTTGCTCTCTTGCTTCAAGCCAATATTTTTTGAAATCTTCAGGTGGCGTTGGAGCAGAAACTGCTTTGGTGGGTTCGTAGGCGAAGCCACATTTTTGGGTCAATTTATTGCCTTTATGGTCTTCAAAAACACAATGAGCGATGTAAAACCCGACTTCGTTGATGTCAAATGCCATGGTTGGAACTGTAACTGTTTGACCTTTTTTAACGCTCACTCTTTCAGTCTGTGAATCCACATCTTCGCCCGTAAAACGTTTAATATCAATGGTTAACGTGCCGCTAAGGTTTTCATCTGCACCGTTTTTAAGTTTAACGTTTATGGCAACAGGCTTCTCTGTATCAAAGGCATTGGAGGGTTCGTTGTTTTCAATTTTAATATCAAAAAGCTGTTTCCAAGTAACGGGTTCGAGTTGATATTCACCTGCATACATGCCACCTCCGCCACCTGAATCGTGGACACGAACCGCAATTGTGTTCTGTTTTTTCCAATTTATGAGTTTTTTTGGAATGAAATAAACCCTATCAACGTCCCAAGCAGATTCTGCATTAGGCGGCATTTTGCCTGTTTCACCGATTTTGACGCCATTAAAAAACGTCTCGTCGGCATCATCAATTTTGCCCAAACGGACGACCAATGAGCCTTTTCGTCGCACAGCTCTGCGCATCGCACGAGAGTCCAAAACGATTGTTTTGCGATACCAACCAAAGCCGTCGTAACCCGCTTCTACGACTTCCCACGGCTTACCGACCTCAATCGGCTGCCAATTTGAGTCGTTATACTGAGGGGTCGCCCACGTGCTGTCGTCGCCTTTTTGAAATTTCCAATCACCAACCGTGATGCCAATTGGTTGGGCTTCAATTCTATTTAAACCAAAAAGAGAATAGAAAAAGTTGAGAATAACTGTCAGCATCAGTGGCAGGAGTTTGAATCGCATTGTTTAATTATTTTGGGCAAAACTATGAAAAAGTGAAAAACTAATAGTGAAAAGTGAAAAATACGGCTCGGTTATTTTTCACTTTTCACTTTTAGTTTTTCACTTAACGACTTTTCCGTTCCAGCTTGATATGCCACCTGACATATTATAGACATCTGTAAAACCCATGTCTGTCAAGGTTTTACAAGCTGTTGCGCTCCTTGCACCACTGCGACAATAGACAAAAACGGGCTTTTCTTTATTGAGTTTAGCCGCTTTAGTTATCAATTCGTTGCTCATGACATTTGCATTGACGGCTTTGAGCAAATGACCGCTTTTAAATTCGTCTGCTGTGCGGACATCCAAAACGACCCCCTCAGTATGTTGGGTTATTTTTTGGCCAAAATCATTGGCGTTTAAGTTTGTATAAGCTGTCGGTGCGCCGCCACCGAATAGGTTTTTTAAGAAATCTAACATAAGGAATGATGAGTTATGAATGATAAATGATGAATGAAGTCCTTGTTTTTCAATGAGTTGTGACCATAAATGAACGCAACGCTTGCTCTATCTGTACCGCAGACAAAACGCCTGATTGCCGCCATTTTGATTCGCCATTTTGGAAAATTATCATCGTTGGCACTGAGCGGATTTGTAATTGCTCTGAAATTGCAGGATTGGTATCTACGTCAATTTTAACGATTTTAGCATCGTCGCCAATTTTGTTTTTGACTTCTTTTAATATTGGGGCAAGCGCTTTGCACGGGCCACACCATTCTGCGGAAAAGTCAACGAGAACGGGTTTTTCTGATTTGATAAGTTCATTGAATGAAACTGCCATAATTTTTATTGTTTTTATTTTATTTCTTCAAAAGTTGTTTCTTCTGTCCTTGAAAAAGGGCTTCGACGAGTCGGAACAGCGCAGTTGCCGCCAGCACAACCCATGTTGAAAATCGCTTGGGCAGCAAACAAACCACCGAGCAACATAAACATTGTTTCGTGAGTTCTCGCGCTTTCAACGATGAGCCAAACGCCCATACTTAAGCGCAAAAAGCGCATAAAAGTCCATTTCTGTAAGATGAGTTCTATCATGTTATTATTTATTTAAGCACAAATGCATGAACATTCATTCATTTAAAAAAGTTCACGACAAAGTTTTTTTATTAAAAAGACACTAATTTCACGAATGACACGAATAAATAGTAATCAATTCGTGTCATTCGTGAAATTAGTGTCCTTTTTAAGCCGCCACTTTTTCAAAATGGGGTGATGTCTGCTTTGCCACAAGACGACTTTCTACAACCCGTTCGTAATTTTCGTTGATGATTTGACGATTTTTGTCGGTGACAACTTTATCTAAAACATTGTCGCCCACTGACCAAAAAATCAATTCCAATTCAGACAAACGGTCATAGAGTTTTTGACGTTCGGACTCGTTCAATGTGCTCAACCAGCTCGTTGTACTGAGGGGTGGTGCGTTCGACAAATGTGTTAAATCCAACGGCTCGGTCTGTTCTTTTTCTAACCATGCTTGATGTTGCAAAACTGAGCGAATCCGTTTACTTTCAGCCAATTTGGGTCTGTTTTGATATGTCATCTTTACTTTTGTTTTATAGTTTATAAAAAAGCACAGTGCAAATTTATAAAACAATTTGTGTTTTTAAAACAAATTTAAAACATTTTTTAAATTATTTGTTTTATTTTGAACAACAATTTCAAAACAAAAGCCCCCTCCCTATTATTTAGATTTTTGAGCAAATGCTTCTACTTCGCGCCAAACCCTAAATGTGTTTTTGTAGCAAATTTTCTCAATATCCCCCTCCGTATAGCCACGTTTTAAGAGAATTGCTATCAAATTTGGATATTCAGACACGTCTTTTATGCCTACTGGAAACGAATCTCCTGCGCCATCGAAATCAGAACCGAAGCCAATATGGTCAATCCCGACGAGTTTTTTTATGTGGTCAATATGGTCTGCCAAGCGTTCTAAAGTTGAAAAAAACTGCGGGTGCATTTTTTCATATTCAGTATCAAAAGCCTTGTAAAGCGGGTCTTTTTGTGTTGTATTGTTCTTCAAAAGCCAGTCGCTTTTGTCTTGACGTTCTTGCATAAAAGCTTTTGCTGCCGTCGAATCAAGAAAAAGTGAAGAGAAATTGACATGAATGACACCGCCTTTTGCACCAATTTGTTTTATCAAATCATCAGGCAAATTGCGAATCAGCGTCGGCGTATATTTTCGGCAACTCGAATGTGAGGCAATGACAGGCACTTTTGAAATTTCCAAAACTTGTTCAATCGTTTTGTCAGAAACGTGCGACACGTCAATCATGATGCCGACGCGATTCATCTCTTCCACGACTTGTTTTCCGAAAAGGCTCAAACCATTCCATTTATTGTTGAGGCTATACGAAGACGCACAAATCAAGTTGTCCTCGGCATGTGTCAAGGTGATATAACGAACACCCCGCTTTTGAAAATAAGCGATATTTTCGAGCTTGTCTTCAATCGGTGAACCATTTTCCATACCCATTGGGAAGGAAATCAAGCCTTTTTTGAAGTTGGCTTCCACCTCGTCGGGTGTATTGGCAAGTGCAAATTTCTCTGGATTTTTTTTGACCAAATCATGCACCAAATCAATCAATGTATCGGCATAAGCCTTCGACGCACCTGCCGTTTTTTGAAAACCTGAAGGCACATAAATAGACATAAAAGGCGCTGTCAAACCCCCTTTTTTCGCTCGAACGTAGTCAAAATCGCCTTTGGGCGTGCGTACTGAAATATCTTCCATCTTAGATATCAAGCGATAAGGCACGTCCACGTGGGCATCAACGATGGGAAACCGGTGCGCCAATTCATTGGCTTTTGCCAAATGTTTAGGCTTGATTTTTAGGTTTTGCGCTGTTAGCGATGCTGAAAATAGGAGAATACTGATGATACATCCCGATAAAGATAAAGTCGGGAGGGGGAGGAGGAATAGGTTTTTCATGTATTATTTTATGGTTTGATTGATATTTATAAAAAATATGGTTTGAATTATTTTTTCCCCAATGGGCGTTACCCATTGCTATCACATCACGCCCTTTCAGGGCTATGAGTTTTTATCGAATTAGCCCCAACCCCGCCCCACTATTCAACGACATCACTCCATTTTTCAAGACCCAACCCGATTTTACCACGTCTTCTGCGAGGTCAAAACTGCCGTCGAGGTCAATGTATTTGGTGTGTGGACATGAAAAGGCGACGTGTAAAGCCGCAGCGATGCTCACGATACTCTCATCGTTGCAACCCCAAAACAAATCCACTTTGGCAGCTTCGGCAATGGTGGCAATTTTTAAGGCTTCACGAATGCCGCCACATTTCATCAGTTTGATATTGAAAATACCGACTCGTTTTGTGCCACCGAGAAACAGAGCCATTTCTGTGTCTTTCAGACTTTCATCGGCTGCAATTTTTTCACGTATATCATAAGGTAGGGTCAGCAAGGCTTTTTCCTCTCCAACAGCCGTTGGTTGTTCCACCAATTCAATGTTTAAATCCTTGATTTTGGTGAAAAAATCAACGACTTGCCCTGTTTCGTAGCCTTGATTGGCATCTACGCGGATGCGCATGGCTTGTCCGAAACGTTCACGTAGTTTTACCAAACGTTCAACGTCTTCCGCCATATCTAAGCCTAATTTCACTTTTAAAACACGAAAGCCAGCATCCCAATATTCATTGGCTTCTTCTAAAGTGGCAGCCACATTTTTAATACCAATGGTAACCGATGTAGGCATAGACGTAATTTTCTGCCCATAAAACTGCGCTATCGGCAATTTCAAATATTGACAAAAGGCATCGTGCAAAGCAATATCCATGGCTGCCAAAGTGCCTGGTGCGTGTGGAAATGCCGCTGATACTGAGGGGATAATCGAAAAGATTTCGGCGATGTCTCGACCAATAAAGCCTTGAATATCATCGCTTTGCAGATTTCTTAAAGACATATCAGCATCTTCGCCGACCACTTCTTTTGCAGGATTGGCTGCGCCTAAGCCTATGATGCCGTTGGATAATGCTATTTCAACAAAAACGGATTCAACATCTGAAATGGTTTTAGTGGCAATGGTATAAGGGCGGGTTAAGGCGAGGTTTTTTTTATAAACGTTTATGGATTTTATGGTCATTATTTTGATTTGTTTGATTCTTTTTAGTCCACTGATTTGACTGATGCGACTGGTTTGCACTGATTTTTTTGTCATTCCGTAGGAAACTAAATCAGTGAAAACCAGTCGCATCAGTCAAATCAGTGGACTAAAAAAGTTTTAAATAAATATCTGTTTCTCAATCGTTTCTATCACCTCTCCGACTCCATCTTCCAACGGCAGCACAACAGGTATTTTCAACTGATTTCTTAATTTTTGCTGAATCGCTCTGGCTTTTTCAAGCGTTAAGCCATGTGTATTCAAGGTAACGGCAATCGTCGTTGCACCAAACATTTTTATCAACTGAATTTCAGATTTTACTGAGGGGATGATGGCTTTGATATTGTCCTCTGTGCCTTCATAATATTTGCGTCCGGGCATGGCTTGTAAAATCACCCATTTGGCACCGCCCGACAATATAAATTCTGAACCTGTTGGCCCAATCGGATTCCGCAAGGCGGATTGTCCGTTTAGGAACATAATATCGGGTTTTTGTTCTGTATAACATTTCAAAATTTGCGTCTCCAATTCGCCTGTTAAGAAGTCATTTATCGTCGAATCGAAGATAAAAGCGTAGCGTCCGTCTTGCATCCAGCCCGTTTGTCCTGTGGAAATGATTTCTGCTTTATAGTTTTTTAAACGCATAGCTTCTACTAAAAAGCGAGCCGTTGTTCTTTTGCCAACAGCGCAATCCATGCCTAAAACAGCGACTCTTGGCGTTGTGATATTTCTAATTTCACCCGTCCAATAAGCCATTTCGGAAGGCGTTTTGGTGCGTCTGACATCTGTTAAAGTCACATTGTTTTGCTTTGCCAAAGCCACAAAATCAGGTTTTTCATTCAGTTTTTCATGCAAACCATTGATAATGTTCAATTTATGGCTAATACCAACTTTTAAAACCTCCAACATTTCAGAAGGTATTTTTCCACCCGCAACAGCGACACCGATGATTAAATACTGAGGGGTCTCGCCCAACTGTTTTAAAGCGGTTTCAATGTCGGCAAATATCGGAATATTGCGGTGTTTGCCATCTAAAACGTCTCCCGCATCGCGTCCTGCGGTTGCAAAATCTATGACACCAACGATTTGAAATCTCTCGCTGCTGCGAATCAAACCATGTGCTGTTTTGCCGTTTTCGGTATCGAGTAAGCCGTGCGTGAGAATGAGGGCGGTTTCTTTTGTCAGCATAAGATGCGTTTAATTAATTTCGACTAAATCATTTCCAGCCGCTAAAATGCGTAATGCTTGGCGCAAATGCAGAGTCATTAACTCTTTTAGTTTTTGTTTCGATGTATTGCCACACGTCAACCAAATAATTTTTGGTGGCGCATGATGTACGTAAAGTAAATCCACAAAGTCTTTATCTTTTGTCATAACAACGACATTCGCAGCCTTTGCTTGTTGATAAATATCAAAATCAGCCGCATCACGTAATCCAATGTCACGTACAGCCTTACAAGGTTCATCAAGGTTTTCTATAATCCATTGAGCTAATGAGGGAGGAAGTTGAGCATCAAGCCAAATCATAGTATGCTTTAATTTAGGCAGTTTGTAAAATAGGGTGTTCAAAACGACGAGCCACATATACAAGACATGCTTGTATATCCTCTAATGTTAAATCTGGTAATTCTTCAATAATTTCTTGAGGTGTTAATCCATTTGCTAATAAATCAAGTACATCAGATACACGGATACGCATACCTCTTATGCATGGACGACCGCCACAAACAAGTGGATTGACCGTAATTCTTTGTAATACACTTTCGTTATCCATCTTTTTTTTGACAAATTTACCTTCTTTTAAGTTTATCAGCAAAAATTGACACGATAAAATCATTTTTACTTTTTGAATAGAAGTTTATGGAAACGGATATAGCTATGTCCGAAGTCGTTTGTAATGTCAAAAACGTAGTTCGGATAGAGTTAAAGGCATTAACACACTATCTATTTTTTTGCGTTTAACTTTGCCCACGAATCAAAGTCAAAACTACTTTCCTATAAAAAACACAGGCTGATTAATTGAGCCTGTCGTAAAACTAAACCTAATGTCTATTTTGAAATCCAATTATTTATCCGAACGATTTTTCCTTAAAACTACCTTTTTCTTCTTGTTTTTCTTCGTTTTGGAGTCAATAACAGCACAATCAACGATACGCGGAACGATATTAGATGAAACGGCGAACCCTATGCCGTTTGCTGCGGTGTCTCTTTTGCACTTGCCCGATTCCACTATTTTTGTTCAAGGACAAACCAATGATGAAGGGTTTTTTCGCTTTTCGTCAGAACAACAAAATGAGCGTTTTCTCTTACAAATCAGCTATGTCGGTTACGAATTTTTCAGTCGTGAAATCTTAGCGACAGGCAGCCGTTTTGATACCCTCGATATTGGAAATCTGAAATTACTCCCCCTCAGTAAATTACTCGATGAAGCGGTTAT
>JANLQI010000426.1:0-2445 GCA_031367705.1 Saprospiraceae bacterium | reverse complement strand
AAATTTATAAAATAAATGGTTTTTTAAATTGATTTTCATTTTGATTAAAATTTTGTTTTTGAAATATTTAAATAAAATTAACACGACTCAATTTACAGTTATTTGGATACTTTAGGAAATCTTTATCCATTGGCTACAAATATCAATCAATTAGATTCTCAAATAACAGCTTTGAATTTAAGTAGTCATAATTTAAATGAATTGTCTCCAACTATTTTCAATCAAAGAGAACTTAAAATACTTTTATTGCAAGCTAATTTATTGACAAACTTAAATTCCGACATTGGCAATTTGATAAATTTAACAAAATTAGATTTAGAAAAGAATCAATTGACAAAATTACCAAATGAAATAATAGTTTTAAAAAACCTAAAAGAATTAAATTTACGAAATAACCCAATCCTTAAAGAAGAACAAGAAAAAATAAAAAAGCTTTTACCTAACTGTGAAATAAAATTTTAACCCCCTCAGTAAAAAACAAATATATTATGAATTTAACAAGCAATAACAACGATTATCAAGACCTTTTAGACACTATTTCGCAAGTATATCGTCAAGGACGAAACAGGGCTTTGAAATTGGCTGATACGGTTTTGTTGCAAACAAATTGGCAAATGGGGCAACATATTGTCGAATTTGAGCAAAAAGGCAATCCGCGTGCACCTTATGGAAAGGCTTTAATGGAATCGCTTTCACGTGATTTAACTTTATTGCATGGCAAAGGATTTAGTCGCTCTAATCTCAATCAAATCAGGTTGTTTTATGTGCGTTATCCGAATTTTGCTGTACTATCTAAAAAATTGTCATGGTCGCATTATTGCGAATTTGTGAAAATTGACCATGAACTTGAACGGCATTTTTATGAGAAGCAAAGTGAGTTAGAAAATTGGACTATCGAAGAATTGAAACGTCAAAAAAAGACGGCTTTGTTTCTTCGTTTGGCCGGAAGCCGAGATAAAGAAGGCATTTTAAAATTGGCAAAAGAAGGACGCATTATTGAAATGCCCGAAGACATACTTCGTGACCCATACGTTTTTGAATTTTTGAAAATTCCAGCACCTTATCGCTTATCAGAAAAGAAGTTAGAAACGCTTTTGTTGGACAATTTGCAGGCTTTTCTACTCGAATTAGGCAAGGGATTCACTTTTGTTGGACGACAGTACCGCATTACTTTGGATAATGAAGACTATAACGTAGATTTGGTGTTTTACCATCGTTTTTTGCGTTGTTTTGTATTGATTGACCTCAAAATCAATAAAATTAAGCATCATGATATTGGGCAGATGAATATGTACTTAGGTTACTTTGCTAATGAAGAGACAACAAAAGATGAAAATCCACCTATCGGGATTATTCTAACCCGTGAAAAAGATGATTTACTTGTTCAATATGCGACTTATGGCATGAGTAGCCAATTATTTGTTTCAAAATATCAACTGTATTTACCCGATATTGAGGAGTTGAGAGCTCAATTAGAGCGCATATTAAACCAGCCAGACGAGGAAGATACACTTGATTAAAATATTTAACTTGAATTTGACAGATGCCGTCTGTCAAATTCATATTGAAATAAATACAATTTAAAAATTTACCCCCCTCAGTAAAAAACAATAAAAAATCAAAAAATGACACCAATATCCAAAGACGATTGGGATGATATACTCACCGACATAAAAGACCAAAAAGCGGTTCTACTCATTGGTCCCGAATTGATGCAGATTGACGGCAAGCCTTTGAATCGGCATTTGCGCGATAGTTTGCATCAGCGCAATCCCGATGATATTGCTTTTTATTATGAGCGCGATGGGTTTTTCCTATTCAAATCGCCTGAAAGCAAAGTGCGGGTGGCGCGGCAGGTGAAGCGTTTTTATCGGGATATGTCGCCCGATGAAGGGATTTTGCAACAAATTGTGCAGATTCCGTTTCATTTGGTGGTGTCCGTCAACCCCGATACGTTTGTTTCGGAAGCTTTTTATCGGTCGGGTGTCAAACATCGGTTTCATTATTTTCAACACCGCCATCGGGACAATGAAAACGATGAAATCGAGAAACCGACCCGCGCCTTGCCTTTGGTGTATAACCTGTTCGGCTCAAAAGACCAAGACGATTCTTTGGTTTTGGATTACGACGATGTGTATAAAATGCTGCAATCCGCATTCAGTGCGGGCAGTCTGCCCAATAAAATGATGCGGACTTTCAAGGAGGCAAGCACCTATATTTTCTTAGGTTTTCAATTCGATAAATGGTATTCGCAACTTTTGCTCAAATTCCTAAGCGACAACGGCAGACGCGAAAAACTCATCTCCATCAACAATCCTTTGACTGATGAAGACTCGCATCAATTTGTCATCCGCCAATTCCAAATCCAATTTATGGGCGACCAATTCGATTTCTTTGGCGAACTCCACAAACGGTGCGATGCGGCAAAAATACTGAGGGGTGTCG
>JANLQI010000406.1:0-8564 GCA_031367705.1 Saprospiraceae bacterium | reverse complement strand
TTGCCTATTATCGAAATTGCGCCTACATTTGCACAAAGGGATTGTTTTGTTCCTTCCATTGCGTGTATTTTTTAGGTGTGGTAACCCAAAGGTACACGCTTTTTTTTTCACCCTTTTCATGTTTTCTTAACGAACCATTGTTTTAGGCATGATGCACTACAAGCCACCCTCAGTATTTAGGTTCTTATGTTGGAAACTTTATAAGGGCTTTGAAGCCAACCCAATTAAATGCGATGCACTTAAATTGTGTGTGTAATTAGTATGCGTACATTTTTTGCACACACAAAAAATGTGTGTATATTTTTATGAAATTGAATAAAACAGGAGTAATGTGCATTTATTGGATTTTACGTTTTGCAGGATTTTTGCGATGGAATCTTGGACATATATTGTGCTGAAATGGTAGAACAGGGTGCTATATCTGTTCTTGGACTTTTGTATGCTCTGGAAAGCGGTTGATATTTAGGCATGATGCACTACAATAGCCCCCTCAGTATTTAGTTTCTTATGTTGGAAACTTTGTAAGGGTTTTGAAGCCAACCCAATTAAATGCGATGCGCTTAAATTGTGTGTGTAATTAGTATGCGTACATTTTTAACACACACAAAAAATGTGTGTGTATTTTTGTGAAATGCACTAAAACAAAGATGCTATGTATTTACTTTCTTACTAACAACGATTGACATTTAGGCATGTCGCCCAATAAACCAAGTAAAAGCCCCTCTCCATATTTACCTTCTTGTTTTGGTGTTTTATGCGGGTTTCGGAGCAAAAGGCATTATGAATATACATCTAAATTGTGTGTGTAATTTATGTGTACACAAAAAACATGTGTGCAGAGCGAACCTTAGAACAAAGTTTTGCCTCCATGAGACTTGTAAAAGAATAAACTTACCAAACATAGAAAAGAGGGTAGGGGTGAACCCGAATACTAAGGAATGGCATTTGGGTCATTACCACTTTTTAACAAGCCGAAACTGGATGTACCGACCAATAATTGCATCTGATAAATTGCCACATCATTCAATTTTGTCAAACGGTCTTGTTTTGATATGCCCATTTTAATAAATTCAGCGTTTAAATTTTCCATATTTGACAAGACTAAAAGTTGTTCCACTGTTGCATAATCCCTCATATTGCCTTTCAAATCAGGATTGGCTTCACGCCATTCTTTGGCGGTTATATTGAATATTGCTAAATTTAGCAAATCTGCTTCCGAAGCGTAGTATAATCCTTCAAACTTGGTATCTTGAATTTTAAGAGGGACAAGGTGGTTTTTAACTGCGTCTGTATGGATTCGATAATTAACTTTTGATAAAGTCCGCTTAATTTGCCAGTCAAGTGATTTTGTTTCTTCCTGTTTGAGCCTTTGAAACTCTTTGATAACATAGAGTTTGAATGTTGGATTCAGATAAGAAAGGAATTCATAGGCAATATCACGGTGGGCAAAAGTACCACCATATCTACCTGTCTTCGCTCTGATGCCCACTGCGCCAGTACGTTCCATCCAATCGCTGATAGTCAATACAAAAGTTGCCGAACCAGTCTGACTTTTAATGTACTCAATATGAGTTTCAATTAATTAATGCACATTATAAAATTGAATTTTCATTGAAAATCAATGAGTTAGTCAAAAAAGATAATGTAGGTTATTTAATTGAAACTCATATTGAGTACATTAGAATATTGCTGTTTTAACATAATTGCATCGAATTCGGAGTTTTAGATATTGACATTATTTCTTCGGCTTCGGAACATAATCACGCACATAACTATACAAGGTCGGTTTAGAAATACCCATCATTTCACAAATCTTTTTAACCGTCAATTTTTTTTCATTGTATAAGTCTATCACGACCTGCTTTTTATCATCATCTAAGGTTTTGGGTCTGCCACCTAATCTTCCTCTTGCTCTTGCTGCGGATAGCCCTGCTTGGGTGCGCTCTAAAATCAAATTGCGCTCAAACTCTGCCAATGCACCGAAAACATGGAAAACCAATTTGCCTGTTGCCGTTGATGTATCAATTGATTCCTGCAAACTTTTCAAAGCGACCCCCTCAGTATCCAAGTAGTTCATCCAGTCTATCAGGTCTTTCAGTGAACGCCCCAGACGGTCCAAACGCCAAACAACCAAAGTATCACCTTTGCGAAGCTGTTCTTTGACTTTGGTTAAGCCTGGTCTTAACGGCACTGTACCGCTTACAGTGTCCGTAAAGATTTTTTCGCAACCCGCTTTTTTGAGTGCATCGTTTTGCAAGTCGGGATTTTGGTCAAAAGTAGAAACACGAGCGTAACCTATCAGCATGAGTCATAAATAGTTAAATAACTTGATTTAGTGCAAATATACTTTACTTTGATTTTCTTACAAAGTTTTCTATCTATTCTTTGTTAAAAAAATCAAGTGGATGTCACTTTTAGACAAATCTTGCCTAATATTTTTAGCGTTATTTTGCGCACTTAAACGCCTTTATTCTTCTTGTTTTGAATGGGCATACTGATAGGCACTTATCTCCACATTCCGAGCGCGGAGGTATTTATATAGTGTCATTTTAGATACCCCAATTTCAAGAGCAATTTGATTGACACCCATTTTTCCCTCCTTATAATACGTTTCTGCCAAAATTGCTTTCTGCTGTGCTTCTTTGCTCATCCCTTGTCTGCGTCCCCCTTTGCGACCTCTTGCCCGTGCCGCGGCTAAACCAGCATGGGTTCTTTCTCTGATTAAATCTCTTTCAAACTCAGCAAAGCTGCCAGCGATATTAAAAAACAATCGCCCCTGAGCTATGGTGGTATCGATGGCATCAGAAATGCTTTGAATAGCGACTTCCATTTTTCCAAGCTGCGCGACGACCTCTAATAAATGTTTTAATGACCGCCCTAAACGGTCAAGTTTGTAAACCACAACCACATCACCCACTCTGACCTGGGATAAAAGTTTTGCCAGTTCAACTCTATCTGTTTTAGCACCTGATGCGATTTCAGTAAAAATTAATTCACAACCTGCTTTTTTGAGTGCATCTATTTGTAATTCGAGATTTTGGTCTTTGGTCGAAATACGTGCATAACCGATTTTCATATTGTATAGACTTGTTTAATTGAAGAATTTAAATTTTATACTTTGATTAGCATACAAATTTTATGTACTCTTAATCAAGTAAAAGTAGTCATTTAAGTCTATTAATAAGCGGCTTTTGTCAAGTCCAATTCGTATCCATAATGTATAAACAAACGAGCGTTTGTTTGTACTGGTTCTTCAGTATCCAATATGCTCAATTCGCCTAGTTAGTACACAAACGATTTTCTGATAGCGGTATGATGGGTTTGTCTTTCAACCAAATTCAGTATGGGTATCATAGAAATCAATATTCCGTTACTTTACAAAATGGTAAAGTGGAGAAATATCAAAATTATGACGTGTGCGTGCTTAAAGGTACGGTACGACAAATACATGATTTTTAATATAATTTTATGCAAATAGTTGCATACTTAAAATTAGTTTCTATTTTTGAATCTAAGCTTAATTTTTATTTGGCAAAAACGATATTTGCCCGATAAAAATTAGGCAAACTCCAAAGCTTTTCGACGTCATAAATCATTAATTACCATTTATTTATAGAATATTTTTTTAAAGATACCCAAAAGTAGTAACGATTTTTTTAAGCGATTCTATAATGCTTCACTTTGACACTTTTAAATCCAAATATTTATTCCAATTCTTAGCGTCAAAATAGAGGTCTATTTTTTTTAACTTTTTTGATAATTGTCATAATTACACTTTATTAAAACTATCAACTATAATGAAAAAGACATTTTTAAGCTTTACTCTATTAATATTCCTGAGCTTTTTTCTACAGGCTCAAAATATCCTCAAACAAGCACCACAAGGTTTTGATTCTTTGCAAGTCAATATACCACATGGCAAAATTGATACAGTAACCTATGACTCGAAAACAGTCGGAACAAAACGAAAAACCTTAATTTATACGCCACCAGGATTTTCAAAATCAAAAAAATACCCTGTTTTATATCTTCTTCATGGCATCGGTGGCGATGAAAAAGAATGGTTGCAAGGCAAACCACAAGCTATTTTGGATAACCTGTATGCTGAAAAGAAAATTGAACCCATGATAGTCGTCATGCCCAATGGTAGAGCGATGAAAGACGACCGTGCCGTTGGGAATATATTTGATAGCTTAAAAGTGCAAGCCTTTGCCACTTTCGAGAAGGATTTATTGAATGATTTAATTCCTTTTATTGAAAAAAATTACCCTGTTATCAGCAGTCCTGAAAGCCGTGCTATTGCGGGTCTTTCGATGGGCGGCGGCCAGTCATTGAATTTTGGCTTAGGTAATTTGGATAAATTCGCTTGGGTAGGTGGTTTTTCATCTGCTCCTAATACAAAAAAACCGACTGAACTCATCCCAAATCCCGAAGAGGCTAAAAATAAATTAAAACTACTTTGGATTTCGTGCGGAGATGCCGATGGGCTCATCTCGTTCAGTAAAAGAACGCACGATTACTTGTATGAAAATGGCGTTCCACACATTTATTATGTCGAGCCAGGCGTGCATGATTTCAAGGTTTGGAAGAATGGTCTGTACATGTTTTCACAGTTTTTATTCAAACCTGTGGACGCTTCGACTTTTCAAAAATATACTGTTTTAGGCACAGCTGCAACGAGCAATATTCGGTCAGCAAAATATCCTCAAATTTTGCCTGATAATCGAGTTGTATTCCGCATAAAAGCACCCGATGCTCAAAAATTACAGATTGATTTGGGTAAAAAATACGATATGGTGCGCGATACAGGTGGTTATTGGATTGTTACGACAGATTCTATCAGCGAAGGCTTTCATTATTATTCATTAATTATTGACGGTATTGCGGTGGCTGATCCTGCGAGTGAGTCATTTTATGGTATGGGTCGCATGGCAAGTGGGATTGAAATCCCTTTTACTGAGGGGGGGTATTATGCTTTAAAAGATGTGCCGCATGGTGATATCCGCATCAAAAAATACTTTTCAAAAGCATTGAATTCTTGGCGTGAAATGTACGTTTACACCCCGCCTGGTTACGATAATTCTATTGAGAAATACCCCGTATTATACATATTGCACGGTGGCGGAGAAGACCAGAGAGGTTGGGCAATGCAAGGTCGTACCGACATGATTTTGGATAATTTAATTGCTGAAAACAAAGTTAAACCAATGATAATTGCCATGCTCGATGGCAATATCGGTATGCAAGGCGGTGTTGCAGGTTTTAATGAGAATGCTTTAAAATCCTTTGAAAATGAGCTTAAAAATGGTGCAATACCTTTTGTGGAAAGCAGTTTCAGAGTAAAAGCCGATGCTAATAGTCGAGCTTTAGCGGGGCTTTCAATGGGCGGTTTGCAAACGCTTCACGCAGGCGTTAGGAATTCAGATATGTTTGCTTATTTGGGAGTATTCAGTTCAGGTTGGTGGGCTAATAATACCAAACTCTCTGACCCACAATATGATTTTATGAAAAAAAATGCTTCAACCATCAACAGCAATCTGAAACAATTTTGGATTGCGATGGGTGGCAAGGAAGATATTGCTCATGACAACTGTAAAATCATGTTGTCTAAGTTTGATGAAATGAATATCAAATATACTTATAGCGAATATCGGGGTGGGCATACATGGCCCGTATGGCGGAATAATTTGTACAATTTTGCTCAACTGCTTTTTAAATAGTGAGTTTTTTAAGGTAATTGATTGAATTTTAATAAAAATACTGAGGGGTCCTTTAAATAGTGATTGATAGGTAATTTTGTGCATAACTCTTGGAAAGTTTGAAACTTTCCAAGAGTTTTACCTGACAACTTACATTTGAAGAAATACTGAGGGATTATTTTTAAAAATAATAATATGAGCATTAGACGGCAGATTCTATTTTTCTTTTATTTTTTAATATCAGCTACGCTTTCAGCGCAAGTTAAAAAGGCTCAAAACCCCGTCATTTTTGCCGATGTACCTGATATGTCCATGATTCGTGTGGGCGATACATATTACATGAGCAGCACGACGATGCACATGAGTCCAGGGTTGCCAATTATGAAATCAAAAGACCTTGTGAATTGGAAAACAATTGGTTATGTCTATGATACGCTGGCGAATATGGATGAATTGAACTTGACCAACGGCAAAAGCACGTACGGTAGAGGCTCTTGGGCGAGTAGTTTGAGATACCACAATGGCACTTTTTACGTCACCACCTTTGCCCAAACTACGGGTAAAACTTATATTTTTTCTACAAAAGACATTGAAAAAGGTAATTGGAAGATGTCTTCTTTCAAACCTTCTTACCACGACCATTCCTTGTTTTTTGATGATGATGGGCGTATTTACATGATTTATAGTGCAGGAAAACTTAAATTAATTGAATTGAGTGAAGAGTTATCGGGTGTAAAACCTAACACAACCGAACAAATAGTCATTGAAAATGCGAGTGCGCCAGCGGGTGATAATATTATGCTCAATTCGGAAGGGTCGCAATTGTTTAAGGTCAATAGTAAATATTACCTTTTCAATATTGTGTGGCCCAGAGGCGGTATGCGGACGGTTTTAGTCCATAGAGCAGATAAAATTACGGGACCTTACGAGGGTAGGGTGGCGTTGCAAGATAAAGGTATTGCACAAGGCGGACTCATTGATATGCCCGATGGACGGTGGTTTTCATATCTTTTTAGAGATTATGGCGCAGTGGGGCGTATTCCCTATTTAGTGCCTGTAAAATGGGTGGACGGTTGGCCCATATTGGGTGAAGAGGGTAAAGTACCCGAAACGCTCGACCTTCCCGAAGGAAAAAGTTTGATTCCCGATATTGTCAATTCTGATGAATTTTCACGCAAGAAAGGAGAGCCTACCTTGCCACTCACTTGGCAATGGAATCATAATCCAGATAATAAGTTATGGTCACTTTCTAATAGAAAAGGGTTTTTACGCTTAAAAACGGGTCGCATTGATACCCGTTTTGTATTGGCGAGAAATACATTGACGCAAAGAACGATTGGGCCTGTTTGCTCAGGTATGACTGCTATTGATGTAAAAAAAATGAAAGAGGGAGATTTCGCAGGACTTTGTGTTTTACAAAAAAACTATGGTCAAGTGGGTGTACAAGTTGAAAACGGTATAAAATCCATCGTGATGATAAGTGCAGGAACAGGCAAACCTATTGAGTTACAAAAAGCCCCCCTCAGTATAAATAAGGTATTTTTCAAAATAGAATGTGATTTCAGAGAAAAAACGGACTTAGCATATTTCTATTACAGCCTCGATGGAAAGGACTGGAAATCAATTGGTGAGCCTTTGAAAATGGCTTACACGCTGCCTCATTTTATGGGTTATCGTTTTGGGCTTTTTAATTATGCTACTAAAAAAGTGGGAGGTTATGCGGATTTTGATTTTTTTAGAATTGAAGAAAAAACTTCAAAAATGAAGTAACAATGGTTGCTGAATTCATAAAACTTAAATTTAAATAACATTGAAAAATATAATCATCATACTCATTTTAGTTTTTACTAAAACCGCATTCGCTCAAATGCAGTCTTTCACCTTGCAAAATGTGAAATTGACTGAGGGGGTGTTCAAAAATGCGCAAGATGTTGATTTGAAATACATTTTAGCCCTCAATCCCGATAAATTGCTTGCGCCATATTGGATAGATGCGGGCTTGCCGTTAAAGGCTGAACGTTATGGTAATTGGGAAAGTTCGGGTTTGGATGGGCATATTGGCGGTCATTATTTATCGGCTTTGGCGATGATGTACGAAAGTACAGGTGATGCAGAACTGAAAAAACGCCTTGATTATATGGTCAATGAATTGGCGTTGTGTCAAGCGAAAAATGGTGATGGCTACGTAGGGGGTGTTCCCAATGGTAAGGTATTTTGGGAGCGGATTCACAAAGGTGATATTGATGGCAGCGGCTTTGGTTTGAACAATACGTGGGTGCCGCTTTATAATATTCATAAGCTCTTTGCAGGCTTGCGGGATGCTTATGAGTATGCAGGAAATGAACAGGCTAAAAAAGTATTAATTGGTTTGGGCGATTGGTTTATTGAGCTTATAAAACCGTTGTCTGATGAGCAAATTCAGCAGATTTTGCGTACCGAGCATGGTGGTATCAATGAAACTTTTGCCGATTTATACATCATTACAAAGGATAAAAAATACCTTAATGCTGCGCAACGATTGTCACATCAGAATTTATTGAAACCATTAATCGAAAAACAAGATAAACTCACAGGACTCCATGCCAATACGCAGATACCCAAAGTGATTGGCTTTGAAAAAATAGCTTCGTTAACGAAGAATACTGAGTGGTCGGTAGCAGCACAATATTTTTGGAAAAACGTTGCACAAACCCGCAGTGTGGCGTTTGGCGGGAACAGCGTGCTGGAGCATTTTAACCCAACCAATGATTTCAAAAAAATGTTGGAATCGAATCAAGGACCCGAGACTTGCAACAGCTATAATATGCTGCGCTTGAGCAAAGCCTTGTTTTTGGATAACAACGATATTAGTTATCTGGATTTTTA
>JANLQI010000398.1:0-4862 GCA_031367705.1 Saprospiraceae bacterium | reverse complement strand
CGATACTTGGGGACCACGTAAAACTTATACTGCTCTTTTGCTTGTTTGCTCAATTCCCGTTTTTTTAGTCGGTTTAGCGAATAGTTACGAGACTTTTCTCCTATTTCGCTTGGCAATTGGGGTCATTGGTGCTTCTTTCGTCATCACGCAGTACCACACATCGGTCATGTTTGCGCCCAATATCAAAGGCACGGCAAACGCTGTTGCAGGTGGTTGGGGCAACCTCGGCGGTGGTGTGACGAACATCGTGATGCCTATGATTTTCGCCTTGATTGTCGGTTTAGGCTACACCGCACACGATGCTTGGCGTTTGGCAATGATTCTGCCTGGTACTTTGCTACTCGTTTGTGCATTCCTTTACTACCGCTACACAGAAGACACACCCGAAGGCAATTTTGAAGACATCCGTCGCAACACCCCCTCAGTAGAAAAGGCAAGTCCGCGCGAAGTATTGACCGATTGGCGCGTTTGGGCACTGGCTTTCGCCTATGCCATGTGTTTCGGTATGGAAATCACTTTCGACAACGTCGCTGCTCTCCACTTTGTAGATACATTTCACCTTAATCAAGGCATGGCGGGTATTCTCGCAGGTTCATTCGGTATGATGAATTTGTTTGCGCGCGCTTTGGGTGGCATTTATGCGGATAAAATTGGCAAAAAATATGGTTTATCTGGAAAAGGCTACATTTTAGCGGCTTTCCTCGCCTTAGAAGGCATCGGATTAATGATGTTTTCAAGTGTCACGACCTCATTAACTTTAGCCATCGTTTCTATGCTTTCGTTCGCCCTTTTCTTAAAAATGGCAAATGGTGCAACGTATGCTATAACACCTTTCATCAATTCTAAAAACATCGGTTTGGTCGCTGGCATCGTCGGTGCAGGTGGTAATATTGGTGGTATGACAATGGGCTTTTTGTTCAAAAATCCAAATTTGGGTTATGGTACAGCTTTCTTTTATATCGGTTGTGCAGCGGTCGTTGTGGCAGTTATGATTGGTTTAACGAAATTCATAAAACCTGAAACAAATGCTCAACCTGTTGAAAAAATTGAGATAGAAGAAGAATTAGAAGTGGCTGTTTAATCATATAGTCAAAATTGCCTAATTCCCTTTTGTCATATCGCTTTTCTTATGTCGCTTTTGTCATTCAGTAGGAATCTCTTTGTCTCTAATAATATAAAAGAGATTCTTACAGAATGACAAAAGCAACATGACAAAATTTATTTCTTAATTTATATTAGGTAAAAATATTTTATTCTTAATAATTATTTAAGTAAATATCTCAAACAAAATATTATTCTGTTTGAACAATATTAAAATTAAAATAAAAACGCTTTAAGCAAGTATCTTTTTTTTGTCATTCTGAACGAATTAAAAGATTATTAAAACCCTTTTCTGTTTGAATCAACTATTTAATTTATGAAAATATTGAACAATAATATCCGCTCAATCATAGCCCTATTGCTGATATTCAGCTTTGGCAGTCAAGCAAATGCACAGTTAACAATCTCTGCACAAGTCCGTCCACGTGGCGAAATCCGCAACGGTGTAGGCACTTTGAAACTCAAAGATGCACCGTCAGCAGGGTTTATTTCGCAACGTTCACGTTTGGGTTTTAACTACAAAATGGACAAAGTGACCTTCGGCATGTCAATTCAAGACGTGCGGGTTTGGGGTCAAGATGCGTCAACAATTAACGCTGCCGATGGCTTAAAATTAGGCGTACACGAAGCATGGGCAGAGGTCAATTTGTCCGACAGCATTGGTTTGTCCCTCAAATTGGGTCGGCAAGAATTGATGTACGACGACTCACGTCTTTTAGGCAATCTCGATTGGTTGCAACAAGCCCGTCGCCACGATGCCGCTGTTTTAAAACTCAATAAAAAAGGTTGGCAAGTAGATTTAGGCTTGGCATTCAATCAAAATACAGATGCTTTTGGCACATCGGGTACATTTTATACGGCTGGTAATACCCCTCAGTATCTCGCCAATTCAAAAGGCAATTTGGTGACAATTCCAGCGGGTTTTGTGCCTGTCAATGCGAAAGGCGTACCGACATTAAATGGCAATCCTTCCACAAATGGCGGTGTTCAGATGTACAAAACAATGCAATATTTGTACGCAGCAAAAAAATTCAAATCTGTAAAGGCTTCATTCTTATTATTTAAAGACGATTTTGCAAAATACCGTCTCGACACATTGAAAGCAGCAGATGGTGGCACTGTTGCAGGTCGTCGCTACGATGTACCAGGTGTCAACAGCCGCATCACAGCAGGTATTTTGCTCAATGGTACTTTGAAAAAAGGATTCAGCTATACGCTGGGCGGCTATTTACAAGGTGGCAAAAACCGTGACGGTGCAGACCTTTCGGCTTACAATGCAACCGCCTATTTAGGTTATACAAAAGATAAATTCACTGTTGGGGCAGGTTATGAAGTTGTTTCTGGCAACGATATGACCAATACAACCAATACAAAAGACAACAAATTTGACCCATTGTACGGTACGCCGCACAAATTTTGGGGTTTAATGGACTTCTTTTATGTCGGAACAGGTGGCGTAGCAGCAGGTTTATCTGACCCATATTTGCGTTTTAAATATGCTGCAACTTCAAAATTGGCAATGGGTTTGGACATTCACAATTACTCATTGGTCAACAATATGCCTAATAAATATTCTGACGCAACGGGTAAAACGTTGATAAACAAGCAATTAGGTAACGAATTTGATTTCATTTTGAACTACGGACTCAATAAATCAACGATGTTGGAATTTGGCTACTGCGTTTTGGCAGCCACTAACAGCCTTGAATATGTGAAATTGAGCACGACGGACAAAGCAGAACACACAGCAACTTGGGCGTATTTGATGGTGAATATTAAGCCAGAAATATTCTCCTCGGCAACGAAAAAGTAGGATTTAAATATGAAATATGAAATATGAAATATGAAATACGAAAAAAGCGACCCCCTCAGTATAAGAAGTCGCTCTTTCATATTTCATATTTCATATTTCATATTTACCCAAACAATTCATTCATTGGTATTTCAAAACCATTGATAATCAATGAAGTAAGGGTATCTGTTTTCTGAAAAACGCGGCGACTTACAAATTCACCTTCGACATTTTCATATTGGGTTAAAGTCTGTTTTTCGAGATTAATAATCCAATATTCTTTAACATCGCTCATTTCATAGATGATTTTTTTATAACCCATTTCTTTGGGCTTGTTTGAAGGAGAAAGGATTTCAACGATTAAATCAGGCGCACCTTCAATTTTTTTATCACCGATTAGATGTAATCGGTCATTGCTTAAAAAGAAAATGTCGGGTTGGAATGTGTCAATGGGGTTGAACACAACATCCATTGGTGCAGTAAAAATTTGCCCTAATTTATGTTTCCGAAGGAAAATAGTTAGGTCTGTCGCCAAATTATTGGAGACGATTTGGTGTGTTGGAATTGGAGATGGCATGTAAATAATTTGACCGTTGTGTAGTTCATAATTGCCGCTATCGGGCGGTGTTAAAGCAGCATAATCGTCATAAGTAAGCACTTTTAGCTTCGGAATACGTACTTTAGGTTGTTTCATCACAATTTCTGGTAACATCATTTTTCTTTATTTTTATACAAAAATAAGGTATTTTTTTTAGAAATAGTACCCCTCAGTATTTTTTTAACAAAGCATCACATATATATCGTGTCAAATAAAAAAACATACAAAACGACTTGTTGCTACTGCGGTGTCGGCTGCGGCATGGTCGTAACGGACAATGGAAATGGCAAAATAAGCGTCGAAGGTGACAAAGAGCACCCTTCAAATCGCGGTTTGTTGTGTTCTAAAGGCATGAACCTACACTATACGGCGTGGGATAAAACGGACAGATTACTTTATCCTGAAATGCGTTGGCACAAAAATGCACCGCGTGAACGCGTCAGTTGGAACACCGCTTTGGAGCGAACGGCTGCCGTTTTCAAGACTTTTATTGACAAATATGGTCCCGATTCTGTCGGTTTTTATGTCTCTGGGCAGATGCTGACGGAGGAATATTATGTCGCCAATAAACTCATAAAGGGCTTTATTGGCTCTAACAATATTGACACAAATTCAAGATTGTGTATGTCTTCTGCCGTTGTCGGTTATAAATTGGCACTTGGCGAGGACAGCGTACCCGTTTGTTATGACGATATTGAGTTATCTGATTGTATCTTCGTTGCAGGTGCAAATCCCGCTTGGTGCCATCCGATTATTTGGCGACGAGTGGAAGCACATAAAGCGGCAAATCCGCATGTAAAAATCATTACTGTTGACCCACGTAAAACAGATTCAGCGCGTAGTTCAGACCTCCACCTACCTATAAAACCAGCCACTGACATTACTCTTTTTAACGCTATTGCTCGTATTCTGATTGAAAATCAATGGATTGACAATGACTTTATTTCGCAATATACTGAGGGGTATGAAAAACTCAAGTCTGTCGCTTTTTCTAAAACCATTGAAGAGGCGGCAGGCATTTGTGGCATCGAAACGGCTGATTTGCAATTGGCAGCGTCTTGGATTGGACGTTCAAAAGGCTTTATTTCAATGTGGGCAATGGGTCTCAATCAGAGTGTTATGGGCGTTTCTAAGAACCTTAGTCTCATCAATTTACACTTAATAACGGGTCAAATTGGTCGTGCGGGTGCAGGTCCTTTTTCGCTTACAGGTCAGCCCAATGCGATGGGTGGACGGGAGGTTGGCGGCTTATCAAATATGCTGCCCGCACATCGCAATCTTTTAGATGAAAATGACCGTCGTGAAGTTCAAGAATTTTGGGGCGGAAAACCCATTGCACCAAAGCCCGGATTGACCGCAACTGAAATGTTT
>JANLQI010000383.1:0-2264 GCA_031367705.1 Saprospiraceae bacterium | reverse complement strand
AATAAAAAAACTAATTCATCAAAATATGAAAAAGATATTATTTATAGCCAGCACTCTGGCAATCATAGCCTTCAATTCATGCAAAGACAGCTTGGATTTGGCACCTATCAGCAGCATCAGCGATGGCAATTATTGGAAAACAGCCGAACAGTTTGATGCCTTTGTCGCAGGACTTCATGCCCGTTTCAGAAGCCATACGGGTACATTTCAAACATTGGGTGAAATGCGTGCTGATATATTTGGCACTGACCCAGGCAATAGCTCTGCATTCACAGGCGAAGCTACGCAAGGCGTAGAACGTTTGTGGACGAATAACCTTGATTTGGACAATGCAGGTGTGAGTAATTACGGCGGTTTTTATACCAATATCGCTCAAATAAACCTGTTGATTGATAAATTGAGCAAAACAGATGTTGTATCGGCTGCAAATCGCAGCAGCTATCTCGGCATGGCTTATGGTATGCGTGCCTACTATTATTTCCAAATGACCCGCGCTTGGGGCAAAGTCATCATTCAAACAGACCCGACTTATGCGATTGATGTAACCAATTTGGCAAAACCTGCTTCTGATGAAGCGGCTGTTATGCAGTTGATTAAGGCGGATATTGAACAATCCGTCAATAATTTTGGGTCAGATTACAGCTTTAGAAACACCAAATCCTTTTGGTCTAAATCGGCGACATTAATGCTAAAAGCAGAGGTGTTTTTATGGACAAGTTACAGAGGGGGTGGTAACGCTGATGCAACTATTGCAAAATCGGCTCTAACTGAAATACAAACCAATGTACCCAGTTTAGCCCTATTGCCTTCTTATGCAAGTGTTTTTTCAGCAACAACAAAAGGGCATAATGAAATGATATTTGCCTGTAGAAATCTTCTGAATGAATCGAGTTTGTCTATTGGTAGTTTTATCCCTCAATCGGGCTTAATTGCCAATTTTTAAGATTCACTAAGCAATAGAAAATTTGATGTCGTGACCGACAATTGGGGCGGATTATTACGTGCACCCATCCAAATCGCTACATATAGACGGTTTAATGACAAAGATTCGCGCAGAAACGTATCCATTCAAGCCGCTTACACAAAACCCGCAACAGGTTATGTTATAGCAGGGTGCTTTTTGAACAAATATCAAGGAGAACAAAATGCAGGGGCTCGGGCATTTTCAAACGATTATCCTATCTATCGTTATGCCGATTTATTACTACTTTTGGCGGAAGCGAAAATCATTTTAGGCGAAAACCCAGCGACAGAAATCAATCTCGTAAGAGCCAGAGCTTTTGGTACAAACTATGTGGCAGCTGCCCATGCTTTTCCAAATCAAGTAGGCGATTCTGATGCTAAAAAAGCCCTCTTAAATGAGCGTTTCTTTGAATTTATTTTCGAAGGTAAACGTTGGCTCGACCTTAGACGCTTGGGCGATGCTTATGTATATGCAAATACAAATATTACATCAGCACAAGCCTTCAAATTATTATGGCCTGTTGATAGGACTACTTTGACAAACAATAAAGCTTTGACGCAGACACCAGGCTATCCAGCCTTTTAGTTTTATTTGAATTAATGGGATTTTAAGGAAATGATAGAATTTTAGATGTCAACACCTATTTTTAATATCTAAAATCCTATCATTTCCTTAAAATCCCATTAATCCTAATTCAAACATACCCCTCAGTATATCACCATAAAAAAATGTCAAAATATGAATTTCAAAAAAATTGAAGGGCTTATAGCTGCCCCTTTCACACCTATGCACAATGATGGCAGTTTGAACCTCGACATCATTCCCAAATACGCCAATCACTTGATAGAAAATGGCGTAAAAGGTGTATTTATCTGTGGTTCAACAGGCGAAGGCGTATCTATGACGCTTGACGAAAAACTAAAAGTTATGGCAGCATGGGCTAATACACCACTTTTCAGAGTGATGTTGGTCGGTGGCACATCGCTTGAAGAATGTAAGTTTTTAGCTCGAAAATCTGCTGCAATGGGTTTCGATGCTTTTGCTTTAATACCACCGTTCTACTTCAAGCCTGCAAATGTGTCTGTTTTGGCAGATTGTTGTGCCGAAGTCGCTGCGGCTGCCCCCGATTTACCTTTTTATTACTACCATATTCCTGTTCTGGCAGGAAGTGGATTTGCATTATTGCCTTTGTTGGAAGCCGTCAATGAGCGTATTCCCAATTTTGCGGGCATCAAATACACTGACGAAAACCTCATGGATTTTGCCCAATGTCTTCAATTTAAAAATCAAAAATTTGATT
>JANLQI010000335.1:0-15539 GCA_031367705.1 Saprospiraceae bacterium | reverse complement strand
TTGCAAAAAAAGTAAAACCCTTTTCAATTTCCATCTACTATACCTGAACCTAAGATACTTTTATTACAACACTATCCTTCCATTTCCAAATATGACGACACGCCACGCTGCGATACGGTCGCCACGGTTCAGCGATTTCGTGCAAACGTTTGATGAGTTCTTTACCCGTTTCTTCGACGCCATAGAGTTTAACCATGCCTTGGCGAATACCTAAATCGTCAATCGGAAAAACATCGAGGCGATTGAGGCGGAACATCAAAATCATTTGCACAGTCCACTTGCCAACGCCTTTGATTTGGGTCAACTCTGAGATAATTTCGTCATCAAGCATAGTCATCCAATCCTTATTATGTGCTTGATTTTCAATCCAATACGCAGCGATATTACGTATATAATTAGCTTTTTGACCCGACAAACCGACCCCCCTCAGTATTTCGGTTGATAGAACAGTCACCTGTTGAGGCGAGGGAATACGCTCTGGAAAAAGGTCGAGAAAACGGCTTTCAATGGTTGCCGCGGCCTTAACAGATAGTTGCTGTGAAATGATGCTGCCAAGCAAATCGGCATAAATATCATTGTGTGTTTCAACAATCGGCAGCGTGATAAGCGGCAAAATAGTTGCCATACGCGGGTCGCGTGATAGGTGTACGATGATTTCTGAATGCATATTTTTAAAATGTTTGATTGAGAAAATATAAGAGTGAATCACTATTTTTTCTCGTTTCTCAATCTGGCACTGTTTTTTTAACTGTTAAAAGTAGAAATATTTGTCGAAGCCGAAACAAATTTTCGCATTTTTGTCTTTCAAAAACTCATTTACTTCTTTAATCCAAACCATTTAGATGAAAAAAACATCTCTTGCAACTTGCCTTTTGCTTTTTGCCCTTTGCTTTTCACCTTTTTTATCTTCTGCTCAGACGTGGCAATCCAAAGTGAACCCCTCAGTATTTGCCCAATTTCAAAGCCAAACAGAGGTTGAAATCATCGTTTTGATGCGTGAACAAGCAGACGTTTCAGGTGCAGACCGCTTGGCAACAAAAGACGAAAAAGGGGCTTTTGTGTTCAATATACTGAGGGGGACGGCAGAACGTTCTCAAGTTGGCATTCAACAATTATTGAATGCACAAAACAAGCGTTTTCAATCCTTTTGGGTCGTTAATAGCCTTTATTTGACAGCTAATTTTGATTTAATAAAACAAATTTCGGAACGCGATGATGTCGCAGAAGTGATGAATAATCCCCATGCCAAACTCAGTTTAGTTCCAGATTTAACGCTGCCACAACCCGAAGGCATTGTCATTACTTGGGGTATTAAAAAAATACGTGCAGACAGTGTGTGGTCATTGGGTTATCGGGGACAAAATGTGGTCATTGGCGGCGAAGACACGGGTTATGATTGGATACACCCTGCTTTGAAGCCTAAATATCGCGGTTGGAACACAACAACAAGCGTTGCTGACCATAATTACAGTTGGCACGACGCTATTCACCCCGACTCGGTAACGGCATCGAATCCGTGTGGAACAAATGCCACAGCACCTTGCGACGACCACAACCACGGCACGCATACGATGGGTACGATGACAGGTGCTTTTGATACCCTACTTATCGGTGTTGCGCCAAATGCCCGTTGGATTGGCGCGCGGAATATGGACAGAGGTGATGGTACATTGGCGCGTTATGTCGAGTGTTTTGAATTTTTTATTGCACCTACAAACTTGGCGGGGCTGTTGCCGAAGCCAACCTTAGCACCGCATGTTATCAATAATTCATGGTCTTGTCCTACGTCTGAAGGCTGCAACCCGAGTAATTTTGCTGTTATGAATGCCGCTGTCAAGTCAGTACGTGCAGCGGGCATCGTTCCAGTCATTTCGGCGGGTAATTCGGGTCCCAGTTGCTCATCGGTCAATGCACCTCCAGCGACTCATGCGCCTGGTTTTGCCGTTGGTGCGACACAATCTACCGATACAATTGCCAGTTTTAGCAGCCGAGGACCTGTCACAGTTGATAGCAGCAATCGTTTGAAACCAGACATTTCTGCGCCAGGTGTAGGTGTTTATTCGAGTATCAGAAATGGCAATTATGCGAGCTATAACGGAACGAGTATGGCGGGACCTCATGTGGCAGGCGTTGTTGCACTCATGATTTCAGCGAATCCGAAGTTGGCGGGTCAAGTAGATACAATTGAAAGTATCATAAAACGTACTGCGTTGCGTCTGACATCTGCTGAAAATTGTGGGACAGTTTTAGGCACGGCTGTACCAAATAACACCTATGGTTATGGACGGATTGATGCTTTGGGTGCCGTTTTAGAAGGATTGAAATACAAACCTTCAGCAATCAAAAATATTGAAAATCAAACAGTTGTACAGGTTTATCCAAACCCTTTTTCGTCTGAAATCACGTTTTATACTGAGGGGGTATCGGGAGATGTTCTATTACAGGTTTTCAATGCCAATGGTCAAAATGTTTATTCAAAAAAAGAAAATTTTACTTTAAAAAATAGAACGACAGTATCATTACCAAATGTGCCATCAGGTGTTTATTTTTATACGATTCAAAATGAAAAGGTAAACCTGACAGGGAAAATGGTGAAATAAAATAGTGCTTATTTTCAAAAAACAGAGAAATATGGCAACCGTTTTCTTGGTTCATGCGTTATCTAATTGTAATTTTGTAGCTTGTAAAAATTGGTATTTCATTTAGAATTAATTAATCAACAAAGTGTCTATTCAAGCAAAAACATATCATTCATCCATGTTTCGGAACTTCAAAGCGATAGATGCTGGGGAGTTTAGGCTGGTTGTTCGGTATTATGAAAGGAACGAAAAGGCGATTTTACAACTCGAATTTGAGGAATATTTTGAAATGCTGATTGCTTATACCAACAGTTTATTTGAAATCAGCCAATACCAAAAGCATATTTTGATGGCGAATGTCGTCATTGAAACCTCTATCGTGGAGAACATTCAGATTGTCAACGGACAAGAGGTTTTTCAGTCTATGCTTTTTCGAAAAGCCGCGTCACATTACAACCTTTTTGAGTATAAAAAAGCGATACACGTTTTGCGTGAATTGCTAAAAATAGAGCCAAATAACACAGAAAACGCTCTTTTCCTTGAACAATGCTTACGAAATGACCAACCTCAAATGGCGCGTCGTGCAAAAGCAGTTTCAATCGTTTTATTCTTAGTGTCTGCCTTAACCATTTCAATTGAGGTTCTTTTTGTGAGAAATTTCTACCCTGAATATGCTTACTTAATCGAGTTAACGCGCAATTTAATGTTCTGTTTAGGCTTTTGTATTTTAGTAGGTGGCATTATTTGGCACAGATGGCAAAGCCACAATGAAGTGCAAAAATTCATTGTGGAAATTAAAAAAAACAAACAAACACAAATAAATTAGTTGTTATTGCGATTTTTTACTTCCAAAATGGACACTTACAATGCCCGTCTCGTTACCAACCTCGCCCAATAAACCATTCATTTTTATTTTTTTAATAAAATTAAATTAGAATACCTAATTTATTAATACGTTTTCTATTTTTGGCATCATTGTTGACAATTATTTAATATGATGGCAAAATTAAATAATAACCTAATGTCTTTTTTGTCCAATGACTAATTCTAAGATTATTCATAGGTTAAAAGGGAACTTTATGTTAACGATATTCAAATTGTCACAAAAAACTGTTTTTTCACACAAAATTTTTGTTCTTTTGGAATACTATTGTAGATATACAATCAAGGTTTAAAAGAGCATAAGTAAAGGCCAACTTAAACATTGTTTTATTTATCAGTTCTCAATTAAACAGTAAAAATGGTAAACACGATTCTTTCTTCCAGTTCCAAACAGTATTCACCTTGTGCGCCTAAAGGTGGTGGCAATGGTGGTGGCACAAATGACGGCGGCTATATTTGGGTCGGTTAATATGCCCTGCTGTACTACTTTGACAAAAAAGTAAAATTTTTTAAGAGACAAAAGGCTTATTCGACATTAGTTGAGTAAGCCTTTTTACATTTGCCCTAAAAATAATGGACAACGCACTGATGGTTTTTATTAAAAACCCTATAAAAGGAAAGGTCAAAACCCGAATTGCTCGAACAGTTGGAGACGATGAAGCATTAGCGATTTACCTGCAATTATCTAAAATTACGCGTGATAATGCTCTTTTACTGATGGAACATCCCGATTCTGTCGGGAGGGGGGTAAAAATTTATCTTTTTTATGATGCTTTCATCGAAAACCATGATGAATGGTCAAATGCTTATTTTGAAAAACACCTTCAAACGGGTAAAGATTTGGGTGAACGTATGCTCAATGCCTTTGATTTTGTCTTGAAAAAACATACTTCTGCTTGTATTATTGGCAGCGATTGCCCAACGCTTTCAGTCGAAATTCTGCAACAATCCTTTGAACAACTGGCTCATTATGACACGGTTTTAGGTCCTTCAACTGACGGCGGTTATTATCTTTTAGGCATAAAAAAAGAAGGAATTGAAGGGGGGAACAAGGATTTAAATTTTTTAGATGCCCTTCATCATTTGTTTGATGATATGGTTTGGAGTACAGAGACGGTAATGTCAGAAACCATAAAACGCATAAAAGAAAATAATCAAACAGTTTGCCTATTACCTGAATTGACGGATATAGATGAAGAAGCGGATTGGCTTATTTTTCAAAAAAACAGGTGGAGCAACTAACAGCCTATCTACCTTAGACCCTACCTTTGCCACCTCAAACACCTTATTGTCATGTCATTAGTAAAAATATTCACGGGTTCTGCGTCCCACTACCACGCAGAAAAAATCGCTGAAGAGTACGACGTTAGACTCGGCTCACTAACGCTTAACAAGTTTAGCGACGGCGAAATGCAGCCTGTCATTAACGAAAGCATTCGCGGAGAATATATTTTTTTCATCCAATCTACTTTCGCTCCTTCTGACAATCTGATGGAATTATTGTTGATGATTGATGCTGCAAAACGGGCTTCCGCAGGCTATATCACAGCCGTTATTCCATTTTTCGGCTATGCACGTCAGGATAGAAAAGACAAGCCCCGTGTGCCGATTTCAGCGCGCCTCATCGCCAATATGCTCGAAGCAGCGGGTGTCAATCGCTTGATGACGATGGATTTTCATGCCGACCAATTGCAAGGCTTTTTCGATATTCCTGTAGATCATTTGCGCAGCGAACCGATTTTTGTCAACTATTTGAAATCGTTGGATTCAGATACATTCGACATCAACAATGTGCTTTTTGCTTCGCCTGACTTGGGAGGCATCAAACGTGCACGGAACTATGGTCGCGCATTGGGTCGTGAGTTTATTACGTGCTCAAAATACCGCAAAAAAGCGAATGAAATTGCCGAAATGAACGTTATTGGCGATGTCGAAGGCTTTGATGTCGTCCTTGTTGACGATATTGTAGATACGGCTGGAACGCTTTGCAAAGCGGCGGAAGTCATCATGGACAAAGGAGCAAAAAGCGTTCGTGCTTTGGCAACGCATCCTGTTTTGTCGGGCAAGGCTTATGACAATATCAATAATTCAGTTTTGGCTGAACTTGTCGTGTGCGATACGATTCCACTGAAACAAGAGTCTGATAAAATAAAAGTGGTTTCGACGGCTAAGCTTTTTGCAAGAGCCATTCGCAATACGCATGAAAATCGGTCTATTGAGGCTCTTTTTGAACATTCGATTGATTGATTTTTTACGGTTTTAGATATTAAAAAGGCGATAAGACTCATTTTGAAGTTTTATCGCCTTTGTTTTTTAGAGGAAATTTTACCCCCTCAGTATAAATGGGAAAAAATCAATTCCCACCGCCTGCTTGTTTTTCGCGTTCTTTCGCCCGTTTCAACTTCTGCATTGGGTTTTCGCCACCACCAAATTGTCTTTGATTACTTTTGAAAATTTCAAAACGAGACATCTGTGGTTTAGGTGGAAAATAGTTGTTTTCCTCATTCACATCGCAGGTTTCGAGCATTGGGTCAAGGACGACTTGCTTCAATTCTTTGGCAGAACGGAACACTTTTGTCACTTTGCGGTCGCCCATACGCCAAATTTCAGCAGGAATTTTAAAGTATTCCTTTGTACCGTCGGTGTATTGCAACTCAACGCAGATAGGCGACAACAAATCGCCTTTCATTTCAAAAGTGATTTCATGGAAATTCAAACCTGAATCCAAAATCGCTTTTTCATCTTTACTAAGCGAAGCGACGTACTTTTGGTATTCTTCTTTGTCTAAAATCGTTGTTTGATAATCCAATTCATCGCCTGTGTAAATGTCCCGAATTTTAGGGTCAATTTCGTCTTGCGTTTTGGCAATCGCTTTATCGTTGAGAATGCTTGTGATGTTGCGCGGTACTTTTTTGTCCTCATCCTTACGTGCCGCCAACTCAACGTCTGGATTTTTAGAGTTGATACGGTATGTTTTCACATTATCAATCGCAATATCCACATTGTCGGTTGTGTAGAACCAACCACGCCAAAACCAATCGAGGTCAACACCCGAAGCGTCTTCCATCGTGCGGAACAAATCCGCTGGCATTGGATGTTTGAACATCCAACGACGTGAGTACGTTTTGAAAGCAAAATCGAACAATTCACGTCCCATAACCGTCTCGCGAAGGACATTGAGTGCTGTTGCAGGTTTACCATAAGCATTGTTGCCAAATTGACGCAATGATTCTGAATTGGTCATAATCGGCTCTAATTTACCGTTATCACCCCGCATATAATCTGTCAAATTAGCAGCAGGTCCACGACGACTTGGATAATCACGTTCCCATTGTTGCTCTGCGAGGTATTGCATAAAGGAGTTTAAACCTTCGTCCATCCACGTCCATTGACGCTCATCGGAATTGACAATCATTGGGAAATAGTTATGCCCAACTTCATGTATGACAACAGAAATTAAACCGTATTTCGTTCTTTCTGAATAAGTTCCATCTTTTTCAGGACGACCACCGTTGAAACAAATCATCGGATATTCCATACCAATTTGGTCAGTATGAACTGAAATTGCCACGGGGTACGGATAAGGGAAAGTGTAATGTGAATACCATTTCAAAGTATGCGCCACCGATTTTGTCGAGTATTTTTCCCACAACGGATTGCCTTCTTTTGGATAATAAGACATCGCCAAAGGCGTTGTGCCGTCCTCTTGTTTCACCGCCATTGCATCCCAAATAAACTTACGAGACGTGGCAAAAGCGAAGTCCCGTACATTATCTGCCTTGAAAATCCACGTTTTTTTAGCCGTTGATTTTGTCTTTTCGATTTCACGAGCCTCGCCCTCAGTAGCGATGATAACGGGTTCTTCAAAAGCCGTTTTTGCTTTTTCAAAACGTGCTAACTGATTGGCAGTCAATACTTCTTTGCCGTTTTGCAACACACCCGTTGCGCCTACAATATGGTCAGCAGGAACAGTTAAAGCGACTTCATAATTGCCAAAAGCCAATGTAAATTCACCCGAACCTAAAAATTGCTTGTGCTGCCAGCCCGTTACGTCAGAATAGACACACATGCGTGGAAACCATTGTGCCACCGTATAAAGGTAGTTGTTGTCTTCTGGAAAATACTCCCAACCACTGCGTCCGCCAACCCGCAAACGGTCAATGATGTTAAAATTCCATTTAACCTTAAAAACAAGTTTTTCACCTTTTTTCAAAGGCTTTGGTAAGTCCACGCGCATCATCGTTTCGACAATTGTAAAAGACAACGCCTTATCCATCGCATCACGCACCGATTCGATTTTAAAGCCATAATCGTCTGTTGAAGCCATCGCTTTGAGTTGACGTGCAGACATCTTTTCACCCATTTTTTGTCCGTTAACTTGGGCAGCCATCCCTTTTGGGTCGTGGTTGTTTTGGTCGAGTTGCAACCAAACGTAGGTCAAAACATCAGGCGAGTTGTTGGTATAAGTAATCGTCTCTTCGCCTGTCATAGATTGGTTGTTGTCGTTCAACTCTGCTTTGATTTTGTAATCGGCTTGTTGTTGCCAATATTCATGCCCTGGCGCACCCGAAGCTGTGCGGTAGTTGTTGGCAGTTGGCAAAATCTCCTCCAATTGACGAAACTTATCGTCAAAAGATTGAATTTTCGCTTTTTCTTGACCCCTCAGTATAGGCGACATTGAAAAGCATAAAAGCACAAAAAATAGGCTTTTTTGTAGAGTCTTTTTCATTACTTAGAATGGTTTGTATGATTAGAAAAATGTATTAAAAAAAAATTCTGTAAAAATAAGACAGATTTTGAGAGAAACGGTTGTTTTAAGGCGCAAAAAAAGGGTTGCTATTGAGCAAATGACTTAAATGCGGTGTTTTTAGACGAAAGAACGGTTTGTGCTTTGAAACGAAGGTTCTTGAATTTTAAACCATTACTTTTCCTTTTTTCAAAACGGAATTCATTTTCTGACAATTTTTAGCGTTAAAGAAAAGTCAGAGGTTTTTGAAGTAAATGGCTTGTCTTTCTTGTACTAAGCTGATTTACAAACTGTTAGGGATCAAATACAAAGCCGATAAGACTTCAGTAAGTCTTATCGGCTTTGTATTTAATACCTAAAAGTCCTGTTATCTATTGACAATCTATTCTCAAATCCTGCACTTTCACGCCTGGATATTGCGATTTATCAAAATTAAACATCGAGGTATTGTATTTCTGATTAACCGAAGGTGCATCGAGGCTGATTTTTGAGCGCGATTGGTCACGTCCAAAAGCGGTGACGCTGACGATATTATTTGTTTTTTGGTCAATGGCTAAGACGATTTTAGTGAATTCACTGCGGCGATTGGTCGGTTTACCTGTCAAAATCGTTGCTTTTTTACTCCAACCTTCAGCCGATTCGCCCGTGATGCCGAATATAAATTCCTTTTTTTCGTACATCCGAATTAAGGTTTTAGGTGTCAACAAGTCATCCGCTTCTTTGCCATCGGCACATTTTAATTGAACATCATTACCCGATTTTTGCCAAATTGCTTGACCATTACCGATTACAAAGTCGCTGCCCATTTCTGCCCTGAATTTGTCGCCTTGTTGATAGATTTTTCCTGAAACTGTTTCAGATTTGGTTTGTTCAGCCTGTTTAAATTCAAGTTTAAACTTAGATTCGACTGAGCTATAACCATCGTATTGTTTTTTTACTTTGTCAAGTATGGACTTCGCTTTCGCATCAGTTTCTGATTTAACAGATGAAGGTTGCGCCAAAATCGTTGTCATACTGAGGGGGGCAAAAAAGAGGGTGAGAACCAATATATTTCTCAATAATTTCATGTCGAGTGATTTTTTAAATAGTGAGTGATACGTTATAAAGTCGTCATTATTCAACAGCCCTTTTGTAAAATTGTTTTTTTGTTAAAAGGTTGTTGCGTCGTATTAACGTATTTTAGACGCTCTTATTGATAAAAAGTAAGGTTAAATGATTGTTAAGGTAGCAAAAGGTCATAAATTCAACCAATAAGTACACTTCAACACCAACGCCTGATTTTTCGATTCAAATGCCCGATAACCTAAGGCTCGGTCGTCTTCTGCAAAATAATTATTGGTGTAAACGATGAACAAGTCGCTGACAGGGGCAAAACGCCATTGAAAACGGGCATTCATATTGACATTATTGATTTGGTTGTTGTATTGCAAAAACGTTGTGAAATAGATATTGCGGGTAAAGGTGAAATCAAAACGGGGACCAATGAGGAGTAATTGACGGTTATTGAACCCTGTGGGCAGGGTTATTTTATTGTAATTCACATCTAAACTGAACAAGCCATAAGGCTGCCAACGATAGGTCAATGTTGCACTGACAGCGTTTATTTTTCCATTGAAATATTGTCCAAAACGCCCTTCTATAAGTACAGAAAACAAATTTCGCGGGTTGCTTTTATAAGCCCAACGGGTGCTGCGATAGGTATAAACTGAACCTTTTGGCAATGTCTGTCCACCTGTATTGGTCGGGTCAAAGGCAGAGAAAAGGTAGGTGTAATCCCATCGAGCAGGCGTAAACGATAAGTTCGAATTATTCTGAAAACTAACATTTAAACGCAATGGCGTATAATCCCAATCCGTCAAACGGTTGTCAGACAGCCGCCAACGTATGTCTCCATCCATGCCCGCACTCCAACGGTTGATGTATTGCGATTTTGGATAAAAAACAAAATTGAAATTTGGTGAAGTACGATAATAATCTTTGCGTGGCACATAACCCGTTGCTTCTCCTGCGTAACCGCTACCGACACTTTCGAGACCTGATGTAAAATTAAAATTATTGTTTTCATATTTAATCTCGGCGGCAGCGGCATAAGGTTGCTCCTTGGGTTTTGGCGTTAATGAGCGATGTATAAATGCTTTGCCTTGCCACAAACCATCTTTTGAAGCGAGGTTGTAGTCCATGCCGACGATGCGGTTGAAGTCGTTCGGGTTTTGTTGCCAAAGATTTTTGCCGTTTGCATCGGTCTTAAAATCCTGTTTGTTGACAAAAAGAAAATTAACGGTTGACCGAGTGAATACCCTTCTCTGGACAGCTGTTGCAAAAAAATTGGTGGCATCAATTTTCAAGTCTTTGCGTCCATTGGTTTGCATATCGAGTATGCCAACACGCCAGTTTTTGTCGAGTTTACCAGTCAAACGCGCCCCTGCGAGGATAGGTACTTTGACGGTATTCCCAGCCGAATCTGTTGCCAAACCGATGCGTCTTGAAAAAAACGGATTGATATTATCGAAGCCAAATGCACCGAACAAGTCCGAGTTTTCAAGGAAAAACTGCCGCCTTTCAGGAAAAAACAACTCAAAACGGCTCAAATTGGTTTGTTGTTTATCCACTTCAACTTGTGCAAAATCGGGGTTTGCGGTCAAATCCAAATTCATAGATGAGGTTATCGCTACCTTTGCATCGAAGCCAACACCCCCCTCAGTATGACGGGGTGTTTCTGCCACATTGTCCTTTGAAGTCGAACCGAGTAGGTAAGGAATGAACGACACATTGCGTGAAGGCTTGGGTGGTGCATCGTCCCAAATGATTTTACCCGTAAAAGCGACGTTGTTGCCACTTGCAAAACGGGGCAAAGGTGCCCAATTTGAGCGTTCCGCTTGTGTACGACTTTGGTCGTAGCGAAAAAAATTGGCGTTCCATTCATTTCTTACGCCATCAAGGGACTTATAACGCAAGGTTTTGAAAGGAATAGCCATTTCGACGGTGAAAAAATCGGCTTCATTTTGGACTTCTGAAAACCATTTGTTGTCCCAATCGGTTGTAAAATCAGAACCATTAGAAATCAGTCCTTCGCGCTGAACGCCCAAAGGACTGAGCACAAAGCTGAAACCATTTTGCTTATCGCAAAAAGGGTCTAAAATGAGTCCGAACAAATCGGTTGAACCTGGCGGAAAATCACGACGCAGAGACTGAACGATATAGCTGCTTTTCTTTTGATAACATTTAGCACCAATATATAAATTGTTGTCATCGAAAGTAATACGCACTTCTGTTTTTGTAATTGCCAATGACGTATCATAAGGGATGCTTTCCCAGAAAGGACTACTTAGTTCGGCACGCTGCCAATCGGTTTCGTCCAATTTGCCATCAAGCGTTATTTTGCCAAGAGCTTTTTTGATGTGAATATTCGGCGGTTCTACTGGTTTAAAGTTGCTTTGTTGACCAAATATAGTTATTGAAAAAAAAAGTAAAACTAAAGTGACGTAAGGTGATGAAGTGGACATGATGTGGTTGCGGAAGCGATTAAAATGAGTGATTTATTTCGACGGCAAAGGTATCTTTTATGATGCTTAACCCAACCTTTTGTATGGTAAGGTATGTCTTTAAATATAACGATTTGTCGAATAATCGCTTATTTTCTTAAAATTTTTATACATAAAGAAGAAAGTTAATCCTTGAAAATAGCCAAATTTGTGCCCTAAAAAATAATCATTGCGGACTTACTACAAAATACTACTCTTTCTTAGGCGGCAACCTCGTTATATCAGTTGGCTCATCAAATCAGCGATTGCGCTGCTTTTTGGTCTTTTACTCTGGTATGATATTTTTGACCGTGAGGACTTTCATGAAATAAAACACTTATTTTTTACTGAACTCAAAGGCGATAATATTGCTTGGTTGATTGCCTGCGTCGTTCTGATGCCTTTGAATTGGGCAGCAGAGACAGTTAAATGGGGTTTTTTAGTGCGCCGTGTACAACACATTACGTTTTGGCAGGCCTATAAAGCGGTTTTTGCGGGTATCACAACTTCCTTGTTTTTACCCAATCGGGTAGGCGATTTTGGCGGTCGTATTTTATTTTTAAAATCAAAAAATGCCATGAAAGTGGTCGTCTCAACTTTCGTTGGCAGTTGGGCGCAACAGCTTATTTTGATTGCCTTTGGCTTTTTGGGTTTTATCTATTTTTTAGTCATTTTATGGCACGTTGATCGTTTTATTCTTGATATTGTGGTTGCTTTTGGGGTCGGATTTGTTATAGTTTTGTTATTTATGTTCCTAAACCTTGAGGTTTTTGTACCAATTTTCCGAAAAATACGTCTAATATATAAGTTTCCTCGCCTCATCAAAAGTGTGAATGTCCTTAGGCAATATTCTCGCGGCGAATTGTTGCGGACGCTTTTATGGGCGTTCATACGTTATATTATATACTCGATACAGTACTTTTTGATACTCCGCTTTTTCGGTATCGACGTTGACATACTGAAGGGGGCATCTTGCATCGCAACGATTTATTTGTTGCAAACATCCATCCCATTACCGCCTATCGTAGGTTTATTAGCAAGGGGTGAAATTGCTTTGAAAATTTGGGGTATTTTTAGTGCCAACGAATTGAGTATCTTAGCAGCGACCTTCACACTTTGGGTAATAAACCTCATTTTTCCAGCGTTAATAGGGCTATTATTGATACTAAAATTAAATGTTTTAAAATCTCTCGGTTACGAGAAAAAATCACAATACAATGAAATTAATGAATCATCTGAATCCAATTAAAAAATCTCTTTTCCTCTTTGCCGCAGTGGCGACGATGGCTTTTATGCCGCATTTTACCCCCCCTCAGTATGGGACAGATGCAGCACCTTTTTCAAGGCGATCTGTTGAAAATAATGCATTTCAAAACGGGGAGGAATTGGTTTATAAGGTTTATTATAACCTCAATTTCGTCTGGATTCCTGCGGGCGAAGTGACGTTCCGTGTGAACGACGAAGGCGCTCGCTATCATCTTTCGGCAGAGGGTCAGACGTATTCGAGCTATGAATGGTTTTACAAAGCCTACAATAAACTCGATAGTTATGTTGACAAAAACACACTTTTGCCACAGACAAGTATCCGTTGGGTCAAAGAAAATAGGTATAAACTGTACGACAAAGTGCAGTATGACCAAAAGAACCGCATAGCTCAATTTGAACGTGGTGATACAAAAGATGCCGTTGAAAAACGCGGTTCCATAAAATTGACCGATGCGATGCACGATTTGTTGAGTGCCATTTATTACAGTCGTACCATTGACTATTCACAAGCGCAAGAAGGTCAAGACTTCCCGATGAAAGTGATGCTGGATGAAGAAACATTTCCATTGAAGTATCGCTATATGGGCAAAGAAGAAAAAAATATACGTGGTTTGGGCAAATATTCGACGATGAGATTTGTGCCGCAACTTGTGGCTGGTAATGTGTTTAAAGAAAATTCTCAAATGAAAATTTGGACAACCGATGACAGTAATAAACTGCCTTTGATGATTGAGTCACCTGTATCTGTAGGCTCTGTAAAAGTGGTTCTAAAAAGTTATAAAGGCTTGAAATACAATATGGATTCTAAAAAAGATTAATTGTATTGTTGGTATTGTTGTATTGTTAAATGGCTGTATGGATTAACTCCCATACAGCCATTTAGCAATACAACAATACCAACAATACAATCAATCATTTGGCACAACGTCATTAAGTGTACTTGTTATTTTTTTAACAATGCGAATATGATTAAAAAACTCTCTGGCGATAATCCGAATGACGGTATAGGTTGGAATGGCGAGAATCATGCCGCCGATGCCTCCGATTTTTGCACCGACAAGTGTTACAATAAATATTTCTAAAGGATGTGCCGCTACTCTGTTTGAGAAAATTGCAGGTTGCATAATCCAATCATTTAGAAACTGCATAACCCCAAATAATATGGTTACTTTGAAAAGCATCGGCACGGTTTGGTCATAAAAATCCAAGGATAAACTCGAGGAAACCGTAATTAACAAAGCAAATGCGCAACCCATCATAGGGCCTAAATACGGAACGATATTTATCAATGCTGCAAAAATAGCTATCAAAAGGGCGTTTTCAATGCCTACAACCCACAATGAAATAGTTAAAAAGAAAACAACAAAAGTCATCTGTAAAAGTAATCCACTGAAATAACGCGACAACATAGTCGTGGTGTCACTTATCGCTTCACGAACATTTGCATCGTATTGATCAGGAACAAGTTGTGCCATAAATTCAGTGAACATATTGCGTTCTTTTAAGAAAAAAAACGAAATAAAAATGACCGAAACGATGCCAATAGCTACGCTGCTTGCCGTCATGAGGATATTTCTAAAAAAATCGCTCACCAAACTAGGAGAAAACCAAGCTGAAAACGAATGTTGTAAGGCACTAACAATGTCTTCTTTTGGCTTAATCAAACCAAAACGATGCCCCCAGTTGGTGAGTTGTTTAAGCGGTATTTCAAGTCCTTTTGTAAACGCTTCGTAGTCAATTTTAGATAAATTATTGGCTTGAGTAACCACCAGCGGGACAAAAATAGAAACCAACGAAAAGATGATAAAGATAAAAAAAGAGAGTACCAACAGCGCAGATACTGAGGGGGGTAAATGCCGCTTGCCGATGCGTACGCGTTGGTACAAAAAACGCATAAATGGCTGTCCAAGCATCGAAACGACCCAAGCGATAAGCACATAAGCGACAATATCGCTGAAATACCAAATAATAGCACCTGCAATGACAAGTGTGAAGGCTATGGCGATGTTGCGTTGCGTCAAATTCATATCATATATTTAAACCGATTCGATTGATTTCTTTGATTCAGCATTTTGAAATGCCTACCTACGGCTTCAGTTTCTCATTTTGGGCATGACGTATTTTATCTCTTTTCGTCTTTTTGTCCAAATTTTTTTCCAAAGCAGCGGTCAAATTTACACCTGTTTGGTTAGCCAGACAAATTAATACGAACAAAACATCTGCCATCTCGTCTGCTAAATCGTCTTTTGCCGTAGCTGCCAATTCAGGCGTTTTGAATGATTGTTCGCCATAGAGCCTTGACATAAGCCGTGCCACTTCTCCAACTTCTTCGGTTAGAATCGCCATATTGGTCAACTCGTTGTAGTAACGGATGCCGATGGTCTTTATCCATTCGTCAACAGTTTGTTGAGCTTGTTCGATGGTCATACTCCTAATAATGATGAAAGATGAATGATAAATGATGAATATTAAAATGCAGAACCTAATGGGTATTCATCATTCATAATTTATCATTCATCATTATTTAAAAAAGGTTTTTACAAT
>JANLQI010000318.1:0-1743 GCA_031367705.1 Saprospiraceae bacterium | reverse complement strand
TAACCAATCCCAAATAACTATTTAATGACTCGTATTTTCATTTTAACATCTTTGGCTGGGCGGTCACGACCGTCTTTTTGGACGGCAGAGATTTTGTCAATGACCTCCAAACCCTTTATCACATGACCAAAAACAGTGTATTCTCGGTCAAGAAACGGTGTTCCGCCTATTTCTGCGTACATTTTTTTCTGCTCAGGTGTGTAATGTGTGCCTTTCATAGACTCCATGCGGTTAAGCATTGCTTCCTCAACGGGTTTACCTTGAACTATGTAGAACTGAGAGCCGCTTGATGCTTTTTTAGGATTTCCAGCATCACCCATACGTGCAGCTGCCAAAGCACCTTTGATATGAACCATAGAATCTACAAATTCGGCAGGAACGGTATATCCAGGTCCGCCCATACCAAGTGGTTGACCTTCTGCTGCATTTTTGGAATCAGGGTCACCACCTTGAATCATAAAATCGCTGATAATGCGGTGAAAAATAGTGCCGTCGTAAAAGCCTTGTTCAGCGAGTTTTGTAAAGTTGTCGCGGTGTTGTGGCGTGGCGTTAGAGAGTTCTACGAGCATATTGCCGTAATCTGTTTCGATTTCAACAAGACATTTTAACGGTGCGTCAATGTGGATTTTTTGTTTTGTTTCACTCATTTTTTTTCCTTTATAGGCTTTTAGAATGACTGTATAATTGCCCGAACGTTTGTATTCGTGTTGGGCAATTGAGTCGGTTATTTTTTTGCCGTCGCCGAAATCCCATTCGTAGCGTTCGGCTTTTTGTGAATTATTTTGAAAGGTAACCTTCGCTGGTGCCGTTTTTTCAGCGTCTTTGACGATAAAATTAGCAATAGGCTTTGAACAAGATGCAAAAATCAGAGTAAAAATTGCTAAAATATGTAAAAATTTGATTCTCATAATTTTAAAGAAGAAAAGGTTACTCAATTAATTTTATTTGTTTAGAATGATGGGCAAAGGTAAAAAAAAGGAATACAACTTGCGTCAAGTTTGAAACTTGACGCAAGTTTTAATATCTCTTATTTTATTTCACAAACCAATAGTTTTTCCCCTTCCAAAAACCCTTCCAATACGTCGCCAACTTTCACAGGTCCTACACCCGCAGGGGTTCCTGTATAAATCAAATCGCCTTGTTGAAGCGTGAAAAATTGAGATACGTATGCAACCAGTGTATCGAAACTGAAAATCAAATCGGCTGTCGTACCAACTTGCACAGGCTCACCATTTTTGGTCAATTGGAATTTGATGTCTGAAACCTCAAAATTACTGAGGGGCCTAAAATCACTCAAAACAGCAGAGTTATCGAAGGCTTTTGCCAATTCCCAAGGCTGCCCTTTGGCTTTCAATTCGTCTTGAACATCACGGGCTGTGAAATCAATCCCAAGTGCAATTTTATCGTAATACCGATTGGCAAATTCGGGTTGAATGGCTTTACCATTTTTAGAAATTTTCAAGACAATTTCCAATTCGTGGTGCAGATTCTTAGTAAAATCAGGGTAAAACAACGGTTTTCCATCCAAAAGTAAAGCCGTAGGTGGCTTCATAAATACCAACGGTTTGGTGGGTACAGCGTTGTTGAGTTCCTTAGCGTGTTCGGCGTAATTGCGCCCGATACAGAATATTTTCATAATTAAATAATGGATAGTTGATAATGGATAATGGATAGATGATAATGGATAATGGATAATGGATAGATGATAATGGATAATGGATAGTTGATAATGGATAATTTTCA
>JANLQI010000302.1:0-42074 GCA_031367705.1 Saprospiraceae bacterium | reverse complement strand
TTTGGTTTTGTCGAACCTGCAGTTGGTGCGGGCGGTTCACAAGCATCGGGAACGCCTGGGTCATTGGCCCGAGCGCAACCGATTAGTTTGGATGCGATTCAAGAATTGCAAGTATCTGTTGCGCCGTTTGATGTCACTTTGGGCAACTTTACGGGCGGTTCTATCAATGCCGTTACCCGTTCTGGCACGAATAAAACGAGTGGTTCTGTTTATGGTTTTATGAAAAATCAAGCACTGACAGGGCGTTCTGCGGATGCAAATCGCACTAAAATTGACAATTTTTCGGACTATCTCACAGGTGCAAGTTTAGGCGGTGCTTTGGTGAAAGACAAACTGTTTTATTTTACCAATCTTGAAATCAACCGCCGCACTGAACCGGCTCTTTTTGCCGCAGGTACTGAGGGGTCTGCTTTTAAGTTGGAAGACATCAAACGGATTGCGGACACTGTTCAAAATCGGTATGGCTACGATATTGGTAGCTATGATGCATTGCCTTTGAATACCCAAAGTCTGAAATTTTTTGCCCGTTTGGATTGGAATGCTTCGCCAAAAGACCAAATTACGATTCGGCACAATTTGGTGGACGCACAAGCCGATCATCTGACCCGTTCTGCCAATGTCTTTAATTTTGGTTCACAAGGTTTTACGCATTTTAGTACCACTAATTCGACTGTTTTTGAATGGAAACGCCGCATTTCGAGCCGTTTGTTCAATAAAATCATTGCCAGTCACTCGTTTATTGACGAGCATCGCCAAACTTTGGGCAAAGAGTTTCCGCACATTGAAATCACGTATGGCACAGCAGGGACAATTTTTGCAGGGCAATATCGAGAAGCCGCTATTTTCAGAACACGCCAACGGACGTTTGAATTTACGGATAATTTGAGTTATTTCTATAAAAATCACCACTTTACGCTGGGTACGCACAACGAATATTACGGCATCAATTACCACTTTGTCACGCCGTGGACTGGACGTTGGGCATACAGTTCTATGGATAATTTTTTTGCTGAAAAGCCTTCTCGCATTCGTCGAACCTTTAATTTGACGGACAACAGTTACAGCAATAATTTTGATAATCCGTCAGCCGATTACAGTGTTTTGTTGAGTTCGGTTTATGTTCAAGACGATATTTCATTGTTCAAAAGCAAATTGAGTATCTCCTACGGTTTGCGCTTGGATGGGTCTATTTTTCCAACAAAACCTGTTGCCAATGCCGATATTACCAACACGCCAGAATTTTCAGAATTTAAAGAACAACTTAAAAATAAGTATGCTTTAGCCCCGCGTTTGGGTTTTAACTACAAATTTGACCCTGAAAACCGTTTTATACTGAGGGGGGGCTCAGGCATTTTTGTCGGGCGTATGCCGTTTGCTTGGCTGACCTATCCGTTTTTGTACGACGGCAATCACTATGGCAATGTGGATTATCGCCCGGCGGGGAAAGTCGTTCCGTTGTTGTCGTCGGTGAATGAATTGACGGCACTTCAAGGCAATTTTCAGCGCGAAGTCAATTTGCTTGATCCCAATTTGCGGTTGCCGCAAGTTTGGCGCAACAACTTGGCTTTTGATGCCACTTTGGGCAAAGGTTGGTCATTTAGTGTTGAAGGGGTTTTTACAAAAACAATTCAAGATACAAAGTTCGAAACCCGCAATTTGAAGCAAACGTCAGTGCCCCTCAGTACGTGGGACAATCGCCCATATTTTTCGGGTGAAAAGGTGAATCCGAGCTTCACGAGTGTGTTTGTCGTCACCAATACATCGCAAGGGTATCGCTATAATATTGCTTCAACTGTTCGTAAAACAAGCGAAAATTGGACAACTTCGGTGAGTTATACCTACGGCAAATCAAAAGACCTTGCGAACGGTGTGCGGGTATCGCCACAAGCGAATTGGGAATGGAATCAAACACTTGACCCCAATAATCCGCGTTTGAGTTACTCCAATTTTGATATTCGGCATCGCATCATCGGCACAACGTCTTGGAATTTTAAGATAAAAGAAAACTTGCCGACGACGATTTCGATGGTCTATGTGGCGGCATCGGGCGTACCTTTCAGCTATATTTATTCAGGTGATGCCAATCGAGACGGTTCGCCGACGAATGATTTGATATATGTACCCCGCAATTTTGAGGAAAGCGGCTTGATAGATGTCAAAAATTCGGCGGGTCAAGTCACATTAGCGGCGGCGACACAATGGGATAATTTGAATAATTATATCGAAAAAGACAGTTATCTAAAATCCAGAAGAGGCAATTATGTCGAACGGAACGGCGGTCGCAGCCCATGGAATCAGCAGTTGGATATGCGGATTATGCAGCAATTTGTCTTTAAAAATCAGCAACGCATCCAGATTTCATTGGATGTTATCAATTTGAGCAATTGGATTTCTAAAACGTGGGGCAGACAGTATTTTGTGCCAAATACAACGAATGCGGGTTATTCGCTCATTACTTTTGTAAAGGTTGAAAACAACAAACCGCAATATCGTTTTGACAATCCGAGTACAAATCCGTATCAATATGACCCGATTTCGTCGCGTACACAAGGGCAATTGGGTTTGAAATACATTTTTTAAAATAAAATAAAACAACTTAAACAATGAGTAAAGAGAAGCAATACTTCGAACCAGAAAAAGACCTCAAACAGTTCGGTAATATAGGGGAGTGGCAGCCCGAATTGGCTAAAAAATTCTTCGATTATTATGGTTTAGCCACAGGTACTGAGGGGGCATTGAGCATCCGCGAAAAAGCCTTGATTGCCTTAGCCGTTGCCCATGCTTTGCAATGTCCTTACTGCATTGATGCCTACACAAGTGAGTGCATCAAGCAAGGCGCAGATGAGGAACAAATGATGGAAGCGGTACATGTAACAGCTGCCATGAAAGCAGGAATAACGCTTGTTTTTTCAACGCAAATGATGAAACACGCCAAGGAAAAACTTATGTAAATGAAAAGTTATAAATGAAAAGTGAAAAATAGGCGTAAGCTGTAATTCACTTTTCACGGCTCTTTTCACTTTTCACTTTTAATTTTTCACTTAATTATGTCAATACATCAAAGAACAAAATCGCTCTCAGTTACAGGTAATCAACTGTCCGATACTTTTTTTCAACTAAAAGTATTGAATGGTCAAGAACTTGTAGATGAAAAATTTCCGTCATTTGCCAAAAAAGTGGCGGACAATGGCTACACACCATTCAAACCGACGAGCATAGATATTTTCCAAATCAATATTGGTAAACTCTGCAATCAGACGTGCGCACATTGTCATGTAGATGCAGGTCCTGATAAGAAAGTGGAAAATATGAACCGTGAAACGCTTGAAATCTGCTTGGATATTCTGAAAAAATACGACATCAAAACGGTGGACATTACAGGCGGTGCGCCAGAAATGAACGCTCATTTTCGTTGGTTTGTAGAAGAATGTCGCAAATTGGGTAAAACAGTAATGGATAGATGCAATTTGACCATCATCGAAGCCAATCCAAAATACCATGATTTGCCGAAATGGTTTGCTGAAAATCAAGTGCATATTGTTTCGTCATTGCCATATTTTTCAAAAACACGGACAGATTCGCAGCGTGGTGATGGCGTTTTTGAAGACTCAATTACCGCTTTGCAAAAACTTAATGCCGTTGGTTATGGCAAAGAGGGGAGTGGCTTGACCCTCGATTTGGTCTATAATCCAACAGGTGCATTTTTGCCAGGTTCGCAAATGGGTTTGGAAAAGGAGTTTAAACAGCAGCTCAAACGGCGTTTTAATGTGGAATTTAACAGCCTTTTTGCCATAACCAATATGCCGATTTCGCGATTTTTGGATTATTTGATTGAATCTCATAATTACGAGGAGTATATGCACACCTTGGTCAATGCTTTCAATGCGGCGGCGATTGAAAATGTGATGTGCCGCAACACCATTTCAGTGAGTTGGGACGGCTATATGTACGATTGTGATTTCAATCAAATGCTCGATTTGCGTGTCTCTACTGAGGGGGTGCATATTCGGGATTTTGATTTTGATGCGTTGCTGAATCGTAACATTGTTTTGAACCAACATTGTTATGGTTGTACAGCAGGGGCGGGGTCGTCTTGTGGGGGAGAGGTGGCTTAAAGGTATAGTAAACAGAAATTTGATTGGTTTTTTATTTTTTTCCAAAAAAATAAAAAACCAATCAAATTTCTGTTTACTATACCTGTGCAATTTACAATTTCTCAATAATCATAGCCGAAGCACCACCGCCACCATTACAGATAGCAGCCATGCCATAACGACCATTTTGCTGATGCAAAACACCATTCAAAGTCGTCAAAATCCGCGCCCCTGAACAACCGAGCGGATGTCCTAAAGAGCAAGCACCACCGTTGATATTCATCAATGCGGGGTCAAAACCCATCACTTTTGCAAAGGTCATCGGTACGACCGCAAAGGCTTCATTGACTTCAAAATAACTGATGTCGTTGAGTGTCAAACCAGCTCTTTTCAATGCAATTGGCGCGGCAACAGTGGGTGCTGTTGTAAACCAATCGGGTGCGTGTTCCCCGTCGGCAAAAGAAACGATGCGAGCGATTGGTTTCAAATTCAAGCGTTTAACCGCTTCACCACTTGCCAAAACGAGGGCAGAAGCACCGTCATTGATGGTTGAGGCATTGGCTGCTGTCACTGTGCCATCTTTTGAAAAGGCAGCGCGCAACGTTGGTATTTTATCAAAATTGACACTTTTATATTCCTCGTCTTCCAACATCATAAACGTGCCTTTACGTGATGAGATTTCTACACCAACGATTTCATCTTTGAAACGCCCCCCCTCAGTAGCCGCAGCCGATTTTTTGTAGGAACTGATGGCAAAAGCGTCTTGTTCTTCTCTTGAAAAACCGTATTTCGCAGCCGTGCGGTCTGCAAAAACACCCATCGCTATTTGGTCATACACATCCAATAAACCATCTTTTGACAGACCGTCAATGAGTTCGCCATTGCCATATTTGTAGCCAAAACGCGCTTTTGGGATATAAAACGGGATTTGAGACATATTTTCCATACCGCCTGTGACGACGATATCGGCATAACCCAACATAATGCTTTGTGCGCCATAAGCCGTTGCTTTCATGCCCGAAGCGCAGACTTTATTGACGGTTGTGCAGTTCACGCCATCGGGTAATCCAGCCATTTTTGCAGCTTGACGGGCGGGTGCTTGCCCTAAATTGGCAGAAACCACGTTGCCCATGATGACATCATTGACTTCTTCTGGAGAAATACCCGCTTTTTCGAGTGCGCCACGAATAGCGATTGAGCCTAACTTTGTTGCTGAAACGTCTGCCAATGTACCGCCAAAACTGCCAATTGGTGTTCTAACGGCGGAGACGATAAATACTTCCTTTGTCATATCTTAAATTTACAATTGGTTTTACCGAAAGGCACCCCCTTCCCGATTAAGTCGGGATTTCGTACCTCAACAGTAAATCAAGCACTTTTTGCTTGAAATTTTGAAAAAACAGATTTTATTCGATTAAAAATTTCACGCAAAGGTAAGCCTATACTTTTGCTTTAGGTAAAAATATTGGCAATCTCGGTGGGTTAAAATGCAGTCAACCCCTAATTTTTGTAATGATTTTCTTGAAAGCCGTATTCATTTCTATAGCCGAAGTGAACCGGTTTTTAGGCTTTTTTGCAAGGCTTTTCTCTAAAAACGCCTTCATTTTAGGCGAAACAGGGTCGCCAGAAGCACTTAAAGTTGGGAAGTCAATACCATTTTTCAAAATATTTGTTGCCAAATCCTGCCATGTATCACCGCCAAAAGGTAATTTACCATATGTCATCCAATAAGCAATAATACCTAATTGATAGACCTCTGTACAGTAATTGGCTTTGCCTTTAACAATTTCAAAGGCATCAAAACGAATATTTTCAGGTGGTATAAAATCGGGCATACCGCCACGTACAGAAGGAGACTTTTTCTTTTTGGTCAATCGGTGCGCCAAATCGAAATCAATGATTTTTATCATTGTGTCGTTTGACAAAAGAATATTACTAAAATGTACGTCACCATGTAAAATATTTTTATAGTGCATAAAAGCATAAGTTTCAAGGATTTGCTGCAATAATGAATCACGCAATAATGCCGAAGGTGCAACACCTTCGTCTAAACGTCTGCGCAAACTGATGCCTTCAATCCACTCCGAAACGGCATAATCGAGTTTCAATTCTATGAGGTTGCAGATGTAAGGGTGACCCCTCAGTATTTTTTGAATTTTAAACTCTTTTCTGAATTTCTTTCGCCATACTTCTATATGTTTTTGCGATAAATGGGTAGGAATACGCAATAATTTAAGAACAACAATTTGATTATTATATGTATTTGTTGCTTTATAAACTTCTAAAGGCAGGTTGACAGATAAGTTTTTTTCGATGCGATAGTGGTCTATCAACGTACCTGTGGTGTAAGGTTCGGGCGTTTCAGAACGTTCCACTTTTTTAGGATTGAGAATAACACCACGTTCTGTCATCTCTTTGAAAAATTTTTTGACAATCGGGAGAACTTCGTCAAGGGCGCTATCAAAGGTTGTGGCAAAAAACTGAGCGACTTCTTCAAGCGTTTTGGGCGTTTCGTATTGTTTGAGGAACTGATACATCGTATCATTTATGATAATGCACTCACTCGAAGCGGTGTCGAGTAAGCCGTAGCATTCACCACTTTTCAGTTGCACAGCTATTGTTGAATCGCTTTCGTTAAGGTCTTCCGTAGTTGTGAAGCGATATTGTTTTGATAATTGAAATTTTCTCATAAGACATTATACTTTTGGTTAAACAAACAAACCCCTTGCCGAAAAGCAAAGGGTTCGTTTTTTTACTGGTCTTTGAAATTACCAACAGCAGCAGCCACCGCCTCCTTTGTTAGATTTTTTCTTAGACTTCTTCTTTGACTTCTTTTTAGAGCCACCGCCTCCTTTAATGTTAAGCATGTCGTTAGTGACAAGAAGCGTCATTTTGTTCGCTGCCAATTCGTTGGCAAGTGTTTGCAAGTTCTTCATAGAAATTTGATTTTAGTTAAAGAATTAGAAAATAAGTTTCAGCCAAAAGATAAGGCATTGTAATATTCAAAACTTTTCAAAAGCACAATACTTAATCTCTTGAACGGTACAAATATAGCAACGAATAAATTGAATTCCAAAGAAAACGGTTATAAATAATTGGCAAACGGTTGCATTTTCCTTTTTTACGGTATATATCAAAATGAAATAAAAACAAATTGTACACGTAAAAATATTTATAATAACAGTTTGTTTTTTTGTAGATAAACCATATTTGAGGATATACAAAAGCCCCTGCTTTTTGAACAGAGGCTTTTAAAGAAAAGAGGAAATCAGTACTACCAATTATAGCCGCAACCACAGCCATAACCGCCGCCTTTATTTGATTTACGTGATTTTTTCGACTTCTTAGATTTTTTTGACTTTTTCGATTTACTTGAGCCGCCACCGCAGCCTTTGCCGCCTTTGATGTTAAGCATGTCGTTAGCAACGAGAAGCGTCATTTTACCTGATGCCAATTCTGTGGCAAGTGCTTGTAAGTTTTTCATAGATGTTAAGATTTAAAAATTTTAAGAAATAATTGTTTGTAAGAAATGATTGTTATAATGTTTCATTGTGCAAAACTGTGAGCGACTAAAAAAGCTTTAATTGAACCCCGTCTTGCGTTTTGACCTCACAAAGATAGCAGCACTTTAATCGGAGATGCAAGTGAACGGTAGAAAATAAGCAGTAAACGGTCGTATTTTCCCATTTTTTGGTATTTAATATATTTCTTTTAAAAATGCTATGGATACTGAGGGGGACAAAAAGCCCTGTATTCCTTAATTTTCGTGACAAAAATGCGGTGAGAGAATTTTAAAAATCTTTTTTCTTAAACACCCGAATCGCAAAATACAACGGTACAACTGCCCACAATATCATCACGCCAAAAGCGAAACTCATGCCCAATGCCGAACCGAAAAACTGCTTGTAAATCGCCCCTGTATAACCCATCATCGCTGAAACATCCATTTGAAGCATGACGAATACTCTGCCTAAATCTATCGGATTCAAAGCCGTGAAGCCCAACATCGCTTTTTCAAGCGGGTAATCGCTAAATGTAAACATCAAAAACAAGATGAGAAAGTCATAAATCAAGGAAAAATAGAACCACAACATCAGCGCAACGCCAATGCCTTTCGCCTTGTCTTGCGTGACAGCAGCCACCCAAAAGGCGATACTTGAAAAGATAAAAGTCAATAAAACGCCTGATAGCAGCAGCGAAATGCCCGCGCCATCAGCCGAAAATATCAAAACAGGGATGCCGATGCCGATTAAAAAAGCGGCAGAAAGTGAGAGAATGACACCTGCAAACTCGCAAATCAGCAATTTAATGCGCTCAATCGGTTGTGCCAGCATCAGTTCGATGAATTGATATGAATTGTAATAATGTATAGTCGTAAAAATAACGCTGACCAACGGAACGATGATGAGAACGATGTTTAAAAGGTTTAATACGCTTTTTGACGAGTTGGTTTCTGTCGCAAAAAGAGCCGCAGAAATGAGCAGCAAAAAAGCAGTGTAGCCGATAATCATGCGGCTGCGGAGTATGTCGTAAAGGACGTAACGGATGATTTTCATTGTTAATTAGATTTTAGTTTCAACTTGCCGCAAGTTTGGAACTTGCGGCAAGTTTTTAATATGACCATTCATTTGAAAACGCACACCTTCTGTCATAACGGCGGCAATGGCACGTGCCAAACGGGTTTCGTTTGTCGCCGCTTTTAGGGCTTCGACGGGTTTGAAAAATTGCAGTTTGCCGTCTTGTAAATACATGACATCGGTTGTCATATCCTCCAAATCGCTGAGGATATGCGAGGTCATCAAAATCAATTTCCCTTTGTTTTTTTCTTTTAAAACTTTGGCTTTTAATATTTCAGAAGCGACAGGGTCAAGTCCTGCGGTGGGTTCATCAAGCACCAATACTGAGGGGTCAAAAAGGAAAGCGAGACAGGCACTGACTTTTTGAATCGTACCCCCCGAAAGCGTCCGCATCGGTTTGTCGAATTGTTTTTTAAGGTCAAAAGCGTTTAACAATTCTTCATCAAGTTTAGAACCGTGTTTTTTCCGCAAATCAATCATCATATCAAAAATTTGACTGATGCGCATATTGTCGGGATAACGCCCAATTTGAGGCATATAACCGATGTCACTCCGATAATCGCTCGACGTTGTCACGTCTATACCTTTAAAACGCAAAGTACCCGAATCGGGAATAACCATGCCGAGCAGTGACTTAATCAAGGTCGTTTTGCCCGAACCATTGGGTCCGATGAGCGAAACGGCTTGACCTTCGTTGAAGGTTGCAGTCACGCTGTCGAGGGCTTGTAATTTGCCAAATCGTTTGCTTATATTTTGAATATCTATCATTGGATACCGTTTTTATTTGCTAAATACTGAGGGGTGTCTTTTTGTAAAATTGGTTTCATCATGGGTTGTCCGTCCACCAAATCTTCGGGCGTTAGGCTTGGAAAAATCTTTTCGGCGCGTTCCATCAAATTGACCATAAAACTGTGTAAAAGCATCAAACCATGTGGCATTTGCTCAATTATTGAAGCAAAAAGGCTTACAGGATGATAGGGAACGTCGCCTATGCCGTCGTGATTTAGGTCATAACCTTCGTATTTATCCCAATAGTTTTTATCAAATTTATTGAGCGTTGTCATGCCGTTTGTTGAAATATCAAATGTATTTGCCGTAAAATTATTTTCTATAAATGAGTTGTCATCGCAACTCGCTTGTACGCGAACTGCCCAACCGTTTTCATGGAATTGGTTGTGCAAAACGGTCGTTCTGCTCGTGCCTTCCATAAAAATACCGACGGTGTTGTTGTTAAAAGTATTGTTTTCAATATGACTGTCCGAAATATCTTTCAAGAGCAAACCGTAAGCCGCGCTGCCCCAATTGTGGTCAAAATGATTGCGCAACATCGTGACGTGACGTGTGTACATAACGGCAACGCCTGCCCCATTGTCTCGAATCGTATTGTCTGTATAAGTATCGTTGTGCGAGAACATAAAGTGCAAACCGTAGCGAATATTGTTTGTTGAAAGATTGTTCTCAATCAATGAATTGGTGACAAATTCAAGATAAATGCCATCACGTTGCCCTCTGATTTGATTGTTTTTGATGAGTAAACTGTCGCATTTCCATCCGTGAATACCGTTACCTGTGTTCTGTTCTTCGGCAGGTTTGCCCTCGATGAGGTTGCCTTCGGCAGTGCAATGATGCGAAGCAGAAAAGTAAATGGCGAAGTAACCTTCTTGAATATGGTTGCCGATGACGTGTACATTTTGGGATTCCAACACCTTAACCGCTGCCCAATCTATCATTGACGTTTTACCAATATTCATCAAATGAAAACCTTTAACAATCACGTCATTCGATTTAATCGTAAATATTTCATTTTGATATTGGGCATCAATAATAGGGAAGTTTTCGCCAATTATACTGAGGGGTATGTTTACAACTATTTGATTTTCAGCATAATAGCCATTTTTGACCAAAATAGTATCATACGGTTGTGCCAATGCCATCGCTTGTTTTATAGAACTGCCGTTTACGACTTCTATCTTTCGAGCGAAAGCGATTATGGGTAAAAACCCTAAAAGGAGAATTATAAAATTTTTCATGTAAAAGGCGTTTTTTATAGTGGATAGTTGATAGTGGATAATGGATAATTTTTTTCCGTTTTTTATTGGAAATTAACCAATATACTGAGGGGGTGGTTTTGTCTCATTTAGATTTACGAAATCTTGAAGATTTCGTAAATCTGTAAACTGAACCCTGCTATAAGCTGCTAAAAACCTCTGTCCATGTCATCACCTTTGCATCGGCAGGCTTATATTTTGCGGCTTCCACTTCATTTTTAAATGTGGCTATGTCGCCTCGCATCGGGCTTTTGAAGGTTTCACTTTTTAGAAAATACGCATTTTGGACAGGAAGAAGCGCACCGCCGCTATTAAAATCATTGACAACGATGTGCTTCATGTCGGCTTCTTGCACATTGTCGCGTTTCATGTAGCCGACCATGCAATGCAGGTCGTCGAATTTAAAGACTTTACCTTTTGTGGTGATGAGTTCTGTGCCAAATTTGTTGTCCACAATAGTCATTTTACAGAAATGACACGCCTCTTTGCCGTAGTTTATGGGTTCTGTTTCTGATGAACAACTGCTAAAAAACAGGGGTAAAATGACGGCAATCGAAGCGATGACACCTTTTTTTACTTGTTTTTTATCCAAATAGTATTCATAAGCCAACATGCCTGCGATGATAAGACCGCCGCCAATGAATATCCATCCACCAATATCAGGCACAGAATATGCGCCAAAATTGAGCAATGCTTTATAGCCAATCACAGGCGGTTGATAGGACATTCCAGGTACTTTTATCGCTGCGCTTGGGTCGAGGTTATGACCATAATCGTAGCCCCAACGGTAAAAATCGCCCAATGCCACGACACCCGCTACGACCATTGACGCTAAAAAAGCGATTAGTAAACTGCGTTTACCAACCAGAGCGACGACCAAACCGAAGGCAGCAAAAAGGGCAATCAAAATGGGCAAAATGCCAAATTCAGGGAACATCTCTTGTTTGATGTGCCGCATACCGATGTAGTGGTTCAAGCCGTTGATGATGTCCACATCGCCGCCGATTCTGTTGTGCCAAATTTGCATGGATAAACCTTCGGGGTATTGTGGTGCCCACAAATCAATGCGCCACAATGGGAAAAGATATGAGTCTAACATCGCCACGGATGCTAAGGCAATGACGATACGAGACGTTTTCGTAATGTTTTTCATAATAAAAATGACTTTTTATGTTGGTATAACTTAACGCAAGTTTTCGAACTTGCGTCAAGTTAGTATTCATTTTAATTGTTATTTCAAGCCAATTGACGCATCTTTCGGTGCTTTATCACCCGTTCCCCATCTCAAAGCGACATTGCTGCCCGCAGGAGAAACGCGCACATAACCTTGCATTTCTTGGTGTAATGCAGAACAGAAGTCGGTACAATAAATAGGTATCACGCCCACCGCATCAGGTTTCCATTTCAAGGTCTGTGTTTCGCCTGGCATGACGAGAATTTCAGCATTGGCAGAACCGCGAACGGCAAAACCATGTGGCACATCCCAATCCTGTTCAAGATTCGTTAGATGGAAATAGACCTCATCGCCGAGTTTCACACCTTCAATATTGTCGGGCGTAAAGTGCGAGCGAATGCACGTCATATATACGTGTACTTGATTGCCTTTGCGCTCGACTTTGGTTTGCGCTTCACCTTTTGAAACGTAAGGGTGTTGATTTTCCTCGATTTTATAAATCTTTACGCTGTTCGGTGCGACCAAATTTGCAGGAATGGCTTCGGCATAATGCGGCTCACCAACCGTTGGAAAATCGAGCAAAAGTTTCATTTTATCGCCTGAAATATCATACATCTGAGCCGATTGTGCGAGTTCTGGTCCCGTTGGCAAATAGCGGTCTTTTGTAATTTTATTATAAGCAATCATGTATTTGCCATGTGGTTTCACAGAAGAACCGCCCGGGATACTCAAGTGACCCACAGAGTAATAAGTCGGCACACGGTCAAGGACTTTCAATGTCGCCAAATCCCATTTCACGATTTCAGGCGATACGAAAAACGAAGTATAAGCATTGCCTTTACCGTCAAATTCAGTGTGCAACGGCCCTAAACCTGGTTTTTGAACTTCGCCATGTAAAACAGCATCGTATTTCAACACTGGAATACCGTCAAAATTGCCATCATATGCCTTATCAGCAATCGCTTTTAGCATTTTTGTAAAAGAAAACACAGGAACGACAGCAGCCAATTTACCACTACCGACGATGTATTCGCCTGTCGGGTCAGTGTCGCAACCATGCGGTGACTTAGGACAAGGCATAAAATACAGCATGTCGGGGCAATCTTTTGGGTCTAAAGTCATAACTTCTTCTTTCATAGTAGAAGTCGCTGAATGTGTTTTTTCATCATACACATTGTGGGCATAACGCGCTTTCATCTTTTTACCTTTGCCTTGTTTCAGGTATTCTTCTGCTTTTTTCCAATTGACCGCCATGATAAAGTCCTTATCTTTTTGCGAAGCATTGACTTCTAAAAGCGTATGGGCTTGCTCGGTATTGTAGCAAGAGAAAAAGAACCAATCAGCTGATTTGCCTTTTCCCGCATGTGACAAGTCATAGCTGACCCCAGGCGTTTTGATTTGGAAAGCAATATCCATTTGACCTTCTTTGCTAACACTCACGAAGCTGAGATAGCCTTTGAAATTCTGCTTAAAAGAGCTAATCGGCACATCTAAATTTTCACCAACAGGCACAGAAAAACGGGTGCCCGCCACGACATATTCCGTGTTTTCAGTGATAAAAGGCGATGAGTGATTACCACCAGAATTGGGCAATTCGATGATTTCGGTGGTGCGGAAAGTCTTCAAATCAACCTTTGCAATACGGGGCGTATTGTTGCCATTGGCAAAAGCCCAGCGGCCATCGTGTTCGCCTTTTGTTTGCGACAAGGCGATATGATGCAGGTCATCCCAAGGCACCATGCCATGAGAAGTGTTTAACATGGGTTTGGTCTCTTCGCTATACCCGTAACCGTTTTCAGGAAAAACGGAAAAAACAGGGATAATACGCAGCAAACGACCTGATGGAATGCCATAAACAGCCATTTGACCATTAAAACCACCTGAAACGAAGTTATAAAACTCGTCTTTTTTGCCAGGAGCGACATAGACTTTTTGTGCCGCATCGCCTGATACTGCTGAGCCGGCATCTTTGGGCTTACAGCTTTGAGTACTGAAACCAACAGACAGGATGATACAAGCCGCTAAGAATTTGAGAATGTGATTTTTCATTGATTCACTACTTTTTTTTAAGAGAATGGATTGGATTTCATCAAAAATACTGAGGGGGGTACTGTTTACTTTTCCCCGTCGTTTTGGCGCATAAACTCAACAATATCACGGGCTTCTTTTTCCGAAATGTTTTGATTCGGCATCCGAACGAGACATTGTTCAAGCAACTTTTGCGCTTCGGGGTCTTTTTCGAGCATCATGTCAACGTTTGTAATCATGTTCATAATCCAAACAGGTTGACGGCGTTTGGAGACACCTTTCCAACCCGGGCCGACGAGTTTTTCATCCGTGAGCTTGTGACAAGCCCCACATTTTAAGTCATAAATGCCCTTTCCAGACGTAATCATTGTTTTGTCAAGTGGATTGGTCAATTTGACTTCTTTGATTTCAGTGCCGTGCACTTCGGGCTGCTCTTCGACTTTGGCGAGGTCAAACGGCTCATCTTTTTTGCGTTCAGCCGCACCGTCGTTGCCGCAAGAGATACCCCAAGCAAGGACACTAAAAAGCAGAATTATTAAGGAGAACCTTTTCATAATAGGCGATTTTAAAAAATGATAAATAATGAATGATAAATGATGAATTTTCAAAGCGTTCATATTCAACAGTTTTGTAAAATATTGGACACTTTAGACTTCCATTGTGGAGTAAAATAATAAAAGAGTTTTTTATCCTTTATTTTGATGCAGCAAAGCACGAGCTATTTTTTATCGGTTTTGATGATAAAAATCATGGGAAAAGGTGATTTAAGACAAAATCTGAGTGGAGGACTGTGGCGTAATAGCAAGTGAGGCAGTGACTTGAAGTCACTGCCTCACTACGACAGAAAGGATTATTTAGACAGAAATACCAAGCCTCCATCGAATTTCGTCGCGAGGCTCTCAACCGTTGTACTCGACAACATGAGTTTCATTTTATCCCGAATGGGTTTGTATTGGGTGTGAATAGGGCAGGGTTTGGTTTCGTCGCATTGACTCAAACCCAAGAGGCAGCCTGTGAAAAAGTGGGGGCCATCAACTGCTTTCACGATTTCTAAAAGATTTAATTGCCCTTGTCGGTTGTTCATGTAAAATCCGCCATTCGGCCCTTTCGTTGAGGAAACGATTTCTTGACGGCTCAATAATTGCAATATTTTAGCCGTAAAATGCTCTGGCGATTGTATTTCAGTCGCTATTTCCTTTATTCCTACTTTACATTCACCCGAATTTGACTTGTTGTAAATGTAAATGATGGCTCGAATGGCGTATTCACATGTCTTAGAAAACATAGTTTTTAGTATTAATATTGAGCCACAAATTTAAGTAATTAATTATAAATGATGCAGTGTATTGAATTTCAAACAGTTACGAGAAATTAATGCCCTGCATCATTCATCGTTTATCATTCATCATTCCCTATGCCCTTGCAACCAAACTTTCTAACCTTTCTGCTTTTGGAAATAAAATGTTATTCTCCAAATGAATATGTTGATGCAAGTCTTTTTCAAATTCTTCCAACTTTTGCAACATCACCCGCCAAGTCATACACGCATATCGCGGCACTTCGTAGTCGTTGAGCAAAGTCCGAATACGCCGAAATCTGTCCCCCTCAGTATCATGCTCATCGGTCATCACCCTTATCGGATTGGCAACTGAACCAAAAGGTGCAGAAGGCAATGCTGTGCCACTTTGCTCGGCTTTGACCAACGTTTGCACATAAGGAAAAATCATACGTTCCTCTTTTTCCATGTGGAATTGGAGGTCTTCATAAGTCTCTGAAAAAACATCGTACAACGTCACCAATTCGGGATAATTTCCGCCGTGTGTATGCGCCACTTTGTCCACATAATGCTTCAAAATGGGCAAGTTTTGATGCACATAAGCATGGTGTTTATCCTCAATATACCTTGCGAGTTCGTCTAATGGCATATCGTCAAACGCTGTAAATGCTTGTGTATCATCTGCTAAGGCTTCTTTCAAGGCAGCAACGACCCCCTCAGTATCTAAGCCTTTTTCGGCACATGCCGACTGTAGCGACTTCTTGCCACCACAACAAAAATCAATACCTTGTTTGTGAAAAACATCGGCTGCGCGATAGTCTTTTGCAACTATTTTTCCTACTGAATCACTTGTTTGTATTGTCATAACGCAATTATTTTTAAATGTAAAAGTATGGTGCAAATGTCGTTGATAATAAAAGACCTTTTTATCTTTTAATATCATCTTGTTCTATGACTTTCATCACCCCTCAGTAAAATGGGTGTTTATAGCTTTGTCTGTGAAAAAATTCTTCTTTTTAAAACTTAAAATCATTCTAATGAAAAATGTAGTTCTCTCAATCCTCTTCGTGTCAACGACTTTTTTAATGGGTTGCCAAGGCGGTGGCGAACAAGCCCAAACTGCCACAAGTGATGTCTCATCTGCCGTAGGTGGCGGTCAATCAGCCGTAGAAGACGATGTGTCACAAAAAGACGTGGTTAAAGTTGCCATTGCTTCTCCAGACCATACAACATTGGTGAAGGCCGTTCAAGCTGCCGATTTGGTGAACGTGTTGTCCAATGCAGGCCCTTTCACTGTTTTTGCACCAACCAATGCCGCATTCAGTCAATTACCCGCAGGAACGGTTGAAGGTTTACTCAAACCCGATAAGAAAGATGACTTAGCCGATATCTTGCAATACCATGTAACACTGTCTGCCTTAGATGCCAGCAGTTTCACAGACGGTCAAACGCTCGGTATGGTGAATGGTGGTAATGCTAAAATTACGGTCAAAGACGGTAAGGTGAGTATCAATGATGCCACTATTATTGCTTCTGTGAAGGCATCTAATGGCATGGTGCATGTGATTGACAAGGTGCTTTTGCCGCCAAAACAGTAAAAAATTGACATATACTGAGGGGGTATAAAATCTATTATCTTTGATGTGATGTAATAATTTTAAAAAGGTTATCAAGTGCTTGCTTGATGACCTTTTTTCATTTTTAAACACCTGTTTACTGGATTAAACCTGTCACAAGGTTTAAAAAGTTATTTTTAACAATCTTAGGGTATTAAATACATTTGATTTTTTGTGGCATAGCCTTTGAAAACAATGCATTTGGGATTTCTAATAAACATAGCAACGTGTTTAAATATCAAAAACAAGAGACATTTAAACGACAAAAACGATATTTTAATGATTGAGAACTACACAATTCACCCATCAATTCACCCATCAATTCACCATTCTATCTTTACGGATAATTTTTCACGAACCGTTAACAAATGGGTTTTGGGGTTTTTACTTTTTGCTACATCCATATCTAATATGACCGCAGAGGGCATCAAGCAGCTCGCTCCTGCAAACACGGATGTAACGATGTTATACACTTGCGCATCTATTTATGGTACGTTTGCAGGTTATAATGCCCTTGCTGATAGTCGTTTGCATATTCACATCTCTGATCCAACTACCGAAAAAGTCCATTTCGGCTTTTCACAACAAACTTCGACGGCAAATGCTGATGATGGTACATTGATCACTACAGCCTATTATTTCAGGGTCAAAGACCCCAACGGTAATATCGTTTTTGGTCCTCAAAAAGTAGATAATACGACTGCCAATGCCAATACTTGGGCTTTGGCGAATGCAGGGCCTGTGCCAGTTGTCGGAGCAAGTGGTTATACACCCTTCACCTATACGCCTGCTGTGGGTGCGCCTGTGGGCGACTATTATGTAGAATTCAGTGATAGTCCCACTGCCACTGCCACTGCTGGTTTTATTGCCATCAAATATTGGGATATTACAGTAGCGTCTGGTGCAACAGCACACGATGGTCGGATTTGGTCGAAAAAATGGGCGTTCCGTACACCTTCCATTAGCCATGGTTCAGATGCAACATACACATATTTTGACCGTCCGTTCAATGGACATATCTATACTTATGCTGATGATGGATTTGTCAACAAGGTGGATTTTTTAAATTCAGGTTTCCGAGGGCTATCATTTAATTTGGCTTTCAATCAATATGGTGTTGCGAATACTGGCAATATCACTAGCGACCGAAAATCAGTATCCGGCGTCAATAGTACACTGGCTCAATACAAGTTATTTTTAAATAATCCAGACATAGCGGTTTACCCTACGGGAACCGTTGGTGCGATTGGGCAAATACCATTTGTCGTGAATTGTACAGGAAGTTCAACGAAATGTATTTCTTATTCAACGACTCAATCTGGTTTAGTACAAGTTCTTTTAGATTTTGATACTGCCTCTGGAGCAGGTAAGTATGATACCGGAACAGCCGATGTTCTGCTCTATCAAACAGTCACCCCAGGAGGCAGCGAGTCCGCTCCTTACAAACGGTGTTTAACGTGGGATGGTAAGAATGGCTTGGGTGTAACTGTCGCCACCAATGTCGTTGTACCGATTTACCTAACCTACATTCAAGGTTTGGTTCATTTCCCTGTTTATGATGTAGAATTTAACCCGACGGGTTTCAATATTTCATCTATTCGCCCAACCCCGAGCCCTTCACATATCCTCAAGTTTCGGTACGATGATACGAATATTTCAGGTCTTTCAGGTCCTGGTGAACCAAAATCCAATGTTGTTGCGGGTGTTGCCCCTCCAGCCCATAAATGGACAGTACAAGCTTTTGGCGACTTAAACACCATCAATACGTGGTGGTTTGGTAACCAAATTGATACCAGTTCTGCACTTGTACCTGTAACACCCGCTTGCTCTATTACAGGGGCAACGACTGTTTGTACGACTTCAACAGGACATTCTTATGCAGGCCCCGTGGGCTATGACTCTTATACATGGTCAATATCTGGTAATGGGACGATAACGAGTGCCACAAACGCCCAAAACGTTACAGTTAGTGCAGGGGCTGCTGGCTCATTTACACTCACTTTGGTCACGGTTGTAAGCTCCTGTTCGCTCACTTGTAATCAAGTGGTATCCGTCAACTCATCTGTTTGTAATGCGCCACCCGTAGCCAATCTCAATAGTGTTTCAACACTTGAAGATACGCCTATCGGTATAGATGTCCTGGCTAATGATACTGACCCAGATACGAATATTGACCCAACTTCGGTGACTATTACAGAACAACCGAGGCATGGTACAACGTCTATTAATCCAACAACGGGTGAGATTACTTATACCCCCGACCCGAATTTTAACGGTTTAGACACCTTGATTTATCAAGTTTGCGACCTCGGTACGCCAGCATTGTGTGATACAGCTATTGTATTTATCACTATCAATCCTGTCAATGACCCACCAATTGCGAATTTCAATACAGGCACCACACCAGAGGACACCCCCCTCAGTATTGATGTATTAGCCAATGATACAGATTCTGATGGCAATATTGACCCAACTTCTGTTACCATTACGGAACAACCGAAGCATGGTACAACATCTGTGAATCCAACAACTGGAGCCATTACTTATACGCCTGACCTAAATTTCAACGGTTTGGACACCTTGATTTATCGCATTTGCGATGATGGTACGCCGCTACCAGCGCAATGTGATACCGCTATCGTTTATCTCAATGTTACGCCTGTCAATGACCCGCCAATCGCTACTTTTGATATAGGAATAGCAACAGAAGACACCCCCCTCAGTATTGATGTATTAGCCAATGATTCTGACCCTGACAGCAATATTGACCCAACTTCGGTCACCATTACGGAAGCACCGAAGCATGGTACAACATCTATTAATCCGACAACTGGGCTGATTATCTATACACCTGACCCGAATTTTAACGGTTTAGACACCTTAGTTTATCAAGTCTGCGATACAGGTTTCCCTGTTCTGTGTGATACGGCGATTGTTTACTTAACTATCAATCCTGTTAATGACCCACCTGTCGCAACCGCAGACATTAATAATACTTTGATGAATACGCCTGTTTCAGGTCAGGTATTGACGAATGATAAAGACCCAGAGGGAACGGTATTGGTTGTCAACCCAACACCCGTCAGTAATCCGACGAATGGTTTGGTTGTTTTGAATCCAAACGGTACTTATACTTATACGCCAAATCCGAATTTTGTAGGCACTGATATATTCACATATCAAGTTTGTGATAGTGGTTCGCCTGCTAAATGCGATACAGCAAGCGTAACAATTGAGGTTATGCCGCCGCCAACATTTGACAATGATGATCCGATTGCCAATAATGATGCAACGCAAACGCCTATCAATACGCCTGTGCTTATAGTTGTCAAAGCGAATGATTTTGACCCTGATGGCGACCCCCTCAGTAATCCAACGCCTGTGACGACACCCGTCAATGGTTTGGTTATTTACAATCCTGATGGAACGGTAACATACACGCCTAATCTTAATTTTGTAGGCATTGATACCTTTAAATACGCCGTATGCGACAATCAACTGCCTTCAAAATGTGATACAGCAACCGTAATTGTAGAAGTTTTACCGAATTTAGGTTTACCCAATAATCCGCCTATCGCTATTGATGATGCCAAAACGACCTTGAAAAATACATCTGTTTCTGGTAGCGTTGCAACAAATGACCATGACCCAGAAAACGATGCGTTGACCTATACAAAGTTGACAAATCCGCAAAACGGCTCGGTGGTTTTCAATACTGATGGTACATTTACTTATACACCAGCCCTTGATTTTGTCGGTACAGACCATTTCATTTATAATGTCTGCGATGCAACGGGTTGCGATACGGCTACGGTATATATTACGATACAACAACCGCCTGTTGGGACAATTTCAGGAACGGTTTTCCAAGACTATAACGCCAATGGCTCACTCGATAGTGGTGAACCGAGTATTGGAAAAACCACTTACGTAAAATTAGTACCTAAAACGGGCAGCAACTGCGGAACAGTCGCCATTGATGTCGCTGTTGCTGATGCCAATACAGGCAATTATCAATTCAACAATGTATTAGGTGGGGATTATTGTTTAATATTGGACGACAACAACAACCTCAATGACGTGACACCAACAGCACCGCCAAGTTGGTCGCCAACATCGCCAACAACTTTGTCTGCAATGATGTCCACAGGTGTTGTTGCCAATCAAAACTTTGGCTTACTTTTCATCTGTCCGCCTAAAATCGGTTTAGATGTGAAGGTGTTAAAACAATAGTCAAACTATTTCACACATCATATTTTTTTAGTTCCAGGGCATCATCTATATTCAGATGATGCCCTTTTTGATTTTATGCCTTACATTCACAGTTCTAAACAACAAGAGTTCCACTATTGTGGAATTAATACCTAATCTAACTTCTATTTTTTTATGAAAAAACAACATCTATTCCTACTCTTTATTTGCCTAAATATGTCGGCAAACGCCCAAAATACAGCCACTTTTACCGTCAAAACGGATAAATCGACAGCAAATATCTCCCCAACTATGTGGGGTATCTTTTTTGAAGACATCAACCTCGGCGCAGACGGTGGCATTTATGCTGAACTCATCAAAAACCGTTCATTCGAGTTCTTAAAACCTTTGATGGGTTGGACAATCAAAACAACCAAAAGCGATACGGGGCAGTATTATTGGCAAAAAACCGTTGCTGGAGAAAAAGAATTCCAAATATTGACCCGTCGAGGCAACCATGCCAACAACCCGCGTTATGTGCATGTCGCACTCAATAACCATAAAAAAGACGATTTGGGCTTACAAAACGAAGGCTTTAGAGGCATGGGCATCAAAAAAGGACTGCGCTATGATTTTTCCGTTTTCTACCGTGCCACGGCTCCGAATGTCAAAGCACACCTTGAATTGGTCAATGAAAAGGATGTAGTTATAGGTCGCGGCGAAATGACTTTTGCCACTACTGAGGGGGAGAAATGGGTGAAAGGCGAAACAAACTTCACAACTACTGAGGGGGCAGCCAAAGGCAAATTCAATATCTGGTTTGAAGGTACAGGTTCGGTAGATTTGGACATCATTTCGCTGTTTCCGTCAGATACTTGGAAAGGGCGCAAAGGCGGAATGCGGGCTGATATGATTCAACTGTTGGCGGATTTGAAACCTGGATTCATGCGCTTCCCAGGGGGTTGTATCGTCGAAGGTTTTGACCTTTCACAACGCTATCAATGGAAAAAAACGGTAGGTGCTGTTGAAGACAGAAAATTGATTATCAATCGTTGGAACAACGAATTTGCGCATCGCCCAACGCCTGATTATTACCAAACATTCGGCTTGGGTTTCTTTGAATATTTTCAACTTTCAGAAGACATTGGCGCAGAACCTTTGCCGATTTTGAACTGTGGTATGGCGTGTCAATTCAATTCTGCCGAAATGGTGAACTTGGATGAACTCGACCCTTATGTGCAAGATGCGCTTGATTTGATTGAATTTGCCAATGGGTCAGCAACTTCTACTTGGGGTTCAGTCCGTGCAAAAATGGGTCATCCCGCCCCTTTTAACCTCAAAATGATGGGTGTGGGCAATGAAAACTGGGGTCCACAATATCTCGAACGTTTGAAAATTTTTCAAAAAGCGATTAAAGACAAATACCCCGATTTCAAACTCGTTTGCAGCAGTGGTACAGACCCAAGCGGCGAGCGTTTTGACTATTTGAACGGTGCATTGCGCAGCATGAAAGCCGATTTTATTGATGAACACTATTACCGCACGCCGCAATGGTTTTTAGACAATGCCAATCGCTACGATAAATATGACCGCAACAGTATTTCAAAGGTTTTTGCAGGCGAATATGCAGGACAAAGTGACCACACCGTCAGCGTTGACAACAAAAATAATTGGCGCACAGCCATTGGCGAAGCTGCTTTTTTGACAGGTATTGAGCGCAATGCCGATGTCGTCAATATGGCTTCTTATGCGCCTTTGTTCGCCCATATTGATGGTTGGCAATGGACACCGAACTTGATTTGGGTCGATAATTTGCGCTCTTATGGTACTGCCAATTATCAAGTTCAAAAGTTGTTTTCGACCAATAAAGGAACGCAAGTTGTACCCATAGTTTATAAAAACGATGCACCTGCAACAGGTCAAGACAGCCTTTATGCGTCCGCAACACGCGACAAAAACACTGGGGAATTGATTATAAAAATAGTCAATACACTTGGTAAGGCACAAACAGCATCAGTCAAATTGGATGGAAACCAAACGCCTAATACAAAAGCCCGTTTGATTGTCTTAAAAAACGATAACCTCGAAGCGGTCAACTCTTTGGACACCCCCTCAGTAATTGCACCGACTGAAACGACAATTGATGTGAAAGGAAAGACGGTGGCTTTGACACTTGCGCCGTATTCGTTTTCAGTTATTAAAGTGAAAATGCCGTGAAAAATTCAGATTAATTAACATAACTTCCATTATTGATGATTGCTAAAAAAGAACGTGTCGGATACTTTAAAAGTTCCGACACGTTGGTAATCAATTATTTATACAAAAAATAGAGTCCTATTTCCACTTCACCACCCATTTTGGATAATCTTTATTCAACAATTTAGCGGGCCAAACTCCGTAGTAGCCATAACCCGCACGACGCTCATTTTCAATCTCTGCCAAAGTCGCTTTTTTGATGCCATCACGTCCACAGAAATACGGCTTGTGCGTTTCAAGGTCATAAAAACGCGCCCAAACAGGTGCCGCATTAGGGTCAGGTCGAACAACCACGTCTTTCCCTTTCGGTTGCGAAGCATCTACAATATGATCAACGACAATACCTGTGATTTTTATGGAATCCAAAAATGCCACGGCACTTGTAATTGCCTTTTTTACTGAGGGGGTCGGTTTGTCAAGGCTCATCAAAAATTCAATGATGCCAACACTTTCATTCCCACTGAATGAAGGCAATTCATAAGCCCGTGCTTTGGCAGGTTTTAAGGTTTTGAAATCATGTTGCGCGCACCAAATTGTCAATCTGCCACGACTGACAATTTGCGTTTTTAAGATGATATCTATACCCAAATCAACGGCACGTTTAGCTTCTTTACGGTACTTTTCGCCAACCATTTCAAAAGGGGCTTTACTTTCAGAAATCCATTTCAAGGTTTGAAGTACCTTGACCATCGCATCGTCGTTGAAAGTAATATGCTTCCTATAACCCGATGTTTCGGGAAAAAACTGCGGAAAACCACCATTTTTATACTGCATTTTCAACGAATAAGCAATACCTCGCTCGGCAGCATCCTTGTATTTTTCAATTTTCGTTTCATTATAAACTTTCGCCAGATGACAGATTTCTCGGGTTGTCGCATTGTTGTCAATCGTCGCATCGTTGCGCCCAATATCATCTTTAACGCTAGCCGTAAAAACAGCTGTCCATTCTTTATCATAAGGCACGGGTTGTGTTTTGCCATCAATTGTCTTTGCCCAACCACCGCTATTACGCTGCGCAATGAGCATATTGTCAGCAATCACTATGTCATCCGCTTTTTGTGGCTTTTCTGCAACCGTTGTTTTTGCAACTTCTGCGGGTGTGGTTTTAGCATTTGCAACAGTTGGTATTGGATATTCAGGTCTGATGTATTTGGTGGGCATATTCCAATAAGGTTGCAGCGTCCAATCCTTATTAATTTTTTCGGCTATACTTTTATCCAAATTGTCTTTATGCCAAGCAAAATCGCCACCTTCTCGATGACAATTATAGTAATTCACCCGCTTACCCCAACGCAAAGTCGTATCTTTTCGGACTTGATAAATATCATCATCTGCCATGTCTTTTGAAAATTGGCAATTGATGAGGTAAAACTGTGCATCACGATGAAAACGTCCGAGTTTATAACCCGCATCGCCTACAAATTTGCAGTTTTTCAGCACCGTTTTAGCCGACTCTGTACCTGTGCCATCGTGCCAAATCGCTGCATTTAGATTGTGACAAATGAAATAACAGTTTTCAGCATACGCCCAACCACGCGGACAATAAAAGTCAACCGCCGCTTCCATCGTACAGTTTTGAAACCAAAAACTACCATTGTCCACGTCCCACGGACTAACCGTATCGCCGCCCCATGAGTGAAAATTGCAATTTTTGACCGTCATTCGTTGACAAGCAGGCATACAACGCATCGCAAATTGATGCCCATCTTTATACGTTATTTTGGCAATGCCGTTGCACATAAATGTCGAATCGCCTTTTGCCATAAAGCCAAAATCATTGACAATCATCAAATTCTCAAGCGTAACATCATTGGCGCGCACATTCATCGGCGCAGCCCCCCAATCATCGGCGGGATGTTCGCAACGGAATATTTCGCGCGACAGCGCATAAATAATTTTGACCCCCTCAGTATCTGTCCATTGTCCACCCAATTTTGGCGCAACAGCTCCCCTCAGTATCAAGCCACTTTTTGCGATAAAAACCTTTTCCCTATAAACCCCTTTTTTGATATAAATAACCGTCGAATAAGCTGCCGCCGAGTCTTTAACGCTTTCGATAGCGGCTTGAATCGTTGTAAAATCACCACTGCCATCAGCCGCAACGGTAATGGTCGTTTTCTCTTTTTGAAAAGAAAAAAGGGAAATAAAAAGAATTAATAAATAGTTCATTATCAATAATTTATCTGTTTTTTATTCAAAATATCTAATCAATATACGTGTCATTCCGTTGCAGCGTCATCGCTTTTTGGTAACTCTTTTACTTGGGTTTTGCTTTTATCCAGAGTTAAAAAATTATCAGCCGAAACAACTTTAATATTTTCACTTTTTTCAAGATTTCGCCTTGAATTACCCGCAAAAGTGCCACCTTTTACAGCCGCTTCGTGGTTCTCGTTAAAGCCTTTTGCCTCATCTCGTATGACAATTTGTCGGGTTACTTCCTCACTTAAAGCCGTAAAAATTAATTCCAAAGGTGTCATGTGGTCACGCAGATTTTGACGTGCCAAGCCTTTGATTTTTGAATGTTCCGAAGGGGTCATACCAAAAGTCGCTTTCGCAATTTCTGCTGTCAAAATGCTGTATTCTTGACCATCTTTCACGCCCCTGTTTTTCCATTCTTCGGTTAAAGCCTTCCTTGTTTCGATGGTTTGAATACGCCTATTTATCCATTCATCAGAATAACCTTTGGCACGGTAAATTTCAGCTTGGCGTTCGGTCAATATTTCAGGGTCTTCCGTTTCTTGAATTCGGTCTGCACCAACTTGTGCCAACCACATTTTTAGAGGTTCAGCTTTAGGAGAAGGAACGGATATTACGATTCTAAGTACCCCCTCAGTATTGGCGCAATCTGTGAGATAATTTTTCCCATCACCACTGATTAATTTCAGTCTTTGCCAAAACGGCAAAGACTGACTTTCTTTTAAAATCACCTTTTTGACTTTATTCCAATACGATGATGGTTGAGGGCTATCCGTTAATAATTCAACTACATCAATAATTGAAAAATACCATTGGTCGTCGTGCCAAATCTTACGTATTTCTTTTCCCTCAAATGGGATTAAAGTGTTCTCTTTTTCCATTTTTTGTTTTAATTTATATCAAAACACAAAGTAAAGAAAAAATTAAAAATCACAAACAACTAAAAATCAATGTTTTGTATTTTTAGTTAAAATAAAAAATTTTAAATACTGATAACATATTTAAGGAGAATGATGGGGGGACTTGGTGGGTTAGTAAGGCGATGATTTCAAATCATCGCCTTACTGATACGCTTTAACAACTGGTCACAAACTGTAACCAGTTCAGTATTTTCCATATTTTACTTCGTCAACAACCACTTCACCATACCTTGTGTCGCCTTAAAATTGTCAAAATCAGCAGGTAACTTGCGCCCGTCGAGATACTCATTGTAAATCCAAGGGTCGCCAAGCACTAAAACACGTCCTTTTTTGTATTTTGAAACAGCAAAAATGACATCGCCATTTGGTGAGGTATAAGCCGATTCCGCAGGTTTTTTGATATTGAGTACAGACAATTCCTTTACATAGATTTTTTGGGCATCGCCAAAAATCGGGTCATTACCACTCAGCATAAACGTGCCGTCAGGGTAGTAGTCGTTTTTAACAAAATTGATGTTTTTATCAGAGAAATTAGCACCAAAAACATTCGCCAATTTGTTGAAATTCTGTATTTCACAATTCGTCGTATCGTTGGCAAAAAGCACCAAAGTTCCACCTTTTTTAACCCATTTTTTCAGCACTTTGACACTTGCATCGTCCATAAAATGCGGGTTTTCTGTTTCCTTTTTCGTATCAGGGTCAACAATGATATAAACCGAAACGCCTTTAAGGTTTGCCTTAGTTGGTGCTGTTTCGATAGCCACTGTTTTTGCACCTACTCTATTGAAAATACCACCCAAAACAGAATAACCCGAGTTCATGCGGTCTTCCCAAGTATAGTGAAAACGCTCCATTTGTCCATCAAAACCTTTTTTGTATTCGTTGTTGAAATAGTAGTCCAAAGCCACCGTTTTGCCCGTACCCACAGGCGCAACTTTCGTCCGTTCTATCTCCAAACAGAGGTTGATAAAGGGTCCAACGCCTTTCAAATCGTTTTGACGAATGGGCTCACCGATATAATATTCGTAAGTGCCATCACGATACGGATTGCCGCCCAAACCACTCACAGACACCGTTTTTTCAAGATTTACAGAGCCATCTGCATTGTTGGTAACGAAATTTTTCAACATCCCTGCATAGCCTTTTTCAGCCGCAGCCATGTATTTTTGAGGCAAAACGCCCAAACGCACGCCTTTTGCCAAGGAAAACGACAACATAGCCGTGCCAGATGCTTCGGCATAATTGCCCTTGTCTCCTACCCTATTCATCACTTGCCACCAGCAACCGTCAGCATCTTGCACCTTCACAACCGCTTCCGCTAAACGTCCTAAAATCGCTGTCAATTCACCCCGGCGCGGATGATTTTGAGGGATATAATCCAACACATCTACCAAAGCCACGGCATACCAACCCATCGCTCTATCCCAAAAATTAGGCGATTTACCAGTCGTTTTGTCTGCCCATTTTTGCTCTCTCGACTCGTCCCAACCATGATACAACAAGCCCGTTTTGTCATCACGTCCGTTTTTTTCCATCCAAACAAACTGATTCACGATATCATTCCAATTGTCTTCTTTGAACAATTTAGAATATTCGGCATAAAACGGCTCTGCCATGTACAAACCATCGAGCCACATTTGGTTTGGATAAATGTGCTTGTGCCAAAAACCGCCCTCTTTTGTGCGGGGCTGCGTCTTGAGTTGACCCCTCAGTATATCCGTCGCTTTTTTGTATTTTTCTTTACCTGTTACACTGTAAAGCGTCAAACATTGACGACCAGGCGTAACGAGGTCAATATTGTGTTCCTTACTCGAATACGTGCGAATCGAGCCGTCGTTATTGACATAAAAATCAATATTGCTTTGAATAAATTTAAAGTATTCGCCTTTGCCAGTCCGCAACCAAGCATTTTCAAAAGCATTCAACACCACGCCCATTTCGTAATTCCAACGCGCCTGTTTGCCTGCGCTTTCTTTTGTGTAGTGAATCGAGTCTTTATTCTCACGCATAACCGTTGCCATCATGCGCTCCGACATAGGCAGTTCTTGCGCCAAAAGGTTAAAAGCCATAGTCAAAACGAGTACGGCAGACAGAAGTATTTTTTGTAATAATTTCATTTTTAAAATTTTATTTTGTTCCGACAATTTTAAGCATTATAAAAATGCGAACAAAGCTAATAAGTACAAGGCGCGTTTTTTTTAAGAACAACGAAAACGTTTCCGAAAATTTATTTTCCTATAAAATCACTTTTATACTGAGGGGTCGTCTTTTTTTGTAAAAAAGGCTTATTTTTGACAAAAATCTCATACAAATATGACCGTTTTCGCTTTACAACCCGAATACATAAGGGATAAAACATACACACTCGAAGAGTATTTTGAGTTAGAGAAAAATTCAGATATTCGACATGAATTCGTCAACGGAAAACTTATTGCTATGCTCGGAGAAAGTGTTATTGCCAATCGCATTGCCGACAATTGCGGTTTTAACTTGCGTTTACATCTCAATAAAAAAGGTTATGATACCATCCGTCACGATGTCAGAACCATGATTAAAAACGGTAAATTATACCGTTATCCCGATGTTTCCGTAGCAAAACGTGCTGAAATAACCCAAACGCACGCTGTTACAAAGCCAGAAATGCTCATAGAGGTCACTTCTGAAAATTCATCAACAACTGACCACGATGCAAAAGTGAAAGAATATACGGCTTTGCCTTCCCTCCAATATTACCTCATCGTTTCACAAGAAGAAATGCTTGTAGAGGTTTACAGCCGTGACAATTTCGGTTGGCGTTTCGATATTTATGCCGAACCGACTGACGTTATTCCGTTAACTCACTTCGGCTGTTCCCTTTCGCTTGCCGATATTTATGAAAATGTCGTTTGGGCTGATGGTAAAAGTGATGCTTAATTTTGAAAAATACTGATCCGAAGGATTCCTTTGGAAGGGGGTCAATATTTGACCCCGTTGACAATCACATTCTTACTATTTGTCACCTTAACTTCAGGCTTCCCTTCTGTAGTAACAAAATTCACATTTTTCAACTGAATACCGTCTCCTGCTGTACAAAACAGCGCATTTTTTGCTTGCAACATCGAATTTTCAATCACCACATTTTGCACGTGCATTTCGGGCAATCCTTGAATATAAACGCCATATTTTGCGCCCCTACAAGTGACATCTCTGATAAAAATATTGCGGAACTGAGGAGTCCCTTCCGTCACAGGCTTCATGTCGGCTTGTGGGTTTTTGAGGGCTTCGGCAGCATCTTTGCCATTGTAATACATATCAAACAATATCGCTTCGTTGGGAATTTCATTCATAACAATATTGGCACAGTAGATATTTTCTACAATACCACCCCGCCCACGCGTTGTTTTAAAGCGCAACCCAATATCTGAACCCATGAAAGTACAATCGGACACAAATATATTGCGGACACCACCCGACATTTCAGAGCCAATCACAAAGCCACCATGCGCTTCATAAACCTTTGTATCGCGGATAATCACATTTTCAGTTGGAATACCTCGCTTGCGTCCCGATTCGTCACGACCCGATTTTAAGGTAATACCGTCGTCGCCTACTTGAAAAGTACAGCCTTCAACAAGCACGTTGCGGCACGATTCTATATCCAAAGCATCGCTGTTTTGGGCAAAACTGCCCGCTTTCGCAGTCACATTTCTGATGGTTAAATGGTCTGTCATCAAGGGGTGCATCGTCCATGCGGGTGAATTTTGGAAAGTCACGCCTTCCAATAAAACCCTTTTACAACGGTTGAAAACAACCATATTCGGGCGCAAAAAGTCATGAATTGTTTCATATTCTTCTTTCGACGACATCAAAGACCCTGGTTTGTACCACATCGTTCCTTTATACATTTTTTCAGATGGATACCATGTTTCCTTTTTTTCATCAAAAACACCACCTTTCAAAGCCGTGATTTTTTTCCATTCAGCCACATTCACCTTTTCGCGTTTCAACATGCGCCACACTTGACCGTTAGCATCAAAAATGCCTTCGCCTGTCACTCCTACATTTTCCGCATCGGTTGCCGAAATCGGTGATTGGCAACGCATTGTTTCGATGCCTTCAAATGTCGCAACAACCAAAGGAAACGCTTCTTTATCATCCGTAAACAACACAAATGCGCCTTTTTCAAGGTGCAAATTGACATTGCTTTTCAAGACAATACCTGCCGTCAACCACAAACCAGAAGGCACGACAACCACGCCGCCGCCTGCTTGATTCGCCATGTCAATCGCTTGATTGATGGCTTGCGTATTCAGTGTAACACCGTCAGGTTTTGCACCATAACGCACAATATTATAGGTATCACGACGGAAAGCAGTTCCCGCAATTTTAGGCAATTCAAAAGCATATTTCTCTTCAAAAGCCGATTTTTTCAAGAAACTACGCAACGGACTCCCCGTTTCAACCAAACATTCTGCGGCAATACTTGCCATCAATTCCGCACCATAACGTGTAAAATGCGTATTGTCTTCAATGCCTTTCGGGTTTTTCAGATAGTAACCACTACCGTATTGTACGAACATGCTTCTTGAAAATTCAACACCATTTACCTCAATCACTTTCTGGCTTTTAAGGTGCATATCCAACAAAGGCACGTTCAAACTTTTCGCCAAAGCCCGCACTACTGAGGGGTACTCGCCATGTTGGTCAATGAACACACCTTTGTCGTCAAACTTGCGACGCATGACAGGCGTTGCCAAAATTGGATTCGCCCCTTTTGCCTTGATTTCTTCTATAAAACGGGTCAAATTCTTCTTATAATCGGTTTGTGGTGCTGCATAACGCGTCGTATCGGATTCCTTTTGGTCGTTATGTCCAAATTGCAACAAAACATAATCGCCTTTTTTCACCTTATCTATCACACTTTTCCAATGCCCCAAAGTCCGAAAACTCTTTGTTGAGCGACCATTCACTGCATGGTTTTCGATATGTACCGCATCGGTAAAATATTCGGGTAACACCATTCCCCACCCTGTTTCGGGTGCGTCTATCGGTGCTTTATTTGACATCGTTGAGTCGCCGCAAAGAAAAAGGGTCGGTCTATCATCGGGCAAAGTCCAAGCCCAGACTGTGAGTGCGATAAGCGCACAGAAAACTGTTTTTACAGAAATACGGAAATACAGAAATGCAGATTTTTTCATTATGCTATTTTCTTATTGTTTAGTTACAAAAAATGCCTGTCAATCACTTTGACAGGCAAATTTAAGTATCGCTTTTGGTTAAAAAGACAATATTAACGAGAACGTTTCCGATAAAGACTCCAAAAATAAATGTTTCAATAGAAACAACTCCTTTTACTCTTCTGCCTTTGTGTTTCCATCCATAAGTTGGTTTTTAACCGTCGTTTCTTCTATTTGCTTCAAATAATTGTTCGCAGAAAATACCTTTTGACCTGTTGTTTTCTCAAAATTCTTCCGTGCATTGCCCGCACCTTTACCGCCTTTTTGAGCCGCTTCGTGGTTTTCATTAAAGCCCTGTGCATCTGTTTCAATCGAAAAAAGCCGCGTGGACTCCTCCCCTAACGCCGTAAAAATCAGTTCCAAATTAGTCATGTGGTCTCGCAGATTCCCCCGTTCAAGTCCTTTAAAATCAGCATGTTGCGTTGGTGTCAGCCCAAAAGTTGCTTTCGCAATTTCAGCCGTCAAAATAGCATATTCTTGACCGTCTTTAACGCCTCTGTTTTTCCATTCATTGGTCAAAGCCTTGCGGGTTTCGATGCTCTGAACACGGCGTAAAATCCACTCTTCTGAATAACCTTTTGCACGATACAATTCCGCTTGTCGCTCCGTCAGCAGTTCAGGATTTTCGGTTTCTTGTATGCGTTCGTTGCCAACTTGCGCCAACCACAGCTTCAAAGGTTCAACTTTTGGCGAAGAAACAGACATGATGATACGAAGTACCCCCTCAGTATGAGCGCAATTCATCTTCTGTTTCCCTCCTTCTGTTTCTACGGCAAGGGTACTGTAAATTTTACTGTACCCTTTCTTCAATTCTTCATCTTTTCGGCGCAGATTTGACCAATACGCTTTCGGATTTTTAGTATCTGTCAAGACGGTTAAAACGTCATCAAGGACAAAATACCATTGCTCATCATGCCAAACCTTTCTTATTTGTTTACCTTGAAAAGGCATTAGTTTATTTTCCATTTTATAAACCTTTTTTAATCATCTTTTTAACTTCTTTATCAAAATCGGATTCAAAAATTTCATCTTGAACGACTCGATATTTTTCATACTCCGATTCCGCCTTTATTTTAGCTTCTAATTGCGAAACTTTGCCCTTATGTGTCAAAATTGGATAGCTCGACAATTGCAAAAAACCATCTAAAAACTTAGACCAATCTTTCATAAAAATCAATTGTTGCCGCTTTGCATTGTTTTCCGCCAAATCCAAATAAGCAGACACAATCCTATTCAGTTCCTCTATATGCGATTCGTGAAGATAGTTTTTGGCAATCACCACATCTGATTTCAATATTTTGCCGTCAGGTGCATTTTTCCAAGTGTGCAAACCCATATAAATCTTAGTTGCATCAGCCTCGGAATAGATAATTTCAGCAGCCGTTTTGCCCGTTATTGCCCAATGCAGCTTGTTTTGTACTGTTGTAAAAAAGGTTTTAGTCGTTTCCGCGTCTTTATTATAATCGGCTGCAAGTGCATAAATATCCGTGATTTTTTGATAAAAACGGCGTTCACTCGCTCTGATTTCTCGAATACGCTCCAAAAGTTCCTCAAAATAATCATGTCCAAACTTCTTGCCTTATTTCAGTCGCTCATCGTCTAAAACAAAACCTTTTATGATGAATTCTTTCAAAGTCTGGGTTGCCCAAATCCTAAATTGCGTCGCACTTTGGCTATTGACCCGGTAGCCGACGGCTATGATGACATCGAGATTATAGAAGCCGACAGGTTTATCGGAATTTGCAATGTGCAATTTTTGCACATTGCTTTTTTCATCGAGTTCATTGCTTTCAAATATGTTTTTCAAGTGTTTTGAAATGACACTTCTATCCACATCAAACAATTCCGCAAGGCGTTTTTGGCTCAACCAAAACGTCTCATTTTCATATATGACTTCAATTTTGACTTTACCTTTGGGCGTGGTATAAAACAAGATGTCATTGAATGGCAGTGGTTTTTCCATAATTGTAGATTTATTATTTTTCTGCAAACAAAAACATTTTTTCGCAAAATATCAAATAGAAAGTTTTAAAATAATAAATTTTAAAAACCCAAATCAACTCCCTTTTAAAGCCATTAGTTGCCGTTCTAAATCCGACAAAGCGACCCCATAGAACTTGTTTAATTCTGAAAACTGGTCCTTATAAACTTCTTCTATCTTGATTTTCAATAAGTTAGCAGCCATACCGTTTTTTTGAAAAATAGCAATGGGCGATTCATTAACAGGGAAAATAGTTGATGTCACACTACCTGATTTGGCGCGGACTTCTTCAAAAATACGTGTAAACCCCCCCTCAGTATTTTCAACAATTTGGTCGAAAATTGTTTTTTTTGCCGCATCAAAAGCCTGTTTGGTTTGCTTGATTTGTGCTTCAAGGCGTTTAATTTCTTCTGTATTTGTTTTTGTTATGGACTTTGATTTCTCGATAGTTTCTTGTTTTGCAGACATCGGTTGCCAATCTTCTTGTAGGGCTTTCACAAAAAAGCCTGCTTGATTCCGCCCCCCTACCCTACTCGATTTTTCGGACAACGCCCATTTTTCAAGAAAGTAGGTTTCAAGATTGTTATGACACCTCGAAACGGCTTGTTCCCTTGCTTTTTCATCAACAATAACAACAAAACCTTGCCGTTCATACCGTTTTATCGCAGCCGATTTTAGACCTAATTTTGTCAATTTCTTAACCGTTTCATCTGAAATCCCTGCATTTGTCGTTGTTTCAGACACCAAAGTTTGAATCTGTGCGACATCCCCCCCCTCAGTATCAGAGACCGAATTAGACAAAATCGTGAACTTCAAAGCCGTGACTTTCCGTCCCGTTTTTATCTCCTTATAGTCAAAAGTAATATCGGTATTCGCATCTAAATCACGCTTCGCAATGGACAAAACTTTGTCCTTAAAATTGGCATAATACTCATAATTCGACCCTAAAAGTGCTTGTAAAGCCCCCAATTCAAAGGTCCGATGACCAATGTTTCTGTATTGACACAACAACTCATATAAGCGAATCGAGTATGCACTCCGCAACCGAGCGATATAGTGCAGCGGATAACGCGTAAAATTCCGTTTCAACGCCAATAAATACGGTTTCAGCAAAAGCGATACCTCAAAAGTGACCGTCCGAGCCGCCGAATCCATTTCGTAACCAGCAATAAAATAGGCTGTGGTTACTTTATCCTGCGTTTTTATGACAATCGGCTCTTTGTTCAACCTATCTGCAATGTCCTTCATTTCGGGATAAAAATTGCCCCAAGACGTGTTTTCTTTATAACCTAAAAAGTCTTTGAGCGTACTGATTGGCACAGTATAAAGCTTCAAATCCTTATCATCGGGACTGATAAGCGACAATATAAGACGAGCCACTTTGTGCGCTCGTGTGGTCAATTCGGGTGAATAAGACGCTTCAATCAGTTCATTGGACTGAACGACGACGAATTTATTGGTTTCATTCGTGAGTAGAAACATAATTTTCGCAGCAGGTTTTTAAGTAAAAAAATCCTTCAAACGTACTGAAATATAACCTTCTCCCCTAAAAGTTAGCGACAATATTTTCTGGAAAAGGGATATTTTTCATAAAAAGGACTGTTTGCGTACTGAAAAAGTTATAGTTAGCTGAAAATGAGGCTTTTTCGATGAAAACTTTTCAAAAATATAACCTTTTAGAGTTGCTTTAGAAGAAGTAAACAGGGTTTCAACGCAACGTACTGAAAAAGTTATAGTTAGAGACAGTGCGTACTGAAAAGGTTATAATTGGTACTGAAAAAGTTATAGTTAATGCCGGGTTTGTACTGAAAAAGTTATAGTTTCTACTGAAAAGGTTATAATTAAGCGTGTAAATAGTTGATAATCAAATAGTTACAGAGGTCTAAAACAAGATAAAACAATTATAAAACAAGAACAACAATAAACGACTTATTCTTTTGTTGTTGTTCTTTTATAAAAATATTAGAATTAATGTTTTGAATGGTCTAAAACACCAACTATAATCTAATTACTGTTCTATCAATCTTAAAACAAGCATTGAGCGTACTGAAAAAGTTATAGTTAGAAAAATTTGAGATTTAGACCCTCTCTGTATATTATGTGTTTTCGTACTGAAAAGGTTATAATTCAGTTGCAGTAATGGCTAAACTTTAACTTTGAATAATGTACTATTTAGGTGTACTGAAAAAGTTATATTAAAAAAGGGTGTACATCAGTATTTGTTATGGACAAGTCGCATTAGTCATTTGATTCTGTATTTCTGTATTTACAGAAAACCACATTTCTTTAAATAATGAAATAATGTAGCTTTTACTACTGTTTTGTAAGATAAATGAAAAAACAACGCCGTTTTGAGGAATGATAGGTTTGCTGTCCTCTATAAAGCTCTTATTTATGTCTATAAAGCTATTATTAACCCTCTTTTTGACGTTTGTGCACAAATTGCAATGATTCTAATTTCGGGCTTCTAAAATAGAAGAATGAACTGAAGACTTGTTTAAAATACTTCTGTATTTACAGAAATACAGAAATCTGTAAAAAAGTTTTTCTTTAAAATCGTGTTTCTGTCTTTGATGTTTTCTGTATTTCTGTATTTTTGCGATTCAATTAAAATAATTACACTTATGGTTTTATCAGTAGTGAATTTAAAAGGTGGGGTAGGGAAGTCCACCGTGAGCCAAAATTTGGCGGTTAGTTTTACATTGGCAGAAGTCAAAACCTGCATTGTGGATACCGATTTTGAGCAACAAACGTCCATGAAATGGGTGGAACAACGGGGCGATAGGCAGCCGCGTATCCCTGTATTTACGATTAGCGAAAAGGCATTATCAAGCAATTTGGCGGAATTGCGAGAAACCTATCAACTCATTATCGTTGACGGTACACCCGCACTTTCTACTTTGGCAAGCCGTATTTTGTTGGAAAGTGATTTGGTTTTAGTGCCCATAACCCCCACAGGCTTCGATATGTGGAGTTTTGAGAAGTTTTTAGAACGGTATGAGGATGTCAATGCGCGGCGAGAAAACAAATTACCCGCTTGCCTTGTCATGAATCGGGTGCGTAAAACAAGTTTTCACAAAGGCGCGGAGGAAGCGATGCGTGAGTTTGATATTCCGTTGCTCAATAGCCGCATTGCAGACCGCATGGCTTATCAAGAAGCGGGTTTGCAAGGCTTAGGCGTGATGGAATACAAAGACAAAAAAGCCATTGAGGAGATTGACAATTTGACCAATGAGGTGTTTGAAATCATGAAAACGCTTTAAAATCCCCTTCTGTGTTTCTGTATTTCTGTAAATAATGATTTACAGTTTTAAATAATTTACTAAAAATCAATGAGTTATGAGTGATAAAAAAGACTTTTTCTCGAAATCTTTGAACCAAACAAAGAAAACGATACTCCCCTCAGTATCAGAAACACCCGACCCGCAAAAGGTGGTTAACACTGTCGTTAAAGAGATACAAGACGGTGGTATTCAGCGTCTGACCTTAGACATTCCTTTGGAATTGCATCGTCGCATCAAAATTCGGGCAGCGGAACGGGGTATGAGCATCAAGGATTTTGCTATCAGTTTGTTTGAAAAAGATTTGCTGCCTTAATTCTGTATTTCTGTAAATAATGTTTTACAGAAATACAGTTTTACGGAAAAGAATTACTAAAAGCACTCCCCTCAGTATTTGACCCTTTTCCAAGAATATCAGACTTTACATAAACTTAACATTGGCTTCATTTTGAGTTTACATTGAGAATAGACCTTTGCGCTAAATTTTAAAACTAATTTTTACGCAATGAAAAAATTCTTTATTCTCTCTATTCTTATTTGTTCGTTTTTCAGTACAGCCCTGATGGCACAAACACAAATCTCTGGAAAAATTATTGACAAATCTAATGGGGAAACCCTTCCCGATGCCGTTGTGCAAGTTGAAGGAACAACAACAGCCGCTTTGACCGATATTGAAGGTAAATTTAACCTCTCGGTTGCGCCAGGTACTTATACGCTTGTAATCAGCTTTATTTCTTATGAAACAAGTAAAGTAAAGGTTGAAGCAAAAGCGAATCAAGTCAATTACGTCGAATTTGCGATGTCTGAATCAAAAAGCTTATTGCAAGAGGTCGTTATTACAGCCACGCAAGAGCGTTCAGCCGCTAATTTCGTTTTGATTGAGCGCAAAAAAGCAGTTTCGGTTTCTGATGGTATTTCATCGGCTGAAATTCGCAAAACGCCAGACCGCACGACTTCAGACGTTTTGAAACGTGTGACAGGTGCTTCGATTCAAGAAGGAAAATTTGCAATTATTCGTGGTATGAACGACCGTTACAACGCAGGTTATTTGGACGGTGCGTTGTTGCCTTCGACAGAGTCTGACCGTAAAGCCTTCGCTTTCGACGTTGTTCCTGCCAATTTGATTGATAATTTGACAATCATCAAAGCGGGTTCTGCTGATTTGGTAGGTGACTTCGGTGGCGGTATCATCAAAATTAATACAAAAGCGATTCCCGATAAATTCACGCAAAGTTTGACCATTGGTGCGCAATATCATTCAACGACAACCTCAAAGGACTTCTTGCAGTTTGAAAGATATGCGGGAGAGAACTTCAATATTTTAAGTAGCCAACGCGATATTCCAAATTTTACTGAGGGGGGGCTAAAATTGGCAACTTCTTTTCCAAATGCTAACGACAAAACGCGTTTGGCGGGTATTTCTCAAATATTTAACAACGATTGGTCAAATCAATATGTCAACGCAGCACCCAATGCGCGGTTTGCTTATTCGATTGGGTTGCCTATTCGTTTAAGAGATAATAAGAAAATCGGTGTTATTGCCGCTTTAACTTATGCCAATACACGCCGCATTTCGGACGGCAATATCAATACTTTCGATGGTTCGGGACAAGTAGCAGGTTTTATAGACCGTTCGTTTTTGCAAAATACCAGCACAGGTGGTATTTTTAACGTCAACTACGTCAGTTCCAAAACACAAATTAATTTTCGCAATCTATTGAACTCAAATACGGACAATAACACCATTTCGAGAACAGGTGCGGGTAATATCAGCGATGGTTTATTGGTTCAAAACAAAGCAAATCTTATCAATTTTAATCGTCTTTACAACGGTATCGTGTCGTTGAAACAAACAATTGGCGAAAAATTTATGACCTTGAATGCGTCGGTGAGTTATTCAAATATCTTCCGTACAGTGCCTGATTATCGCATCGTGAGTTATACAAGCGTTGATAACAACCCGTTTGGTCTTTCTACGGGTGACTTTTTCAACAGCAGTACAGGTCGTTTTGCTTCAACTTTGAATGAAAATCTTTATAGTGGTAATTTGGAATTGAACAAGCAATTCGATGCGGCAAATATCAAAACAGATGTTAAAGTCGGTTATTTTTACCAAAATCGTGACCGTGATTTCTCTGGACGCAGTTTTGTCTATGGTGGTACAACAGCCGAGACAACGCTTAATCCTGCCGATGATTTAGGTCAAAAAAATATTGGCGCATCGAAATTGTATTTGGTTGAAAAAACATCGGACGACATCGCTTACTATCGTGGTAGTTCGTTGATGAATGCAGGTTTTATTTCTGTTGACCAAAAATATAAAGAAAAATTGCGCATGGTTTATGGTGTGCGTTATGAAGACAACACGATAAACGTTGACAATCAAAAAACAAATCAAGGTATTGCCAATATCCAAAAAGGCAGTTTTTTACCTTCGGTCAATGCTTGTTATTACTTAAACGAGAAAACCAATATCCGCGCAGACTATTTCGCATCTGTCAATCGCCCAGAATTCCGTGAATTAGCACCTTTCTCGTTTTTTGTATTCGACAAAAACGCTGAATTGAGGGGTAATAAAAACCTTCAAGTAGCGACTTTGCAAAACTTCGATGTGCGTTATGAGTTTTTCCCTGACGGTGGACAGCTTTTCTCTGTGGGTGGTTTCTACAAATCTATCCAAAACCCCGTTGAGTTGAGCCTTGATATCACACAGCCGTTTACGACTTTTACTTTCCAAAATGAAAAGTCAGCGAAAATATACGGTTTGGAATTTGAGGTAAAAAAGAAATTGGGTTTTATCGGCAAAGCACAATTTTTCCAAGATTTAGGTCTTTATGCCAACCTTTCGCTTATAAAATCGCAGTTGACTTTGAACAATCAACAAGCAAAACAAGACAGACCACTTCAAGGACAATCGCCTTACCTTATCAATGCAGGTTTGCAATATAACAATGCAAACAACGGTTGGTCAGCAAGTTTGGCTGTTAACAGAACAGGTCGCCGCATCGCTTATGTCGGTGTTGACCCTAAATATGGCGCAACACGTCAAGATATTTATGAAGCACCGCGTACTGTTATTGATTTTCAATTGGGTAAAACCATTAAAAATTTGAATATCAAATTGACAATGGGTGATTTGTTGCACAGCGATTTGACTTTCTACCAAGATGCAAATCAAGATGGTAAATACACAAAATCAACAGAAGTCAGTGGTGATAGGTTGATGTTTTTATACAACAACGGTTTCTCAAGCACATTGAGTTTTGGTTATACTTTCTAAAAAAATGAGGGTACTGATTGTTAAAAATTGTACAACGATAACAATCAGTACCCCCTCAGTATATAAAGCGAAATGCGTCTAAAAAGCAGGTCTTTTGCGTCATTCTATTGTTTTTATTTACAAAAGCGATTCATTTTATTTTTATTTTTTTTTGACAGCAACCCGTTTGCTGCCCCGATATTGCCATACTTAAATTAACGAAAAATATTCATTTTTAAATTTTAAAAAACTCTACGTGATGAACAGAAATGTACTTATTGCTCTGGCTCTATTTCTAACAGCTTCGGTATCGGCTCAAACTTTCCAATTGCAAGGCACATCTTATATCGGTGCTTTGACATCTGATGCAGCAGCCGATTGGACAAAAACTTGGACAAATTTTGACCCTAAAAATGCCGTTTATGGCGAACCAACAGACTTAACAACTTTGGACGGTATGGCTTCATCGCTGCCTAAACCAGGTGAAAAAGACATAACTGGCACATTGACGTTAGATGCCACAAAGGTTTATTTGCTCAAAGGTTTTATCGTCGTCAGAAGCGGCGGTAAATTGGTTATTCCTGCGGGTACAGTCATTCGCGCACAAGCCGATTTGAGTGCTACCGTTAAAAACTACGCATCAATTATCGTTGAAAGAGGCGGTAAAATTGAAATCACAGGCACAGCCGCTAAACCTGTTGTTATTACTTCTGCAAAAGCAGTCGGCGCACGCGAAAGAGGTGACTGGGGCGGTTTGTTATTAGCAGGTAAAGCACCACATAATCTTTGGACATCTACTTCTGATGTTCAAATGGAAGGCTTCAATGGCGTTACTTTTGATGCAGATTTGGCTAAATTTGGCGGCACTGACGTTGCGGACAATTCAGGTATCATCAGCTATTTGCGCCTTGAATTCGGTGGCATCGCTTTTGAAGTAAACAAAGAAATCAACGGTTTGACTTTTGGCGCAGTGGGTTCAGGTACAACTGTGAACAATGTTCAAGTTTCGTTCTCTGGCGACGACTCTTTCGAATGGTTTGGTGGTACAGTTAACTCAAAATACCTAATCGCATGGAAAGGTACGGACGACGATTTTGACACGGACAATGGTTACAAAGGTATCAGTCAATTCGGTATCGGTGTGCGTGACGCAGATTATTTTGACTTGACATGGAACGCTTCTTCAGGTGGTTCAACTTCAGAAGGTTTTGAAAGCGATAATGAAGGAACTGGTACAGCTAATGTAACGCCTTATACAAGCTGCGTTTTCTCTAATTATACCATGATTGGACCTGTTCCAGTGGGTTCAAAGTGGAGCGATTTGAATTCGACAGCGCAAAGCGCTTTCCGTCGTGGCGCACGTATCAGAAGAAATTCAAGCCAACGTATTGTCAATACGATTTTCATGGGCTATCGCAACTTTGCGATGCTTGATGGTGACAGCTGTATCCGCAATACAAACGATGTAACCGCTTTGGCTTTGGTGTTGCCAACTACGCCTGTTGATGCAGTATCAAAACAAATTATGCTGTCTAATAACTTGATTGTCAATACATCAGCCGCCTATTCACCGGCTAATTCAACAGCAAACGGTTTGATAGAAGTATCAAGTAGCACATCGTCACAAGCTAAATTGGACGCTTTGACAGCTTGGTTCAAATTAGCAGCTAATGCCAACAAAGTTGACCCAGTGGCTTTCACAACGGGTACGCTTTTGGTCAATCCTTTGGCAAGTTCAACAACGCCTGACTTCCGTCCAGTAGCGGGTTCACCTGCATTGACAGGTGGTGGTGGCAAATTTACAGGTACGCCTATTTCTGCGCTTATCAGTGGTGCAAAAGAAATTGCAGCAGCAGCAAAATCTGCTCCTGTTTATCCAAACCCGATTTCAAATGGCAATTTGAACTTTGGACGCACCGTTGAAGTATTTGGTATCTTCGATATGACGGGCAAATTGGTTG
>JANLQI010000283.1:0-19617 GCA_031367705.1 Saprospiraceae bacterium | reverse complement strand
CTAAAACGTTACCTTTGTAGGAGTTTTTGGGTTTTAAAAAACATAAATGAAAAACATTCTAATCCAAAACGCTCCATACGAGATACCACAAAATCACCCGATTGTATCTTTTCCAATCTCAAAACAACAACTTATTTTTAAACAGATTTTTTTAATCAATTAATTATTTTAACAAATGGCTACTAAAAAAACAGCAGCACCTAAAGCCGAAACTGCAGTCCCCGCAGCAACAGTTGCAAAAACGACTAAGAAAGCAACAGCTAAAGCAGAATCAGCACCTACAGAAATAGCAGTAACAAAAGCACCTAAGAAAGAAGCGACTAAAGCAACGACAACTAAAGTCACTTTCACTTTGCCAAAAGAGGCTGTTCAGACAGCTAAAACAGTGGCAGTTGTCGGTGAATTTAACAACTGGGACATCGCTAAAGGTACAGAGTTGAAAAAACAAAAAGACGGTTCTTTCAGCGCGACGCTTGAACTCGAAGCAGGCAAAGAATACCAATACCGTTTCCTTATCAATGGTGAGGTTTGGGAAAATGCTTGGGATGCACCTAAATATGTAGAAACTTCTTTCGGGATTTACAACTCAGTTGTTTTTGCATAATTTAAGATTTTAGGATAAAAGATTTTAGGATTTTAAGACGACATGCCCATAATTTGGGTCTGTTATCTTAAAATCCTATTTTCATAAAATCTTGAATCCTTATAGTTTTATTCTTTTCACCCTATCCAATTCGCGCTTATTGTCGCGCTCTTTTATTGATTCCCGTTTATCAAACGATTTTTTACCTTCTGCCAAACATATTTCAAGTTTCGCAATACCGCGCTCGTTGAAATACAGGCGGTAAGGCACCATTGTAAATCCTTTTTCAGCCACTTTGCGCAGCAATACCTTTATTTCCGCATTTCTCAAAAGTAGCTTCCGAAGTCTGCGGGCTTCATGGTTATAAATCGTCCCATTAGCATATTCTGCAATAAACATGTTCTTGACAAACAACTCGTCACGTATGAAATAACAAAAAGCATCTTTCAAGTTAGCCATACCTTCGCGCAAAGCCTTCACCTCTGTACCATTTAAAAGGATACCTGCCTCATATTTTTTGAGGAATGCATACTCGTGTTCCGCCTTGCGGTTGACGATTTGTGGATTCTTAAATCTTTTATTTTTCTCTGCCATTTTTCTTTATTCTTATCAAATATTTATTTACAAAGTATTGAAAATCAATATTTTGCAAATTCATCATTCATATTTCATCATTACTTATAACCATTTTTTCCAACGGAAAAAAATCAATTGCATAATTGTAAGGAATATCATTGCACCCCACATCAAAAAATAAGCGTGTGGAAAATGTAATTCAGGTAAAGTATCAAAATTCGTCCCATAGACACCAACGATGAAAGTCGGCGGTATAAATATGACTGATATTATGGTTAACACCTTAAAGACATGATTGGTTTGGTTGTTTTGTTCAGAATTGAACAAATCGTTCAAGTTGTTAAGCATATCTCTTTGATTTTCAACAGTTTCGATAACGCGTACAACGTGGTCGTACAAGTCGCGGATAAAAACCTGATTCACTGGATTTATAAATTCGCCTTCTTCACGCGAGAAACGGCTCACGACATCACGAAGCGGCAAAGCGGCACGCCTTATTTCAGTCAATTGCCGTTTTAACTTATAAATTTGGCTGCGTACTGAGGGGGTAAAATTAGTCAAAATTTGAATCTCTATCGTTTCTATCTCGTCTTCCAACTCTTCTAAAACATTGATGTAGCCATCCACAATGTAGTCAAGCAATGTATAAGCTAAAAAATCAGCCCCTTTATGCCTGATTTTTCCCAAACCACGGTCTAAACGTTCCCGTATAGGTAAGAAAAGGTCGTCTGTATCTTCTTGAAAAGTTAGTAACACGTCTTTTTCGAGATAAAAAGACACTTGTTCTGTTACTGAATCGCCAATTTGTTTGTCATAGCGCAAGGCATGAATAATGATGAAAATGCCGTTTGCATAGTCCTCCCATTTTGGGCGTTGGGTTGTATTCAAAATATCCTCAATCGCCAAAGGATGCACATCAAAGAGTTGACCTATATGTTGTATCAGCGACTCATCATTCAAGCCTCTGGTATCGTACCACGTAATATTGTTAGCAGTGGGCAGTGGGCAATCCAACCCCCTCAGTATTTTTTCTTTAAAAGTTACATTATTATATTGAACAATCGTCACCAACGATTGCTCAACCTTTGCTTGTCCAGTATAAACAGCCGTTTCAGGTGGTAAACCCACTTTACTTGACTTATGTTTGTTTTTTTGCTTATTTTTTTTTGGCATAAAAAAGTCTATTTGATACCTTCAACGATAACAGAAATGCCTACACGATTCAAAACAATTTTATCAACAATTTTAAAAAGCGGCACCAACATATTATAAAAGCGCATCTGACCCGATGGTATCATTTTCTTTTTCAAGATATTCCCCGAAAACCACCAACCTGCGATGGCTGCAAAGTTAAAATATTGACTGTGAACTATTTGAAAATTATTTTTTTCAAATACCTTTTTAAGCCCCCCCTCAGTATAACGACGATAATGTTCCAAAGAACGGTCAAATTCGTTGAACAAAGCTTGATATGCCGGCACCAAAATCACCAAACGACCACCTTTACGCAACAATTTTTTAGCATTGGCTATCGCCAAATCGTCGTCTGCGATATGTTCAACAACATTCAAGGCAAAAACACCGTCAAAACGCTCCAATAAATCGGCATATTCCGATTCAAAATGGGGGTGCACTAAGTCCAATTCACGAACACCTGCATAGGTCGGTTCTTGCTCAAATTTTTGTTCCAAATATTGGCAATAATTATCACGTATGTCAGACAGCATCAATTTACGTCCATCTTTCAAATACTGCTCACTGATGTTTCCGATGCCTGAACCAATCTCCAGAATCCGACCTGTCAAACGACTACTGGTTACTTTGTACATCCATTCGTTAAAAAGCGGAGCGTTAGCAATCGCTTCGAGGGTTGCCATACCTTCTATATCTAATTCTTTGAAAACAAAAGTATTATTCATTGTATAAAAATAAAATTCATGGATTAAATGTAATTAATTTTTGTTTTTTTTATATTCGGCTCACGCCCAAATATTATATTTCATGATACACCAAATCGCTCGGAAGCCATCGCGCCAACCTATTTTTTTGCCTTCGGCATAAGAGCGACCGTAGTAAGAAATGCCCACTTCATAAATTCGAATGCCTTTTACACGAGACACTTTAGCTGTCACTTCAGGTTCAAAACCAAAGCGATTTTCTTTTAAATTCAAACTTTGAATGACGTCACTACGAAACAGTTTATAACAAGTTTCCATGTCCGTCAGATTCAAATTTGTAAATATATTAGAGAGCGTTGTCAACGCTTTATTGCCAATAGAGTGCCAAAAGAACAAAATTCGGTGTGGTTGACCACCGATAAATCGTGAACCAAAGACCACATCAGCAAATCCGTCAAGTATCGGTTGCAACAACAAATTGTACTCCGCAGGGTCATATTCGAGGTCAGCGTCTTGAATAATCACAAAATCACCCGTCGCTTCCTTGATACCTGTGTGTAACGCTGCGCCTTTTCCTTTGTTGACAACATGTTTAAAATAGCGAATATCCAGTTCAGGGTACGCTTTTTGATAACTCAAAATGACCCCCTCAGTATCATCGTTCGAACAGTCATTCGTGATAATCAATTCTTTTTTCATACCCCCTACAAGTTCAACCGCCCGAATACGGTCAAGGATTCCTTTAATTGTCCGTTCCTCGTTGTAGGCAGGCATGACTATGGAAAGTTTCTTTTGCATAAAGCCGTGTTTTCGATAAAAAAGGCTGCAAATTAGGTCAAAAAAAACAGCTACCGCTTCCAAAAGGATTTTTTTTTAAAATGACCTGTTTAAAAAATACATTCTCTGAAAATTATATATCTCATTTTAGCCTAAAAGTTTCTAAAAAACTTTGAATAATGGAAAGGAAAATTAATTTTACAATTCAATTAAAATACAAATACTTTTTTTGTAGATTTTACAAACTTAATATTCCAACTTTTAACAAGTATGAAAAATTCTTTATCCCCTAATGTCGAATTGGCGAACCAAATCATTGAGCAAGGTCGTTCATTTGGCATTCTTCACAATGTTATCAACAACTATAAGACGGATGGAAAGAACATCCTCGTCAACGGCAAACGTGTTACGTATTTCGGTAATTGTAGTTACCTCGGCTTGGAGCACGACGCGCGTTTAAAAGAAGCCGCTATTGAAGCCATCGAACGTTATGGCATCCAATTTTCTTGTTCAAGGACGTATGCGCGCTTACCACTTTACGATGAGCTTGAATCTCTTTTAAGCCAAATTTTTGAGAAACCAGTCATAGCTGCACCGACGACGACGCTCGGGCACATGTCCACAGTGCCTGTTTTGATGCGCCGCAATGATGTCATCATCATTGACCAGCAAGCACATTCAAGTATGCATGATGCCATTAATATTGCTAAAAACATAGGTGTACAAGTTGAGATACTCCGCCACAATCGAATGGATATGCTTGAAAGTCGGCTCAAAAAGCTCACTAAACAATATGACCGCGTTTGGTTTATGACGGATGGCATTTTTTCTATGTTTGGCGATGTCCCCCCCCTCAGTACACTTTGGGATTTCATGAACCAATATAATAATTTTTATTGTTATATTGATGATGCACACGGCATGAGCTGGACAGGGAAAAATGGCAGCGGTTATGCCCTGAGTCAACTACCCTTTTTCCATGACAAAATGGTTTTGCTAACATCTCTTGCTAAGGGTTTTGGTGCTTGTGGTGCTGCCATTGTTTTGCCAAATAAAGCAATTCGACGGGTTGTTTTGAATACAGGTACAACGCTTAGAGCATCGGGTCCCATTCAACCCGCTACACTGGGCGCAATGATTGCTTCCTCAAAAATTCATTTGTCACCTGAAATCACTGAAAGACAACAGCAATTGAGTAGATTAATGAGTTATTTCATGATAACGGCTAAATCTCTACGCCTTCCACTTGTCAATGAAGACAAAACGCCTATTTTTTTTATTGGCGTAGGCACACCCGATACAGGTGCCGAAATCACGCAACGTATGCTCAATTCTGGTTATTTACTAAATCCATCATCTTTCCCTTCTGTCTCATACAAACATACAGGCGTGAGGATAGCGTTGACGACACACCATACAGAGCAAGATATATATGAAATGCTCACCAAGCTTTCCGAGCATCTGACCGATATGGAGGGTCAAGCGAAAGTTAGTCGGCCAGATATTCACCGTGCCTTTGGAATAGCGTTACAAAACAACTAAAAGACGGTATAGTTTTTGGCTGTTGCCTTTGAGGTTTTCATCTGACAATTGTTATTTTGTTATGCAAAAATTTAGTTTACTGATAAACTTTTTTATTCCTGATAAACTGAAAGATGACCCCTTCGTCTATCGGAAAGCCAAAGTATTGATTCATGTTATCTTATATTTGATATTGACAGGTATTCTTAATAAGATTTTTTCTCTTATTTTCGATAACAATGAGCAAGTACTTGTATATCCAGGCATTATAGCGGGTCTTTTTTTATTATTTATTTTCAAAAAAACGGGGAATGCTGTCCTTGTTAGCAATCTATTGGCTGTGTTTTGGGTATTGCCGTTGATGCACGTCATACCTGAAACCAAAGGACTCTATTCAGACAATTTATTGTGGTTGTTTTTAGCCCCCCTCAGTGTTTTGTTGTTTGCCAATCGGCGTTGGGGCGGAACATGGCTGGGCCTCTTGCTGATTTATACTGTGTATCTATATTTGTTTTATTCCGATAAAAATGCAGCAGCGCCTATTTCCAACGATGAATCCATGTATTATCTCATCAGTTATACATCGCTTTTCATTGCCATTTTTTTTGTTGTTGTCATTTTCGAAACGGGGCAGCTCGTGACCATTACCATTTTGAAAAAGCAAAAAGCGATTCTGGTAGAACAAACAAAGGAAATTGCGCGCAAAAATGCAGAACTCTTAGCCATTGAAGAACGTCTCCGTGAAACCAATCAAGATCTCGAACATTTTGCCTTCGCTGCCAGTCACGACCTTAAAGAACCTTTGAGGATGATAGGCATGTACACCCAACTCACTAAAAAACGGCTTGATGGAAAATTGGACGACTCGACCAAAGAATTTATGGGTTATGTGACAGATGGCGTTGGGCGTATGCAAAGTCTTTTAGATTCACTACTCGATTACTCTCGTTTGGGTAAAAACAAAGATGAATTGAAGGAAATTGACCTCAACGATACCATCTTTTTGGTCATTCACAACCTGATGCCGCGCATGAAAGAGACCAACGCGGCCGTTGTCGCCAACTCTTTACCCACCATCAAAGCCTCATCTTTTGAGATGATTCAGCTGTTTCAGAATCTTATTGCCAATTCTATAAAATTTCGGCGAGCTGATGTACCACCGTCCATTGAAATCAAAGTGCAAGAAACCTTGGCAGGCGATTACCTTTTCACCATTGAAGACAATGGTATCGGTATTCCAGAAAAACATCAAGAGCGCGTTTTTAAAATTTTTGAACGATTAAATACACGAGCGAATTACGAAGGCTCTGGCATCGGTTTGGCAACTTGCAAAAAAATCATTCAAAGTGCGGGTGGTAAGATTTGGCTTGAAAGTACTGAGGGGGTCGGCACAACATTTTATTTTACACTGCCGAAATTCATCGCTAATTGACCAAGGTAATGGTGAATGGCGAATGGCGAATATACAATACATTCCTATTTCAAATACTTTTCTAACTCATTGATTTTGTGGGCATTAGCAGAGGTATAGTAAACAGAAATTGAATAGTTTTTTGTTTTTTTTTCAAAAAAAAAACAAAAAACTATTCAATTTCTGTTTACTATACCTGAAACCCAACTTTTGCTAAACGGTTTCGCAACAAATGATCAACCACAACTATCGCTGCCATAGCCTCCACAATCGGTACGGCACGCGGCAAAACACAAGGGTCATGCCGACCTTTTCCAGTTACTTCTACTGCTTCGCCAGCCATATTCACCGATTCTTGAGCAGGAATGATGGTTGCCACAGGCTTGAAAGCCACGCGGAAATAGATGTCCTCGCCATTGCTAATGCCGCCCTGAATACCCCCGGAATGGTTCGTTTTTGTCCTAACTGTTGACCCCTCAGTATAAAAGGCATCATTATGCTCTGAACCGCGCATGGTCACACCGTCAAAGCCAGAACCGTATTCAAAACCTTTTGCTGCATTGATAGACAGCATGGCTTTTGCCAAATCAGCGTGCAATTTATCAAATGCCGGTTCGCCCAAACCGACAGGGCAGCCTTGTATCACACAAGTCGTTACACCGCCAATCGTATCACCTGCTTTTTTAACTTCTTGTATCAAAGCAATCATTTTCTCAGCCATTTCAAGGTCGGGACAACGAACAGGCGTTGTTTCTATCTCATTGAAATCCAAAGTATTATAAGGCTTTTCTATTTTCAATTGACCGACTTGACTGACATACGCATTGACAGACACCCCCTTCCCGATTGTGCCATCGGGATTTCGTACCTCAACAGTACGAAGCAACATTTTGGCAATTGCGCCACCTGCTACCCTTGCCGCAGTCTCACGAGCAGATGAACGCCCGCCACCTCGATAGTCGCGATGACCATATTTCGTTTGGTAGGTAAAATCGGCATGACTGGGACGATATTTGTCTGCGATATGACTATAATCCTTAGAGCGTTGGTCTTCGTTATAAATGACTAAAGCGATGGGATGCCCTGTACTTTTGCCTTCAAAAACACCGCTTAATATCTGAGCCGTGTCTGATTCGTTGCGTTGCGTCACAATTTTTGATTGCCCAGGACGGCGGCGGTCGAGTTCTTGTTGAATAAAAGTTTCGTCAATCGGCACACCTGCGGGGCAACCGTCAACGATGACACCGATAGCGACACCATGTGATTCACCAAAAGTAGTGATGCGAAAAGCCTGTCCAAATGTATTTCCTGCCATAAGGGAGAATTAGGAATTAAAAATTAGGAATTAGGTATAATTGAAAGGGCTGCGCAAAATTAGCTTTTTCAATCCAAAAACAACTTGGATACTGAGGGGTTTATTAATTATTACTGTGGATTCAAAAATTTCAAAACATTAAAAATAAATATTTGATTGTAGAGCAAACCCACTCTTTGTTTTTATCGTAGTTGAAAATGGACACATTCTGTCTTACTGAAAAACATTTTAATTAATCAAAAAACCTCTTTCTGATGAAGAAACTTTACAAAATGCTTTTTGTGCTTTTTCTTGTAAGCACCCAACTTCTTTCCGCACAACGCAACGGTAAAATGTTGTTTACAGCCCGTTTAAATGGTGCCAATGAAAAACCAACGGCTGTTGTCACACAAGCCAAAGGACTTGTGACTGCCGTTGTAGAAGGCAATACCATTACCATTAACGCTGTTTTTGACAGTTTGAGTGGCCCTGTTATAGGTTGTCATTTCCACAAAGGGGTGTCAAGTGGTACAGGTGGCACGTTTACCAATTTTTTAACCAATATTCGAGGCAACCGTCTGTACGTCAAAACAACTTTAACCAATGCCCAAATTGGCGACTTGATGGAAGACAGCGTGTATTTCAACGTACATACCGCTTTAAATACAGCTGGCGAAATCCGTGGTCAAATGGTTTTTGAATCGGACTATTTGTTCGACGCTTTTGCAACGGGTTCTCAAGAAGTACCTGCCGTGACAACAACGGCTTCTGCTATTGGTACTTTTAATATCTCACGGCTTCTCTTCACAACAGGGAACAAAATAGATTATAAGATTACAGCAAATGGCTTGTCAGGTGCTATCACAGGTGCTCACTTACATTCAGGTGGTTTTGGCACTAATGGCGGTGTAGTGTATTCACTGACTGCCAGTGGCAATACTTTGACAGGTAGCCTTTCTGTACCTTTTACTTTTATTGACAGTATGTTCAAAGGCTTGGCTTACATGAACATTCACACAGCGGCCAATCCAAATGGAGAGATTCGTGGTCAAGTTTTTTTTGAAGGCAATGGCATCGGTTTTGACGCGGCTATTGATGGGGCTCAAGAAGTACCTGCAAATGCGTCAACGGCGAAGGGGACTATGTACGCTAATATTCGTTCAACACTCGATACGATGGATTATGCCGTCTTAGTTACGGGTATTACGCCGACAAATGCGCATTTTCACAAAGGTGTAACGGGTGTAAGCGGTGGCGTTGTTATTCCACTGACTGCCGTCGGTGCTTCTTTTCCAAATTTATATGCTGCAAAAGTACCGCTTACTGCTGCGCTTATTGATGCTTTTATAAAAGACAGTATGTATGTCAATATTCACTCCTCAGCATTCCCCAATGGTGAAATACGTGGTCAAGTAGCGTCTCTTATGCGGACAGGTTTGGTCTCCAATCTATGTGGTGGTCAAGAAACACCTGCTGTCAACACGACGGCTTCGGGGGCAGGCTTTGTGTCCATATCACGTGACAAAAGCCTTGTTTTATTGGATGCCGTCACTAATGGATTAAGTACAAATGCAAGTGGCGCACACATTCATCGTGGTGAAAAAGGTGTAGCTGGGCCAGTCATTCTCAATTTGACAACTGTACTTAGTGGCAATGCGACACGAGGGGTTATTGACTTAACTACGGCTCCTACGCTTGCAGACTCCATGATTAGAGGTTTGACCTATTTCAACTTCCACACAGCGGCCAACCCGAACGGTGAAATACGTGGTCAAGCAGCCCCTGATTTGGTTCAAGAATGTCTTGCCAATGCAACATTTGAACTCAATGGCGAGCAATTGTCCGTCAAAATATTCCCTAATCCGATGAACGAAGCAGTCAATTTGGTTTTTGACAGCAACGACCCATTTGATGCACAAATCGTCATTTCAGACCTTTTAGGTCGTCAAATGGTGACAAAAAACGTGGAAATACTGAGGGGGCCCAATCAAGTCAATATGTCTGTTAACAACCTTCAAAATGGCATTTATTTTGTTCAATTGAGGAATAACAGCCGTATTTTATTTACAGAAAAAATCATCAAAAACTAACAACAAATTATTTTTGAAGCCTTTTTTGCTACTGCCCTACTGAAAGAACATTCAGTAGGGCTTTTTTTTGTACTAAGGAACGCTTAACCCTTTTGTCATTCTGAGCGCGGCGAAAGAATCTAAATAAACAATTGATTTTGAATCATTTATACAGATTCTTTCGCTGCACTCAGGATGACAAATGACCACTTTATTATTCAATCGTAAAAGATAAAAATTGAATTATTCGCTTCAAAAAATCTACTTTTGCCCTCAATAGGCTTACTTATCGAAAGTATTTTGAAATCACCTAACCAAATTATAAAAATTGATGCTGACAACCGAATTAGAAACCCAATCCCTAAGGAAAGCCCTTCCAACCGATGTTTTACTGAGGGGATACTGTCTCGTCGTCACCGCTAAAACAATGAGTGAGACGTATGAAGAAAACTTCCGTTTTGTCTCCAAATACGTCCACGCTGTCTCACGAGGACACGAAGCCGTCCAAGTGGCATTAGGTATGCAATTGCTACCGCAAGACGTGATGGGTCCTTACTATCGAGATGATGCTATGATGCTCGCCATTGGTTCAACGCCTTTGGATATGATGTTGCAATTGATGGCAAAACGAGACGACCCATTTTCTGGCGGTCGCCAATATTATTGTCATATCAGTTTGAACGATGTGGACAAACCGACTATTCCGCATCTTTCCGCAGCAACTGGCATGCAAGCGATTCCGATGACGGGTGCCGCTTTGGGCATTGCTTACAAAGAAGCCGTTGGTTTAAGCGACGCGGAAGACGAGGAAAAACCGATTGTCGTTTGCTCTTTCGGTGATGCCTCGATTACTGAGGGGGAGGTTTCCGAAGCCTTTCAAATGGCGGTTTTGAAAAAATTACCCATTTTGTATTTGGTACAAGACAACGGTTGGGATATTTCGGCAAATGCCGAAGAAACCCGCGCGCAAGACGCTGCTTTTTATGCAAAAGGCTTCAACGGTTTGGAAACAAGAAGCATAGATGGTGCAGATTTCGAAGAATGTTATAATACTTTTAATGAAGTCATAGACATAATAAGACGTGAAAGACGACCTTTTTTGATTCATGCCAAAGTACCATTGTTGACACATCACACTTCTGGCGTTCGCAAAGAATGGTATCGAGACGATTTAGATGAGCATTTTTCACGCGACCCTTACCCACGTTTGCGTCAATTGATGCTCGATTCAGGTTTTACTGAGGGGGACCTTTTAGATATTGACAACGAAGTTAAAACCGTGGTTATCAACGACTTTGAAAAAGCTAAAACCGCTGCCGACCCCACTCCTGAAGATTTATTAACCCATGATTTTGCACCCACACCCATAACAGAAGAACGTGGTAACAGAACGCCAAACGCCAAACCAGAAGTCGTCATGGTGGACGCTGCCCTCCATGCTATCGAAGAGTTGATGCGTGAAAACAAGGAATGTTTGTTTTATGGTCAAGACGTAGGGCGACGATTAGGCGGCGTTTTCCGTGAAGCAGCAACGTTAGCAGAGAAATTTGGCGATGAACGGGTTTTTAACACCCCCATTCAAGAGGCGTTTATCATTGGTTCAACGGTCGGTATGTCTGCCGTGGGTTTGAAGCCAATTGTAGAAGTTCAGTTTGCAGATTATATTTTTCCAGGCATCAATCAGTTGTTTACAGAAGTGAGCCGCTCGTGTTATTTGTCGAATGGTAAATTCCCTGTTTCGATGGTTTTACGTGTGCCAATTGGTGCTTATGGCAGTGGTGGCCCTTATCATTCGAGCAGCGTTGAGACTTTGATAACAGCGATTCGAGGTTTAAAAATCGCTTATCCAAGTAATGGTGCAGACTTAAAAGGCTTGTTAAAAGCGGCTTATTATGACCCAAATCCTTGCGTTATTTTTGAACATAAAGGTTTGTATTGGTCAAAAGTCAAAGGTACTGAGGGGGCTAAAACTATTGAACCCGATGCCGATTATGTCCTGCCTTTTGGCAAAGCCAACATTACCTTAAAGGCTGATAATGAATGTGTTGCGAAAGGAAAATCGCTCGTCGTTGTCACGTATGGCATGGGCGTACATTGGGCATTGAACGCTGCGAAGGCATTTAAAGGACGCATAGAAATTTTGGATTTAAGAACGCTTTTCCCTTTAGATGAAGCCTTAATTTTTGAAACCGTCAAAAAACACGGACGTTGTTTGGTGGTGACAGAAGAAGCGGTAAATCCATCATTTGCCCAAAGTTTGGCAGGACGAATTCAGGAGTCTTGTTTTGAATATCTCGATGCACCTGTGCGGACAATTGGTGCGGTCAATATGCCCGCAATTCCTTTGAATGAAGTGTTAGAGCGGACGATGGTTCCTTCGATTGAGAAGGTTCAAGAGGCGTTGGAAGCCTTGTTGAAATATTGATTTTAAACATAAATTGTTTTTATAAAAACAACACCAAAACATCAAAAACAATAGTATTTGAAAGAAAAATATGAAATACAAGGCGTTATTATTTTAAAATAATGTTTCTACATTTAGGCTTTTAAAACAATTGAAACAAGCCTACTATGCAGACAAATGATGAACTTTGGAAAGGTGTTTTCGAGGATTTAGCGGTAGAATTTATCCAAAAATTCTATCCAGAAATGTACCCTTATCTCGACCTCAACAGACCTATTGAATTTTTAGATAAAGAACTGGCGCAATTGACACCAGAATCAGAAGATGGTAAACGCGCTGTTGATAAACTGATGAAAGTTTATTTGGTTGGCATGATAGAGCCACGTATTATTTATATTCATGGTGAAGTTCAAGGCTATCCAGACAATGTGTTTGATGAGCGCAATTTCATTTATTTTTATCGCCTTTTTGACCGATTCAAAGGCAATATCGCTGTTAATGTTATTTATACGGACGATAACCCTAACTACAAACCGTCCGTTTTCAATTATCATTGCATGGGTACGAAACTGCTGTATTCTTTCCCATTTTGCAAAGTCATGGATTTAGACCCTGAACAACTTTCTAATTCAGACAACGTATTCGATACCGTCTTGTTAACGGCTTATTGGGCGATTCAAAGAAAGAAAAATTTGGTGAGTGACGAAGATTTGGTCGGTCTGAAAATTGATTTAATGCGACGGCTTTTATCTAAAAATGTGGACAAAAATAAAATTAGAAGGCTGTATGATTTCATAAATGGCTATATTCGTTTTGAAAAACCAGAGAATAAACTTAATTTTGAAGAAAAATTTGATGAACTAACAAAATTTGAAAAAAATATGGGTATCACTGAAATTCTTATCAGACAAGCAAGAGACGAAGCGCGAGAAGAAGCGGAAGCTAAAGCGCAAGAGACAGTAGCCAAAGCACAAGAAACAATAGCCAAAGCACAAGAAGCCGCGGAAGCTAAAGCGGAGTTAAAAATTCTTAAAGAAAGACAAAAAGCCGTCCGCAATATGCGGCAACTCGATTTTTCTGCTGAAAAAATAGCGGATATTTTAGGGCATCCACAAACCGTTATTTTAGCTATTTTCAAGGAATTAGATGCAGAAAAGTAACCTTTTCGATATTTTTAAAGGGTCATATAAGGCAACGATACGGTAAATGTTGCCCCTTTTCCCCACTCGCTTTCACATAAAATTTGACCCCTCAGTATTTCCACATATTCCTTGACAACAGAAAGCCCTAAACCTGTTGATGCTTCTCCCGCCGTCGGTCTTGCAGACAATTGTTGAAAACGACGATACAACAAAGGCATCTCTTCGGGTTTGAAACCCTGCCCTTTGTCGGCAACTATAATTTGTATCCCCTCAGTATTTTTCTGTAATGATACCTCAACCGTTTGACCTCTGTGTGAATATTTTATGGCGTTTGACACCAAATTTTCAAGTATTTGAATCAAATAATTCGGTTCAGTCATAAAACGCCAGTCTTCATTTTCATCAATATCTTGCCGAATTGTTATGTTTTTCCGACTTGCAAAAATGTGAAAACGATTTACAGTGTCCCAAATATAGGATTTGAGGTTGACTTCTCGATAATCATCGCTGACAACGCCCCTTTCAAGGCGATTTAAATTCAACATATCTGTTACCAAATAGTGCATCCGTTCTGCCGATGCCTGCATATTGACGAGCAGCCTTTTTTGCATCGCTGTCAAATTCGTCCCCGTTTTTTGAAGCAACTCTACGGACATGGAAATTGCCGTAATCGGATTCTGCAAATCATGGGAAGCCATGCCGATAAAACGATTTTTGTCTTGATTGGCTTGAAAAAGGGCTTCCGAAGTTTTACGTAAGTTTTCCTCTAATTTCTTCTTTTCCGTCATATCCCAAATCACTGTTCGAGTGGACAAAAACTGTTTGTTTTCATCATAAATGACCGAAGTATTGAGCAAAACAGGGAAAGTCGAACCGTCTTTGCGCTTGAGTAAAATCTCCAAATTCTCATGGTGGCCGTCTTGTTTGAGCATTTCAAATCGTTCTTCAAAACGCTGCTGTACATTTTCAAGGAGTAATTCTCGCACATTCATTTTGCCTTCCACTTCCTCCCGTGTATAGCCTAACCACTTCAAATGAATGTTATTAATACGTGTAATCAACCCATTTTTATCAATCGAATGATAACCAACAGGCGCATTGTCGTATAAGTCTTGAATCTCATTGAGTGCTTTTGATAGGTCTATTGTTTCATTTTTTGCCATTTCGTATTAACTTTGTCATAATTCGAGGCAAAGATACAATTGCTTTAAACCTTTGCGTATTGAATATTGTCCATCAAAGTAACCACACACGCACAGTTGCGTCAAAAAGGAGGATTTTCGTTGCGTCATTTTTTATTGACAAAACTTTACGCAACCGAAGTTGAAACCGGGGCGTGTTGTTAGTGTTTGGTTTTAGAAACATAGAAAGTTCGATTATGAAGATAACGGCGGTTATTATTACCAAAAACGAAGAGCCAAACATTGGACGGTGTCTCGATTCCTTGCAAGATGTTGCAGATGAAATCATCGTCGTTGATGCTCTGAGTACCGACAAAACAGAAGCGATTTGTTGGCAATATCCAAACATGGTGTTTGTTTCTCGTGAATGGGCGGGTTATGCAGCGAGTAAAAATCATGGCAATAGTTTGGCGCAGCATCCTTACATTTTGTCTATTGATGCCGACGAGGTTTTGTCTGAAAATTTAAGACTTGAAATACAAGCAGAGAAATTGTCATTGCGAGGAACGAGTCCAACTGCGAGGAACGAAGTAGAACTGAGGGGTGTCTATTCGATGCCGCGCCTCAATCATATTGGTCAAAAGCCAATTCGGTTTTCAGGTTGGTATCCAGATAGAAAAATAAGATTATTTCCAAAAGCGAAAACCCAATGGACAGGAGACTTCGTACATGAACGTTTAGAGTTTCAAGGCGAAGTGAAGCCCTTTAAAAGCAATTTGTTACATTACACATACAGTTCTTTTACGCAATACGATAATAAAATGCGTAACTATGGAACTTTGGGCGCAAAAGATATGTTCTCAAAAGGTAAGCATTTGAGTTGGGGCTTTATGGTATTGAAAGTGTTTTTTAAGTTTTTCAGTGTTTATGTCTTGAAATTAGGCGTTTTAGATGGTTTAGAAGGTCTTAATATTGCTTATGAATCCGCTAAAACCATCTATTGGAAATACGCTGTTTTGCAAGAGCTTTATAAAAATAAAGCGATGAATGATAACGAGGTAGCGCAAAACAGCACATCAAAAAGTTAGTGAGTAAGGTTTTTTCATACATTCTAAGTTGAGGGGAAGTCACGTTTGTGACTCCCTTTTTTTGTGTTTTTACTGAGGGGGTGGATTTGGTTGAAAAATGTAGCAATTGAAATCTAAAAGGTCTTTTTTTTCGTAAATTCTGTCATACAACTCTTTTATACTGTCGCAGATGCCGATGTATCGGTAAGGGGGTAAAAGTTGCGATATATCGTCCAAACTTCTTAAAACAGAAATTTATGAAATCACACATACTACCTATTTTATTACTTCTTTCTACGACTATTTTTAGTCAAAACATAACAGGGACTGTCTTTGATGAATCAAAAAAGCCATTGGAAACGGTTTATGTTCTCAATCTAAAAACCAACAGTCATGCCCATACAAACGAGGTAGGCTTTTTCAATATCAACCAAACAAGCAAGGGAGACACCTTGAAAATTGGTCTTTTAGGCTATAAATCACGCTTTTTTGTTGTCAAAGACGTGCAAACGCCTTTACAAATGATGTTGAATAAAACTATTTTTGAATTAGATGAAATTACGATAAATGCCTCACCTAAGTCAACAAATGTCATTTCTGATATTGATATAAAACTAAATCCTGTCAATTCATCGCAAGAGATTTTGAGGAAAGTACCAGGTTTGTTCATCGGTCAACACGCAGGTGGCGGTAAGGCAGAACAGATGTTTTTACGTGGTTTCGACCTCGACCACGGCACCGATATTAATATTACGGTGGACGGTATGCCTGTCAATATGGTTTCTCATACACACGGACAAGGCTATGCCGATTTGCACTTTTTGATACCTGAAACTGTCGGAAAATTGGACTTTGGCAAAGGCACTTACTACGCGGACAAAGGCAATTTTACAACGGCAGGTTATGTGGGTTTTACGACAAAAGACAAATTGGAAAACAGTGCAGTGACCGTAGAAGCGGGGCAATTCAATACCATGCGGACGGTGGGTTTATTCAAATTATTAGATGGAGAGAACAATAAAAATGCCTATATCGCCACAGAATATTTGACGACAAATGGGCCCTTCGAATCGCCACAAAACTTTAATCGCTTGAATATTATGGGAAAATATTCTGTTATTCTACAAAATCAAGATAAAATCATTGTTTCCGCTTCGCATTTTAAAAGCAAATGGGACGCTTCGGGGCAAATTCCACAACGAGCAGTTGACGCAGAATTGGTTTCTCGCTTCGGTTCTATTGATGATACTGAGGGGGGCAATACGCAACGTTCCAATATCAATTTTCAATTTAACAAACGGATTGACAATAATAGTTTTGTAAAAACAACGGCTTATTTCAGTCAATATGCTTTTGAACTATACTCCAATTTCACGTTTTTTTTGAAAGACTCCGTTAATGGTGACCAAATAAGACAAAAGGAAAAACGGTCAATTTATGGTTTTCAAAGTGAATACAACACAACCATTTCATTAGGAAAACACGAATTAGACCTACAAATTGGCGCAGGTTTGCGAACCGATGATATTAAAGGAAATGAATTATCTCACACCTTAAATCGCAAAACCGTACTCAATTCTTTGAAATTGGGGGATGTGACCGAAACCAATGCGTTTAGTTATGCCAATGCGGAATACAGCTTTGGAAAATGGGTCATAAATCCTGCTTTGCGTTTGGATTATTTTTCTTTTGGGTACAATGACGATTTAGAAACAGCCTACAAAACACAATCGGTTAAGAAGCCGATTTTAAGTCCAAAACTCAATTTTGCTTACAATCAGAGCCGAAATGTGCAATATTATTTGAAAATGGGTAAAGGTTTTCACTCAAATGATACTCGTGTGGTTGTTGCACAAGACGGAAAAAACATTTTACCTGCCGCTTACAGTGCCGATTTGGGTATGATTTGGAAACCAATGCCTCGTTTGTTTGTCAACGCTGCTTTGTGGTCTTTGTATTTGGAACAAGAGTTTGTTTATGTCGGTGACGAAGGCGTTGTCGAACCGAGTGGCAAAACACGCAGACAAGGCGTTGATATTGGTTTACGGTATCAAATTACTGAGGGGGTGTTTTTTAATGGCGATGCGAACTATACGCTTGCCCGTAGCCTTGAAGGGGAAAAAGGTCAGAATTATATTCCGCTTGCACCAGATTTTACGACAACAGGTGGTTTAAGCGTTCAACGTGGTAGTTGGACAGGCAGTTATAAATTCCGTTATCTGAAAAATCGCCCTGCAAATGAGGACAACAGCATCGTCGCCAAAGGCTATTTCATCAACGATGCCAATATCAATTATCAATGGAAAAGCATGAATTTTGGTATTGCCGTTGAAAATTTGTTTAATTCCGCTTGGAATGAGACGCAATTTGCGACTGAATCACGGTTGAAGAATGAAACGCAAAGTGTTGAGGAAATACACTTTACACCTGGAACACCTTTCTTTTTGAAGGGCATGGTGACGGTAAAATTTTAGGATATACTGAGGGGTGCTTAACAAGGCGTAATCATCGGAAAAGGTTCACTATGACTTATGGCATAACGCTTATTCGCAAAATGACAAGGTTTAAGGGCTAAAAGGGCATCTAACTTCGTATTCTTTTGCTTTTTAACTTTTACCAAATTACTGACAAAATAGAGCTGAATGCTTGAAAATTGATGATTTTCATCATAAAACAAGGAGCGAAATCGGTCACTCATTAGAATATCAAAGCAATTTTGAAATTTATCACGGATGTGTTTGAACTCCTCGCCACCACGTAATCGGTCAATATTTTTCAATTCAATCAAATACAATTTGTAACGATTGTCCGCACAGCGTTGAACGATTAAACAGTCGTTTCCACGTGGATTAGGAACGATATTTCTGTTGAAATAATCATCTACCTTTATAATCAAATAATCCGTTGCTGATACTGAGGGGTCGAAACTGACTCCCACATTGTTTTCAGAACAAGTCGGACGGATATATTGACTCAAAATAGGTTCAGCGTGAATAGCTTTTAAAAGCATGATTTATGAAGGGTTTTGTTCATAAAGTTTAAGTCTTTCACTATAAAGTTCTTCGGCAGTATCTGCAAAATTGTCGTCGTCAATGCCGTCTTCATCAATCTGCATCGCATTTTCATCAACATAACTGCCGTTTTTGCCCATTTTCATAAGACAAACACTAATCGTTTCGGGGTCAATTTCTTTTGCCAAAACCATATTGCTGAGTTTGTTGAATAAATAATTGGAATGTGATGTCATAACGATATGCAGCCCATTCCCAGCCAATTCTGCAAACAATTTCATCAATTCTACTTGAATTTTTGGATGCAAATGGGCTTCGGGTTCTTCTATGAAAAGGTAATTTTCAGCACCATCAGTATTATTTAAAATGAATTTTAAATGAGCAATAATGGGTGCTATTTCTGAAATCATAGAAGAAGCTTGAGATAATTCAAGGCTCAAATCTAATTTTTCAGGTTCGTAATATAGTTTACGGTCTGATTTATCAAAACTGATTTTTCCTTTGATGATTTTATCTTCTATTTTTTTAGCAAATTGGGAAAAAGGTGTGCTATAACCTTTTCCGTTTATGGTTGAAATATTTAAAAAGTAGTCTGAAATGGGTTCACTTAGTGTTGGAATATCAAATTTATAGTTTGGTATTTGGCTGCGTAGTTGCGTTAATTGAACAATGATGGCACTAAATGCACTCAGTCCGTTGTAGATACCTGAACGGGAAGCGGGGAGGAAGTAGAAGTTATTGTG
>JANLQI010000261.1:0-8045 GCA_031367705.1 Saprospiraceae bacterium | reverse complement strand
AACGCTGAAAGCGTTGAATTTGAATAACCTTTTGTTCAATCCCTTCGGGATTATAGCACTCACATACCGTTTCCCCCGAATTTCATTCGGGGTTATTCACGGTCAATCCCTTCGGGATTTTTAGAGTGCCAAAGTAGAATTAGGAATTTTGAAAAAATAAAGTGATAAACTAAATTTTACGAAACTGTTGAAAATCAACGTTTTGCAAATTCATCATTTCCTTTCGTCTGCTAATTTTTATAAATTTAAACGATATGAGAGCAGTACTTTCCCTAAGTTTTTTACTTTTTGCATTTTTAATACCCCCCTCAGTATCAGAGGCTCAAAACAAGTTAGTGCCCCATCTAACATCACAGATGTTGGATAAAGACGGCATCATATCTTTAAAACTTGAAGATGCTTGGAAATACCAACAAGGCGATGATATGCGCTGGGCAGAACCCGATTTTGACGATTCGAGCTGGTCTAATATTGCACCCGATGGACTGTCTGCCAAAGCGATGCCTGATAGTTTGTGGCAGGGCTACGGCTGGTGGCGGCTTCCTTTTACCGTGGATTCTTCTCTTTATACAGAAATTACGCACCTGTTTTTTCGCAGTTGGGGCGCAGCAGAAGTCTATATTGATGGTAAAAAACTGACTCATTATGGCATTTTTTCAAGTAAAAGCGAAGAAGAAATAAACTTTATACCCCGCTATTCTTTGGATAAACCCATTCAAATTACTCCGCGTGCCACACATGTATTAGCCGTTCGTTTTTCCAATCATCAAGCGAAAAGCAATCAGGTATTGCTCAAGCACAATGCCCAAAAGCTCGGTTTTACTATCGGTTTTGCCAATGATTTTAAAGCGCAAAGGGCAGAAGACAATCAAGCGTATGCGATTGCTGCGTTGTCCATCATCACTGCCTTGCTTGTGCTGCTGCTTTTGTTGCATTTATTGCTGTCTTTCATGTTTCCGAAAGACAGTTCCAATGTCTATATTTCGTTGGTTATTGGCTTCTTTTTGCTGTCGGCGATTAGCAATTATACGCAATTATTCATGCCGATTGATGCGTTTTCATTTTCCCTCATTAGGGGTTTTCTCAATTCAACGGCTTTTGGTTTGGGCTTGGTTTTACTACCTTACACCATATCGCTCATGTTCCGTTTGAAACGATTTGAATGGAGTAAATACTTGGTTTTATTAGCAGTTATAAGGGGTTTTATCTATTTTTTTCCCATAATACCCATTATCCTTTGCGATTCAATTTTTATTGTTATCATCCTTTTATCGATTGGTTTTGCGATGTATCGAGCCATACAAACTAAAAAACCTGGGGTGCATTATATCACAATGGGGGCGAGTGGCACAGCCATTTTTTTGCTCATTGATAGATTGTACGCCACATCCGTCATCCCATTGACAACGGAACAGTTTTATATTGACCTCATTTTGTTGTTTTTATGTTTCCCTGTGGGGCTGACCGTTTATATCACGAGCCAATACGGAACGCTTTTCTCATTCATGGAAAAAGAAGTTGCAAACCGCACAGCCGACTTAAATCAATCCTTGGAGGAACTCACTGCAGCCCAAGTGTCACTGTCTGCCAAAAATGCTGAAAATGAATTGCTGTTAAAAGAAATTCATCACCGCGTCAAAAACAATTTGGAAGTCGTGTCCAGTCTCCTGCAATTGCAAACAGCTCAAATTGACGACCCCTCAGTACAAGCCGCTATGTTGGCAAGTCAAAACCGCGTACAATCAATGGGTATTATCCACCAAAAACTGTATCAAGGCGAGCATTTAGCAGCAATAGAAATGCGGGATTATTTTATCAATTTGAGCGAAAGTATTCTCGATTCGTTCAATGCTGAAGGTCGTGTTAAAGTCGAATGTGATATGCCAAAATTAATTTTGGATGTGGATACCGCTATTTCTATTGGTTTGATTACCAACGAATTAATCACCAATTCCTTGAAATATGCTTTTGAAAACGAAGACTCTGGCACGATAAAAATCAGTCTGAATGAACAAAATACTGTTGACGAAGGAAATCCCGATTCTTTCGGGAAGGGGTCTCTTTTGTTGAAAATATCAGACAACGGTATTGGAAAACCCATGCAAGGCAAAGCAAAAGGCACAGGCTTCGGTACGCAACTGATTAATTTATTGACAAAACAATTGGATGGTCAATTGACCTATGAAATCAATAACGGAACGATTGTTTCTTTGGCGTTTAAGAAACCGAAATTGGATTGACCCTCTCAGTACCTTTGTTAGCACACCTCAAAAAAAAAGCTTCGGACAAAATTCCCCTTGTTTCGGACAATAAAAGCACTCATTCGTCCTCAACCACTTGCTTTGAGATTTATCTATTTGCAACTTTACATCAAGGTAAGTAAATATGGAAAATATAACAAGACAAAACAGCCTGTATCAATGTCGAAAAATCAATACGCTATGAAAACATAATCCCGGCTATTTCACATCCCATTGGACAATCAATAATCAAATGTTCCATATAAAATTATCTTAACCAATGAAAAGAGTCCATCTCACTTTTCTATTCTTCATGTTCACGTATTTGTCGAACTTTGTACAAGGGCAAAACGGTCAGACTTTACAGACACAGAGCATTTATCCAATCGAAACCACGCAGTTTTTCAGAAGTGGTCAAGGTGGTATGCCTTTGCGCTCTATCTCGATAACTTCTGATTTTTATCCAAACCCACCCGTTGCAGCTTATGCACCTGAAGGGTTTTATCTTTTTAAAAGAAATAAGAAAAGACCAAAAGTAAACTATGCTAAGAAATCACATATCGTTCGATTTTGACCCCCTCAGTATAAACGCTCTTTTTTACTTTAAAATCAGAAAACAATGAATAAATTTCTCTTGGAAAATCCAATTCCAACCGTTGCTGCGCCTGTCGCAGAATCAAGCCGCCTTAAAGTCATAGATGCCTTGCGCGGTGTTGCCCTTTTGGGCATTTTATTGATGAATATCCCCGGGTTTTCAATGGCAGATTACTCTTTTGAAGCCTTTAAAAATGACCCGACCAATGTCAATTTTTGGGTAAACGCCGTCATTTCCGTCTTTTTTGAAGGCAAAATGCGGGCGATGTTCGGCATGGTCTTCGGCGCGGGTGTGTTGCTTTTTATTGCTAATAAAAGCGGTAAAGGCACATCTGTTCATGCACTGTTTTATCGCCGAATGTTTTGGCTCGTTTTGTTTGGCCTGATTCACGCCCATTTGATTTTGTGGATTGGCGACATTTTATACCTCTACGGCGTGTGCGGCATGGTTGTTTATTTGTTCCGCAATGTGCCTGCAAAGTATTTGGTTTGGGCTGTGCCTTTGGTTGCAATATTTGATTTTACATCAAATACGCTATTTTATCAAGATATACGCGCCAAACGCATCGCTTATGTGGAGGCAACAAAAGCACAAACGGCGAATCAGACGCTCACTGATGCCCAAACAAAAGCATTGACAACGTGGCGAGAAATTGAAAAAACCATGATTCCGAACCGTGAAGATGCCAAAGCGAATACCAAAACCATGAAATCGAATTATACCGCTATCGCCAATTATTTACGTCCCATCGCCTTTCAATTTGAAACCAAACACCTTCCGATGTGGGGTTTGGATAGTTTGGCACTGATGCTGTTAGGTTTGGCTTTGTTCAAATGGGGTTTTCTAACAGGCAGTTGGTCAACCGATGACTATTGGAAAGTCCTGAAAATCGGCTATGCCATCGGTTTGCCTTTGGCGATGTATGAATTCTACTATGGCTTCCAAAATTTCACAACCCTCGAAGCGAATTTGGCGCGCATGGAGCGTGTACCCATCAATTGGGTCAGTTTGATTTATCCTTTTCAACGCATTTTTCTGGTCATGGCTCATGCTTCCGCTTTGATTTTGCTCTATAAATCAGGAAAAATACAAGGGCTTTTCCTTCGTCTTGAAGCGGTTGGGCGCATGGCTTTCACCAATTATATTTCTCATTCTGTCATCTGTACGCTGTTTTTCTTCGGTTATGGTTTGAATTATTATGCGGAATTGGAATTTTATCAAATCTACTTTGTGGCTCTTGCCATTTGGCTTTTCCAATTGATTATCAGCCCAATATGGTTGCAGCACTTCTATTTTGGTCCGTTGGAATGGCTGTGGCGGAGTTTGACGTATTGGAAAATGCCGCCATTTAAGCGGTAGTTACCCCCTCAGTATTTGCCCTATTTTTTAATCAAAAATCAATTTTAAAATGAAAAAAACATTCTATCTTCTATCAATTTTATTGTTATCAACCCTTTCTTTTTCGGGTTTTGCCCAACAGAAAAAGGAAACAACGCCTACTATTAAATATGGCGACAACCCAAAAGCAGGTAAATATTTTTCTACGAGTGGGATAAAATTGTATTACGAGACGTATGGTCAAGGCAAGCCCTTATTGTTAATTCATGGTAACGGCGGCTCTATTCGAGATTGGCGGTATCAAATTCCTTATTTTTCAAAATTTTATAAAGTTATTGCTGTGGACAGTCGGGCGCAAGGCAAATCGGTTGACACCAGCGAGGTGCTGAATTATGAAATGATGACAGATGATTTTGCGGCTTTGCTGACACATCTTAAAATAGATTCTGCATACGTCATTGGATGGAGCGATGGCGGTATTAACGGTTTGTTATTGGCGATTCGACATCCCGAAAAAGTAAAAAAATTAGCGATAACAGGTGCTAATTTAACGCCCGATACTTCTGTCATTGACCCTGCGGGTACAAAAATGATTACAACAGACCTTGCCAATCTACGCGCTGCTAAACAAACTACTGCCACCAAAAACACCATAAAATTGCTACACATGATGGAAATAGAACCCCATATTTCACTTGCTGATTTGCATAAAATCAAATGTCCTACATTAGTCATGGGTGGTGATTTTGATGTGATTAGACCTGAACATACGTTGCAAATATTTCAAAATATCCCACAAGCATATTTGTGGATTCTTCCAGAATCAGGGCATGGAACAGTACATCATTATAAAAAAGAGTTTAATGCCAAAGTGCTTCATTTTTTTACACATTCTTATAAAAGGCCGAATTGGATAGACTGGAATCCGTAAGATGTTCAGGGTTTAACCCCTTAGTATTTTTCCTGTTATTTAATCAATAAATCAATGTTAAAAATGAAAAAAACAATTTTATTCCTCGCTTTTTGCCTTTTTGCAAGCCTTGTTTTTGGACAACACGACCATCACGTGGACGATACCAAAACAACGGAATCGCATGGTCACAATCACCTTGCCCATATGCAAGCATCACGGGCGCAAAATTTTTATATCCACAATCTACCAGCACCCAAACTGATGACGGGTATTGGGCAATCCAATTTTAAGATTGTAACCAAATCTGAAAAAACGCAAGCGTACTTCAATCAAGGGCTAAACCTACTGCATGATTTTTGGGATTTTGAAGCCTATCGTGCTTTCAAAGAAGCGATTAAGCATGATTCTACGGCGATTATGCCTTATTGGGGATTGCTTCAAGCTCCCGGACCCGAAGAAGACAGCGTACTCACGAGTCTGAAAAAAAATGCCATAAGTCAGTTAAAAAAATTGTTTAAAAACGCCAATGAACATGAAAAACTATATGCGGAAATAGCACTTTTGGGCGATTCGCTCAAAGAAAAAGCCTATCCTGAAATCGTTAAAAAGTATGAGGTGATTATCCATAAATTCCCCGAAGACATTGATGCTAAATTGTTTTTAGCCTTGGGCAAAATGAGTGGTTTTGATACCGATATGAACCCGATGGAAGGTCAGATGTACAGCGAGTTTTTGCTCAAAGACGTGCAACGGATTGACCCCCATAACCATGCTTTTCACCATTATTGGATTCACGTCATGGAGCATTGTTGTCCAGAAAGGGCTTTGGCAAGTGCCGATATTTTGACATCGCTCGCGCCTAAATCAGGGCATATTGTCCACATGCCTGGTCATATTTACAATCGAGTCGGTGATTACAAACGGGCTTACGATGCCTTTGTCGCCTCTGTAAAAGTGGATTCGGCTTATATGAAAAACGAGGGCATTGAGGAAGTAGATAATTGGAATTACATCCACAATATCAACTACTTAATCAACAATTGTGTGCATGATGGCAGGCACAATGCCGCCCTTTTTTATGCTGAAAAGCTAAAAAACATGAAAGTAAATAAAGACAGAAAGAAAATCTATGATGGTACTTTTTTTAACCAAGGCATATTGGCACCTGCCAAAATGGAAATGGCTTTTGGTAATTGGGAGAAAGCCATAAAACAATTGGAAAAAGTGACGAATAATGACAGCATTTTTAGCTTTCCGAGCATGGAGTTTAAAAATTGCCTAACGTTTTTTGCAAAAGGTATGGATGCCCTTGATAAAAATAATGTGAACGAAGCCATACAGTTTTCTAATAGTTTAGATGCCATCTTGTGGCGAAACGAAAAGCAAACGGGAAAGGATAGTTCCTTAAATCAAGGCTTCGGTCGTTTTTCTTGGGGCTATCAAAACTCGTTAAACATAGCCAGTTTGGAGTTACAAGGCAGCATAGCCAGTCATCAAGGCAACTTTGTAGAGGCTATGAAATTGTTGGAAAAGGCAGAAAAAAACGAAATAGATTTGGGTTATGGTGAGCCACCGCTTTATGCCCGCCCCGTGGCTTATAGTATTGCTAATATGTACGAAAAATCGGGTAACCCCCAAAAAGCTATTGAGAAATACAATGATTTGCTCAAAAGATTCCCAAAATCAGCGATGGTTTATTTTGAATTATTAAAGGTTTATACAAAAAAGGGCGATGTAGAAAAAATAAAAGAATTGGGAAACAATCTAAAAGAAGCGATCATTTATGCCGATAAAGGGATATTTGAAGGGGGAAAGAAGTAATTACCCCCCCCTCAGTATAAAACCTAAAAAAGCCCATTCGTCGTGCATGATTGGGCTTTTTTAGAATTTCAAAAAAAAGCTTCGGACAAAATTTCCCTTGCTTCGGACATTAAAACCCTTCATTCGTCCTTGAAAGTTTGGTTTTTCGAACGAAAATGACTACATTACAACATAAATGAAAACAAATTACAAACCTGTATAACAATCCAAGACCAACTATGTGGAAACCCACCTACCCTAAAACTGTATTCTATCAACAGAATAACCCCATTTTTTAAAAAGTCAATTTAGTTCACTTTTAAAATTTGAAACAATGAAAACAGTTAAAAGTCTTTTCCTTCTCGCAGCCTTCCTGATGAGCAGTTTCATCCTCATCTCTCAAGACACTCAACAAACCTTTTTTATCGTCGAAACCATGAAATCCACGCCTGGCAAAACGGATGAATACGTCAAAGCCGAACGGGAGGTGTGGAAACGCATCCATCAAGAGCGCGTCAAACAAGGACTTATCACAGGGTGGAATTTTTATGCTGTTCGGTCTCCCTCTGGTTCAAGTGCACCTTACGATTACGTCACAGTTACTTTAGTCAATGGGTGGGATAAACTCGAAAACCCTTGGGGCAATATGTTGGCGGCTGGTGCAGAGAAATTACTAACAAAAGAGCAACTCGCTGTGGCAAACGGAACAGGTAAGTTGCGTGACCTCACCAACAGTACCCTCTTCTATGGTGCCGATTTTGTGGCAGCTGACCCCAAAGCGACTACCCCTGCTAAATACCAAGTCATCAATTACATGAAAGTAAAAGAAGGTATGTGGGACGAATATATGAATATGGAAACCCAACTCATCAAACCGATACACGTCGAAATGATGAAAACAGGCGGTCGGTCAGCTTGGGGACTTTATGGTCGAGCGTTTGGTGGCACCAATCACCCCTACGATTTCGTCACGGCTGATTTTTACAATAAATGGTCAGATATGAATGCCCCTGGCGATTACAGCAAAACTTTAGAAAAAGTAAATCCCAAAATGAGCATGTCTTATTTGGAAAAACGTATTACTGAAACCAGAAATTTGGTCAATTCAGAGGTATGGGAGTTGATTGACTTTACACGATAATTCAACCAATAATATGAG
>JANLQI010000102.1:0-3398 GCA_031367705.1 Saprospiraceae bacterium | reverse complement strand
TTATTTTCAATCGGTGCAGGTGCAACATATTTACCACCAGTCGTTTTGAATAATTCCTTTTTGCGGTCAGTGATTTTTAGCATTTTAACACCATCCACATCGTCGAGTCTGCCGATATCACCTGTGTACATCCACCTTTTTCCATCTATATGCTTAACAACCTGTGCTGTTTCTTCGGGTTTGTTGTAGTAGCCCATCATCACATTGCGCCCTGAACAGAGGATTTCACCTTCGTTTTCCTTGTAATTGCCATCAGTCGGGTCAATCATAACCTCAACGCCATTGAGAATTGGACCAACATAACCCAATTTAGCACCTCCTTTTTCAAATGTTGTAATGGCAATACCGGGCGAAGTTTCCGTCATGCCATAGCCTTCACGGACGGGAACACCCGCAGCCGAGAAAGTCCGTGCAATTTTAACAGGACAAGGCGAAGCCCCGACCACAATACCATTGACAGAGCCGCCTAAAGCCTCACGCCATTTCTTGAAAATAAGTGCATCTGCGATACCCATTTTGAATTTTTTCCAACCCGTATATTCTTTGTCGTACTCATAATCATTGGTCAAAGCCAAAGCCCAAAAGAAAAGTGCGCGTTTTGCACCCGTCAGTTCAAGCCCTTTATTGTATATTTTTTCATAAACTTTCTCTAAAAGGCGTGGAACACAAGTGAAAAAATGGGGCTTTACGGCTTTCAAATCTCCTTCCTCGCCACCAAGATTGTCCACACCCACAAAGGTCACCTGTGCGCCGATATACATATACGCATATGAACAAACACGTTCGAAAATATGATTCAATGGCAGAAAGCTCAAGCCCCTTTCGCCAGGCTTCATAGATATGATCGGTTTTGTAGATTCAATATTGGCAACAATATTATCGTGGCTCAACATCACCCCTTTTGGGTTGCCTGTTGTGCCAGATGTGTAGATAATTGTTGCCAAATCATTGGGTCTGACGGTTGCTTTGATGCGTTCAACCTCTTTTTGTGCTAACTCAATATCTTCTTCGTTTTGCCACAAATCAGACCAAAGCGGGGCATAATCCACTTTATCGAAGGTGTAAATAGTGGTCATAGAAGGTACAGCTGCTTGCGCTTTTTTTACTTTTTTGTAGATAGATTCCTTCGCATCATCGCCAACAAAACACATTTTTATAGCTGCCTCATTAAAAATGTATTCATAATCTGTGCTGGCAATGGTTGGATAAACAGGCACATTACAAACGCCAATTTGAGCCATACCTAAGTCCAAAGCGACCCATTCAGGACGATTCTTCGAAATAACAGTTCCTATCATGTCGCCAGGGCGCAAACCGAGACGCAATAAACCGCGACTGATTTTATTCGCCAAATCAATGACTTCAGCAGTAGAATACTTTATCAGTTCTTTCCCTTCGTGTCGGTAAATGTAAGCAACCTCTTGCGGGTAATGTTCTTGTTGATAGTAAATGAAATCAAAAATGCGTGTTGGATTTTGCATATATATTCTAAGTTTGAAAATAAAACTGAAAGCTAATTCAGCATAATCTGGTTAGTAAATAGATTCAATAAAAATTTTGGATGAAAATAGGGATTATTTTTTAAACTATAAAATAGATGGGTAGTTAAAGTGTTAAAAAGGTTTTACCCCCTCAGTATTTTGAGGAAAAATGCTTGGTTTTACTTCAAAAAAGACGAATTTGCGTTAAAATTGAATAAACAATGACAGCTCAACAAATTCAGTCTATCTTAAAAGATAAAGAAAAAGCTTCATCAGAAGCCGTTTCTGATAGTCTCTTAACGCTCGATGAGTATATTGAGCGTGAAGAAACTGCGACCGTTAAACATGAATTTCACAATGGTAAACTTACAGAAAAGGTAGGAGTGCTACCAACTCATGCTCAAATTAGCGGCAATTTCGGCACTTTCCTAAACTTATGTCTTTTCAAAAAAAACAGAAAACTACATTGCTTACAACAGCGATGCACGTATATATATACCTGAACTGAACAAATCACTTTATGCCGATGTTTCGGCAGTCGCAGGTGCGCCCGTTCTTTTTCAACATTATAAAACGTTGATAACGAATCCTTTATTGATAGTTGAAGTATTGTCTGACGGTACTGAGGACTATGATAAAAACGATAAATTTGAGTTGTATCAAAAAATCCCAACATTCAAAGAATATATCTTAGTTCATCAAAGTCAACCAAAAGTAGAAAGCTATTATTGCAAAAATGGCAAACGCAATGTTTGGCTTTATTCCTTTGCAAAAGGCTTGAATGAAAGCATCAAATTGCAATCTGTTGGCTGCACGCTGCGGTTAAAAGATATTTACAAGAAAATAGAATTCTAACCACACCTTAGTTATTCGCATTTTTTCAAAATAACTCTCCTCTTTCAAGACAGTTACACCACTTACATTTATACTTTTGCGCTTTAAAACAACGTATAGCGCAACTTCAGTATGAAAAACTATCAACTCTTGATGACCAAACTCTTTGAAGATTGGTCGGGCGAAGCCGCCACTCAAATGGATCAAATCGCACAAGCAGGCAGTGACCGCCGATATTTTCGGATTCATGGTGCTTCTAAGTCTGCTGTCGGCACTTATAATGCAGAATATAAAGAGAACAAAGCCTTTATCCGTTTCACACAACATTTTTGGAACAAAGGACTGCCCGTACCCGAAGTCTATGCAGAAAGCCTTTTGAATGGCGTTTATCTGCAAGAAGACTTAGGCGATGCTCAATTATTTAATTTCTTACCGCCTTTCGGCGAACCGTGGAACGAGGATGTGATTGGTTTGTATAAAAAATCGGTGACAGCACTGGCAGATTTGCAGATTCGAGGAGGAGAGGACTTAGACTACTCCGTTTGTTATCCGCGAGACGCTTTTGATAAGCAAAGTATGATGTGGGATTTGAGCTATTTCAAGCATTATTTCCTCAAACTCGCCAAAGTGCCTTTCGATGAACAAGCCTTAGAAGATGATTTTCAGAAGTTTACAAACTACCTTTTGCTTGCCGAATGTAACTACTTTTTGTTCCGTGACTTCCAGTCTCGCAACATTATGATAAAAGATGGCAATCCTTATTTCATTGATTATCAAGGCGGACGTAAGGGTGCTTTGCAATATGATGTCGCTTCACTTTTGTATCAAGCTAAGGGCGGTGTCCCCCCCTCAGTAAAAAAGGACATTTTTGAACATTATCTCGATAAAGTCCAAAGCCTCGTGTCCGTTGACCGTGCTTTTTTTACGGATATGTATTATGGTTACGTCCTCATTCGCTGTTTACAAGCTCTGGGTGCGTATGGTTTCAGAGGTTTGTTTGAGCGCAAAGAGCATTTTTTGTCGTCTATTCCGTTTGCCATCAATCAAATTGAGGATATTTTAGGGTTTATAAAAATGCCTGTT
>JANLQI010000191.1:0-4818 GCA_031367705.1 Saprospiraceae bacterium | reverse complement strand
GTCGTTATGAATCGAATTGCAAACACTGAACCGCCTAAAATACTGTCGCCAAACCACGCCCAAAAACCAATTCCTGCGGGAACGGAAGCATAGCCCCAATCGAGATTTCGACCCAATGCCAAATAAAGCAGTTCGTCGCGGTGAAACGACCATTGCCCATTTAGGTAGAAGTGCATAAAAAGTTTGGCGATGAGTAAAACCGCTAATATTTGAAGCCCGTTGCGTAGTTTCATGTTATAAAGCCATTCTTATTTTAAAAAATTAGGATAACGTATTCTATATCAATTGTTTATGCGAAAATGCTTTTTATACTGAGGGGGTGGTTTCGAGTTGTTTTCTTAGCGTTTTAGCCCTTTTGTCCACGCCATCATGGCTCCAACCTGGGGCATAAAAAATGTATTTGAGTTTGTCAGACCACTTTTTTGCCCGCTTTACATCTTGAATAATGGCTTTGTATTCATGCGTAGCGACTTGAAAAGGGTTGTAGGTATTGATATTTTCTGTCAAACCATAAACGGGTTTTTCATTTTCGTTTTCCTCTGAAAAAGTGCCGAACAGTTTATCCCAAATTATCAAAACGCCTGCGTGGTTGCAGTCCAAATAACGGATATTGGAAGCATGATGCACGCGGTGGTGCGAAGGCGTATTGAATACGGCTTCAAACCATTTGGGCATTTTATCCACCAAATCGGTGTGGACAAAAAACTGATAAATCAAGTTCAAACCAATCATCATAAAAATCATCAAGGGGTCGAAACCGAGCAACGGCAGCCAAATCCAAAAAGGAAATTTATGCAATCGTTCACCCACGCCTTGCCGCAAAGCCGTTCCGTAATTGTATTTTTCAGAAGAATGATGCGGCACATGACCCGCCCAAAACAAACGGACTTCGTGGTTGAGGCGATGATGCCAATAATAGGATAAATCGTCGAGAAAAAATAGCAATAGCCATGCCCACCATTGCCTTTCCACAATATCCCGTAAAGGACTGATTTCGTGCAAATAATAGAAAACAACAAAAGCTAATACTTTTGGCAAAAACTCAACGATGCTTGAAAAAATACCCATAGTAAGGGAAACAAGCAGGTCTTTCTGCTTATAAAAATTAGGATGTTCGCCCCTGCCAATAGACCATTCGACCAACATCGCCAATAGGAAAATGGGAATGGCGAAGGGTATTGCCGTATCGGTTTTGAGCTGTTCTAAAATGGTTGAGAAATCCATACGTGTGGCATTTTTTTATGTTTTTGCTGTAATTTTATGCTTTTATACTGAGGGGGGTATTCATTTTTTGTCATTCTGAGGACAATCACCATGCACAAAGCATTGGTGTTTAAAACCGAATGACGCAGTGATAAGGTTCGAGTACCATGTTCGGGGAACTTTTAAAGTTCGCCGAACATGAAGTTTTAGTCAAGCAAGTAAGTTTAGTTTAGTCGCATATGATTTCCATTCTGAACTTTGTGGGTCGTACTTAGTCATTTCATTTAAATAGATAGTTGGAATATCAAATTCATTAGCAATCAGTTCAATTGTTTTTAAAATTTCATCGTCATAAGGTCTATAAATATCAAGAAACCATTTTGAAAGATAGGTAGCAGCTGGATTTTTATAGCCTGACGGAAAGCCACCTTGCATTCTATTTTGAAAATTAATTTCTGAAAAGTGGAAATTAGCTTTTTCTTTAGTTGTCATCTTTGAATAAGTGTCTTTCAGAAAAAGTAACTCTTCAATCTTATATTTCTCAATTTCTAAATAATTGTCAATACTTTCTTTAGCTAATTCATAAAAATTGTCAGAGCTTTTATTTGTAGCTTTAGTTTGGTAGATTAAGTCAATTTCTTTGCTATCAATAATAGCTTTTATTATAATTGTTTCAATGTCAATCCCTTTTGGTTTATAACCTTTGAAATCTATTTCGTCCAAAAACTTATGTTATACAATGCCAGTTATTTTGTTGTCTTCAAATTTGAAGATAGACTTTGCTAAGTTTTTTTTTCTACTTTCTCTGTCAATTAGAAAACCGCTGAATTTGTCAAAGTGTATTTCTTGTAATGTGTCTTTGTCAATAGTTTTAAATACTACAACTCTGTCTGGGTAAATAGTCTCCCTGAAAATGAATAATTCTTCCCCTTCATCAGGGATAATTTCAAGCATGTTTTTGTTGAATGTGGTCGTCATAAAATTATTGCGAACATAGAGACATATGAAACCTTAAAGGTTTCATATGTCTAAGTGATTAAATATCAAACATTTACGAAATTTTAAAAATTTCGTAAATGTTTCAAACTTCCAAATTTATCTATACGCGTCAATCGTCTTAATCGTCCCATCCGCATTGTATTTCAATTCCGTTACTTTCACGTTGCGTAGGTGCGTTTTGCCAGACAATTGCACATCATGGTAAAACAAATACCATTTGCCTTGATGTTGAATAATGGAATGGTGATTTGTCCAACCTTCAACGGGTTTTAGCAAAATGCCTTTGTAAGTGAAAGGTCCATAAGGATTGTCGCCAATGGCGTAACAAAGGTTGTGCGTATTGCCTGTGGAGTATGAAAAATAGTATTTTTCCTTGTATTTATGTACCCAAGAGGCTTCAAAAAAGCGTTTTTCATCGTTGTCTTCCATGAACAGATTGCCCTTTTCATCAAGAATTTTGACCTCTTTTGGCTCTTCTGCAAAGCTTTTCAAGTCGGCACTCATTTTGGCGATGCGGGGCAAACGAGCAACTTCTCCTTTTTTAGGATTGTCTGATTTGCCTTGATATTCATTGCCTTTGTAACGTTGCAACTGTCCGCCCCAAATACCGCCAAAATACATATAGACTTGACCATTTCTGTCCTTGAATACTGAGGGGTCAATGCTGTAACTGCCTTTAATAGGTTCAGGTTCGGCTTTGAAAGGCCCTTCGGGCTTTTTGCTGGTTGCCACACCGATTTGGAAGATGTCTTGCTTGTTTTTTACTGGGAAATACAAGTAAAAAGTACCTTTTTTCCAAACGGCATCGGGTGCCCACATTTGACGACCTGCCCACGGCACGTCTTTAATATCGAGTGCAACGCCGTGGTCGGTCACTTTGCCACCGACTTTGTCCATTGACAAAACTCGATAATCCCTCATATCGAAATGCCCGCCTTCGTCGTCTTCTTTTGTGGCGGCATCAATGTCGTGAGACGGATAGACATAAATGCGACCATTAAATACGTGTGCCGAAGGGTCTGCGGTGTAAATATTGGTCACTAAAGGTTGAGAAATAGGTGTTTTACCTTGTTTCAAACTTTTGAGGTAAGCGATGCTTTTAGGAATATTGACAAACTCTTGGTTGCTTTCGTCTTCGATAAAAAAGTGTTTGATACCGATGCGATTAGCCTGTTTGATAATTTGTTTCCAATCTGCTTGACCTTCGCCAACAGGCACGTCATTTTCAGCAGGTGTGCCGCCCGTCAAGTCACCAACGATGCCTTTTTTGAGGTCTTTGACGTGCATCAATTTCCAGCGATTGCCATATTTATTGAGTAACCCAACAGGGTCACCACCGCCGTGCGTTATCCACAATACATCCATTTCAAAAGACACATAAGCAGGGTTTGTGTTTTGAATGATATAATCCAAAAGCGTTCCATCACCGTGTTTTTGAAATTCAAAACCATGCGCATGGTAGCAGAAAGTCAGCCCGTTTTCCTTCATTTTTTTACCGATGGCATTGAAATCGGTTACTGCTTTTTGAGCATTTTCAAGCGAAAAATTGCCTTTTGTATGCGGAATCCAAGCACACATGACGTATTTCGAGCCATAAATCTTAGCTTTTCTGATGACTTCTGTTGGGTCTTTTACCAATTCATTGTAGTCACCGCCTGTTGCAGGTATGCTGATACCACGCCAAGTACACGCCTTTTTGAACTCTTCGGGCGTCATACCTTTGGGGTTGCCGCCTTCGATTTCAGTGAAACCCATGCCTTTGATAGTGTCCAAAGTCCACATAATATCCTTCGGAAAACTGTTTCTAAACGTGTAAGCCTGAACGCCCAAAGCGGCTTTGAAAAGAGGTTTACCCGTCTGGGCAACAGCCAAAATAGAGAAAGTGAGTAGTAAAAAAGAGAAAGTTGTTTTTTTCATTGTTATTATAGTTGAATGATAAAATATCGTTTGAATACTGAGGGGGTATTATACAGAGTGTTTAGTTTTTTGTGTATAGTTTTTCGAACATATTGATATTCAATGCTTATCTAAACACGAAACACAAAAAACTACACACTCTCGTATTAAAGGTTGCGTTTTTTCAATTCTTCAAAGGCATGATTCGCCGCCCGCGCCGTGAGTGCCATATATGTCAAAGACGGATTTTGCGTACCAGTCGAGGTCATACATGCCCCGTCCGTCACAAAGACGTTTTTACAGGCGTGTAACTGATTCCATTCATTGAGTAAGGACGTTTTAGGGTCTTTACCCATCCGAACGCCGCCCATTTCGTGAATATCAGAGCCTGGATTAGAATGTGAATCATCGGCTTTGATATTTTGAAACCCTGCTAAAGTAAACATTTCGGTTACTTGCTGATTGAAATCTTTGACCATTTTATCATCATTTTCAGTCCATTTTGCCGATAAAATGACTTGTGGAATGCCGTATTTGTCCTTTAAATCTTTCGACAAACGAATGTGATTGGCTTCAATGGGTACACATTCACCCATCATCCATGCCCCAACATACCACTTGCCGTATTGCGGATTGAGCAGCGACGTTTTTAAGTCTTCACCAATACCGTCACGATTAGCTGTCAAAGGGCGACCTGCACTTACGCCAATCGCATACCCC
>JANLQI010000129.1:0-12565 GCA_031367705.1 Saprospiraceae bacterium | reverse complement strand
TTGCGAACACGTAATCTATTGTCTTTATTGGGTGCAAAAATGTCTGTATCAACGCCCAATGTCGTTACTTTAAGTTGTTCTGTTGGCACACCAAAATACTTGAAAGCAACTTCTGCTGCATCGGTTGTGACACAAAAACATTTTTTTGTGAACAACGAAATGAAGTGACCTGACAAAGTAAACGTCATAAAAAAGAGCAATCGTTTTTTCCAATTAAAGTCAATATGGGCTTGTGGAGTTGGAAAAAGTGCTAAATAAGACGTGTGATTTGATGTAAAAAGTTTAAACGGTTTAGAAATTAACCATTTAGTTAAAACAATGCGCAAAGTATCCCAATCGGCATGGCTAAAAGTATGAACGACTTCTGGTTTTAACTTTTTAATCAAAGTTGTTAAACCGATAATATGTATGCGTTTGCGAATGGTTTTGAAAGGCAAACGATAGATAGTCACGCCATTCGAAGTATATGTCTTTTCTTCTACAATAGGTTCACCGAGATACGAACCATAAGCATCGCGCCAATAGGGTTGATTGTAGTAAACTTGTGCCGTTGAGGTAATGAGATACACTTCATGTCCCAGTTTAGCCAATGCTTTTGGTAGGCAATTTTCCAGATAGCCCATGCCCTCTGAATACCAAGATGAGACAAAAATTATTTTCATACGTATCGTTTGATGTTTATTACGGCAAAAATAGCTTTTAGTTTGTCTTTTTATGTAAAAACAAGATTTATACTGAGGGGGGGGATACGTAAAAAAAAATGCCAACGTTTATAGACGTGGCATTTTTTATCGCGCAAGTTATTGATATTCAATGAATTAAACACGTTTCTTTTTTATTGAACAACCAACAGCCTTTGTTAAACCTGGTTCTGGATTTTTACCAGATTTAAGTGCTTCAATGGCGTTTTCGACATATTTAATTTTTACAGCAGATTCATCATCGGCGTTGTCATCAATGCCACCGATGTATTTGACGACTTTGTTTTTGTCTAAAAGGAAGACGTGCGGTGTCCGTGTTGCACCAAATTTTGGGAAAACGTCTTGTTTTTCATCCATTAAATAGACATAAGGATATTTTTTCTGCTTGGCTCGCGACTGCATTTTGTCGTAACTGTCAGCTTTTGCCAAATTTGGGTCGTTTGGATTGATGGCGATGACAGGATAACCTTGAGACGCATATTTATTATGCAAATTAATAATCCGTTGTTCATAAGCCTGAGCATAGGGGCAGCCGTTGCAGGTGAAAACGACAATATAGCCATTGACATTTTTATAGTCTTTAAGCGTGACCATTTTGCCATCTATATTTTTTAAATTGAAGTCTTCGGCGGTGTCGCCGATTTGATAACCACCTACATTGGGCAGCGTAAAAGAAAGTGCCGTGAGCGCAACAAAGAGAGCAAGTTTGATAAATTTATTCATGACAGATAAAATTTTAATGTTTATAAAATATTGTTAATCAGTTATTTGTATTGATAAATGGTTTGATGACTTCTATTAAGTCTTCATATTTTTCAAAATTTTGTTCATAAAAAGAACGTTTGTTTTTATCAAAAATTAAACTCGCTGGTATTGAACCTGACCATTCATTATCAACTTGTGGAATCCAAGCATTGGGATTACTTTCGACCAAAACGATGACTTCGGATTGCAATTTTTTCTTCTTTAAAAAAGGCAATAATTTGGTTTGAATTTGAGATTTAAAATCTAAACTGACCAAAATGACTTTTGCTTTTTTGCCTTTTAGCTCTGCAGTCAATTTTTCAAAATACGGTAATTCTGCAACACAAGGAGCGCACCAAGTTGCCCAAAAATTGATGATGAAGACGGAATCGCTTTGTGTTGACAAATAAGGTTTAAGTTGTTCAAATGTACATATAGTTGGCGTTGTATCTTTGTCAAAATGTTGATAATCAATGTTTTTTGCAAAAACATTTATACTTATGCTGATAAAAAAGATAGTGCTAATTATTCCTTTCATGTTATTTTGATACAATATTTATATGAATGTGGTAGTCTGATTGACTTCTTTACTTAACTGTTAATAGAGTATAAAACTTGTATGAAGTTGCTGTTGTTAACAGTGTTCTTTTTCTTTTTGTCGAAAATAGACTGTTTTTTGTTACTTGTGATTCATTTTTTACGTGAAGATAGGGTAGAACGGTTTTAAACCCGTTTTAAGGTGTTTCTAAAAGCAATTTGAGTGCAGAAACGCCACCAGACAATTCTAAAACGATTAAATTGGGTTTGATTTTCAGAAAATGTTGTTTTAAAAACTGCTTCGATTCGTTGTCAACAGTGCTGCTGATAATGAATATATGAGGGTCGTGTTCATCAAAAAAACGGAGTGCTTCATCGTTTTGAAGGACACCAATTGAATCAAAATGTGATTCATAGAGAAAATTTAGGACACTCGCTAATTGCAGTTCTTGTCGGCTAATGACTAAAATTCTTTTCGTAAATGGTTGAATTTCAGGTGCTTGCATCATTAATGTTAAGTTGATAATTGAAATGATATTGATGTATCAGGTTTAATAAGTAATGCTAAAACAATAATTTTGTTTTAAAAAAATGTTAACCTTTAATTAGACAGGGTTAAAAACTGTAACTTTACACTTTGAAAAAAATAAAACTATTTTTTATTATTTTTCACTTTATAATTTGTTTAACTAATTAAAAATCAAAGGTTTATAAGCGATTGAGTTGTAATAATTTGAGGTGAAAGTACCCCCTCAGTATAGCCGTTTAAAAAATGTCAGAAACACACGAAAATAAAGAACTTACACCTACGGAACAAAAACCAGACTTCCAAGAGAAGCGCAAATGGGTTTTTGTACGCCGTATCTCTCGGTTTTTGGGGCAGACGTTAGGCATTTTAGTCATTTTGTTTTTACTTTTCGCTGCGCTCATTCAAGTACCTGCCGTTCAACATTGGACTATTCAAAAAACAACCGCTTTTTTGTCAAAGGAACTCAATACCAAAGTTGAAATTGGTGATTTTCGCATTGACTTTTTTGATGAAATCAGTATTGGAAACATTTATATTGGCAATCAAAATAGCCCTAAGGATACGCTTGTGAGCGTTGAACGCCTACGAATTGATGTCAATTACTTCAATTTAGCATGGCAAATCATACAATTGGATGCGGTGAAATTGGAAAATGCCAAGATACGACTGCGTCGTGATATTGGACAATATGATGACAATTTTCAATTTATTATAGATTATTTCGACCCACCTAACAAAGAGAAAACCCCTTTCGCAAAAAAGGTAACAGACATTCGTTTTGGTCAAATTCACTTGCGTGATATTGATTTTATGAAGGACGACAAAGTGCGTGGCCAAGTCCTTGATATAAGGTTAAAAGCGGCTGATTTTCACACAAATATCATCAATTTGCCTAATGACATCATGGATTTGACGCGGGTGAACATCTATAAACCTTACGTCCATATCACAGAAACGATTGGCAATCCTTTGCCGCCTCGTCCAAAATCTGTGAATCTTAAAGAAAATTTGCTTGATTCAGTGCCAGCTTCAAACATAACAAGCAGTGGCGTTGCAGTAGAGAAAAAGGCGTTTCAATTCCTTGTCGGCTCAATTTCTACTGAGGGGGGAATTTTGAAATTGGATAATTGGGATAGAGCTAAGGAAATGAAACGTGACTCAACTATTGATTTTAATCATTTGGTTGTCAGTGATATAAATATAGCGATTCATAATTTTATGTTTACAAAAGATGAATGGACTGGGGTGGTTGATGGTATCAGTTTGAAAGAAAAAAGTGGTTTTGTACTCAATAAATTGACGGTTGGTGATGCTAAGGTTTCGCCTACTGAAACCGCTTTGTATGGTTTGCAAATCGAAACGCCTTATACAGTTGTTGGCGATACTTTTCGGATGATTTATCCAACTGGGTACGCGGCTTTTGAAAATTTTAATAAAGAAGTGACGATGGATGCAAGGATTCATACATCGAAAGTAATGATAAATGATATTCTCTATTTCACGCCCGACTTGAAAGAAAATCCTTTTTTTAAGAAAAATCGATATGCCAATTCAAGTATAGAAGCGAATGTTTTTGGTAAAGTTAACTCATTGAAAGTCAGGCCTTTTAGTATTAGTTTGGGTACAGGTTTTGTGGCTGAAGGAACTTTTGACAGTCGGGATTTGACAAATGTAAATGAGACATTTATCAATCTGGATCTCAAAGAGCTGCGTACAAATATGGTGACGCTCAAACAATTGATACCTGATTTCAAACCAGGAGCTGATTTTGATAAATTGGGTGGTTTAAACTTTAAGGGTGAATTTGTCGGCTTTTTTAACGATTTTACGGCAAATGGGCGGCTTGAATCAGCTCTTGGAGCAGCTGTTATGGACATGAAACTGAAACCTGCGACTGACACAGCACAGGCATTTTATAATGGTTCATTAGCTCTGGATAGGTTCAACTTAGGCAGTTTTACAGGTGTTTCGGATTTGGGAAAAATTACTTTGAAAACGATAATACTAAAAGGTGCTGGTTTTTCAAAAGACAAAATGTCTCTTGACCTTGTGGCAGTTGTTGATAATTTTCAGTATAAAAATTATGATTATCGCAACCTTAATTTAGCTGGAAAGTTAAGCCACAAGCAGTTTAGTGGCAATTTTGAGAGTAAAGACCCTAATGTAGATTTTGTGTTTGACGGTATGGTTGATTTTTCAAAGGACTTGCCAGATTATAAATTTAAATCAACGATTCACCGTTTAGATTTGCAGAAACTCAATTTGATTAAAGAGGATTTTGCTTTGAGTGGTAATGTTAATTTGGATTTAACTGGCGACAAATTAACCAATATTGCTGGTACGATTGATGCACATAACTTATTGATTATCAAAGATAAATCTGAAAATTATAAGATTGATACCCTTGTTGTAAAATCTATTCCAAACATAGTCAATGGACTGAATGACGGCACTAAAAAATTTACGATTAACTCTGAATTATTGACCGCAAACATTGATGGTATTTTTTCATTGGAGCAAATACCCGATGCTTTTAGATATGAATTTGCCAAATTTCATCCGCGTCTGGCGACTGATTTGGGCTTGATGCCACAAAACACGCTTTTTATTCAAAATGGGCAAATCGTTGACAGACCTAAGCAAAATTTCGACTTCGATATTTTTGTTAACAATACAAAAAACCTAACTAAACTGTTTGATAATAAATTGGATACCCTTCGAAATATTAAAATCGAAGGCTCTTTTGACGACACCAAAGATGAATATTATTGGAGCATTGTTACGCCTGAAACACATCGTTATGGGGATATAAAAATTGTTGAATTTGGCTCAGTAGGTCATGCTGAAAAGGATTTTATCAGCTGGGATTTGAATACAACAGCCATAAAATTAGCAGGTGGACAGGATTTTCGTCAATTGACTTTTATGAATCTTGTCAATGCCGATACTGTTCAGTTTGGCTTGACATCTTATAATCTATCAACTGCCCTGGGCTTGGATACGGTTGAACTGAATGCGTTATTGATGCCTCAAGACTCTTCTTATAAGTTGTCTTTTGTATCAACAGCCCTTTCGAGGTTAAAGATTTTTGGTGATTTTTGGGAAATAGACAAGGATAATTTCATTTTAATTGGTAAAGAAAGGCTTGAAATAGGCAGTTTTGATATGCGCAATGACGACCGAACTGTCTCTATACGTTCTGCGGGCAATCGAGGTTTGAGTGCGTTTTTAGATAATTTTGATATTCGTTTTTTGAATAAACAATTAGACGATGAACGGTTTGTTTTTGGTGGTAAATACAAGATTTATGCAGCTGTTGAAGATATTTTTAAATTTGAAAACTTTGGCGCAACGGCTATGCTCGATACCTTTATGGTTTCGGGTGAAAATAGAGGCGTTTTGCGCATTGAAGCCTTGGGAACGTCTCTGAAAGAACCCATTCATGCCAACGTTTCACTCATCAATGATACGTCTAAAGTCTTGATTGATGGCAATTACTACCCCTCAGTATCGGGCAAACATTTGGCTAATTCAATTGATTTTAATATCGGTTTGACGAGTTTTCCTTTCAAAACTTTGAATTTATTGATAGAAGAGGGTGCCTCTGGTTTCAAAGGGCGTGTTGATGGGTCTGTGCAGGTCAAAGGTCCTTTAACAGCCATAAATACTGAGGGGTCGCTTCGCTTGCGTGATGCTGAAGTGATGGTGGATTATCTAAAAATTCCTATCATTGTCAAGGATGAAACCGTTAAAATTACCAATTCGATGTTTGATGCATCAGGAGCTAAAATCTATGATAAATATGGCAACGTAGCGACGATTCAAGGTGGTTTGACACACAATCGGTTTCAAGATTTTGGTTTAAGATTGAATGCATACAGCAAAAATTTCTTATTTTTGAATACAACTGCCGTTGATAATCCTCTGTATTATGGCGTAGGTATTGGCGAAGGAGATATTACGTTTTCTGGCGATTTTAATCGAACGGATATTCGTATAAAAGCAAAAGCGGGTAAGGGACGCGACGAAAGAGGTAGAGATGTAAATACAAACATTACTTTTCCGTTCAAAAATTCACAAACTGCATCGGATACTCGTTTTGTTAACTTTATTAACCGAAATACAGAAGCAAAGGACAGCAGTGACATTATAAAACCAAGGGTCAGAGACTTACGTGGTGTCAGCCTTGATATGGAGCTTGAATTGACTCCTGACGCAGAAGCGTCTTTGGTATTTGACGAAATAGCTGGCGACAATATCAAAGCACGTGGCACAGGGAACTTTAGAATGACGATTGACCGTTCGGGCAATTTGGGCATGAATGGTGAATATCGTATTGAACGCGGAGATTATCTATTCACTTTGCTGCGTTTGGTGAATAAAAATTTCGCCATCAAACGTGGAGGTACGATTCGGTGGAACGGTTCGCCATTCGATGCGACGCTGAATATTGATGCAGAATATAAGGATTTGACGACTTCGCCCTATAATTTTATATCAGAATACGTCAATACGCGGGATGGTACGGAAGCAGCGAGCCGCAAACCAACAAAAGTAGATTTGACTTTGAAACTCACTGGAGACTTGCAAAAACCGGATATTAATTTCAATCTCAGTTTTCCTCAGCTACAAGGGCAGCTGAAATCTTATGCTGAAACCAAACTGAGGCTCTTGCAACAAGACGCAAACGAACTCAATAAACAGGTATTTGGTCTCATCGTTGTCGGTTCATTTTTGCCGACAGAGTTTGGGGTGTCTCAAATCCGTTCGGGTGGTATCAACACGCTGACTGAAACGGCTTCGAATGTTTTGTCGAATATGCTCAACAAATTGGTTAAAGAATATATCAGTGGTTTGGATATTCAGGTTGGATACAATTACTATCAATATGACCTCGTTGATGCCGCTAATCCGTTGGCGATAGGTACTGGGCAGCAGTTCCGACTGAGGGGTAGTTATACCGTCAACGACCGCGTCACCATAAGCGGTGGGGTAGGTGTTGACCAAGGAGAATATGTTCAAGCAATTTCTGCCAACAACAGCAATGTTTTTGTTGGCAGTGACTTCTATTTGGACTATGATTTGAGTAAAGATAGGCGTTTAAAATTGCGTGTGTCGTATGTGCGTGACCAAGACATTCAAGGGCGACGGGATAAACCAGCGGTCGGTATTCGTTTTCAACAGGAGTTTAATTCGATTGATGAGTTATGGAAAAGTTTGAATGTTAAGAAAATAACAGAAGTGGGAAAGACGGACAGTATTCAGTGATAAAAAACACCCCCTCAGTATTTGAAGCCTGAGAGGGTGTTTTTATATTGAATTACAAGAAAATTTAAGCAAATACCTCTGTTCCTGCGAAGTGGAAAGAACCTTCAATCGCTGCATTTTCATCAGAATCAGAACCATGAACAGCGTTTTCGCCGATGCTGGTTGCATATTTTTTACGGATAGTACCTTCTGCGGCTTGAGCAGGGTTAGTTGCACCGATGAGTGTACGGAAATCCTCAACAGCATTGTCTTTTTCAAGAATCGCTGCTACGATTGGACCACTTGACATAAATTCAACCAATTCGCCATAAAAAGGACGTGCTGCGTGGACAGCATAAAATTCACCTGCTTTTTCAGCAGAAAGTTTTGTGTATTTCAAAGCGACGATTTTGAAACCTGCTGCATTGATGTCGTTTAAAATTGCGCCAATATGACCGTTTTTAACCGCATCGGGCTTAATCATCGTGAAAGTTCTATTAGTTGCCATAACAAATCGAAATTAGAAAAATTAAATAAATAATTGACTGTAAATGATTTACGTGAAGGGGAACGGTGAATATATTCAAAAGTTTCCTTTCACGCCGCAAAGGTAAATTTTCCGTTAACAGATTTTATGGAAATGCTGAAAAAAAATGAAATCAATCGTTCAAAATATCTTCATAGCACAATAACAAAATATCATTTTGCTAATCGAGGTTTTTTTGTGACATTTGCACCTTCAAAAAAGCAAGTTATGATAATAGCTGATGTAAAAGAACTTTTAGGAACACCCAAACGTGTCTGTATTACGTCCCATCGAAATCCCGATGGCGATGCGATTGGCTCTTCATTGGGCTTATATCATTATTTAATTCAATTGAATCATGAAGTAACGGTTATATTTCCATCGGATTTTCCAGAGTTTTTTAGCTGGTTGCCTGATTCTAATAAAATAATTATTTCTGATACGGACATTTTTCGTGCAAGGACGGCATTGCAAAGTGCCGAAGTGATTTTTGCACTCGATTACAATGCCCTCGACCGCGTGGATAAAATTGGGGAGATAATCAGACCCCTCAGTAAAATCCCCAAAATTTTGATTGACCACCATCGGGAGCCTGAATTGTTTGCGGATTATATGTTATCGGATATTACAGCGTCTTCAACGTGTGAATTGGTGTACGATTTTATTCATTTGCTTGATGATGCCGATAAAATAACGACGACAGTAGGTGAATGTCTTTACACAGGTATTGTGACCGATACAGGTTCTTTCAAGTTTGCCACTTCGCCAAAATTGTTTCGCATTGTCGCCAATCTTTTAGAACGGGGCGTTGAGGATTATCGCTTACAAGACTTGATTAACAACTGTTTACCTGAAAGAAATTTGCGTCTGTTGGGTCATTGTTTGGCAAATCGGATGGAAATTTTGCCTGAATTTAATACAGGTATCATTGCTTTAACAAAGAAAGATTACGAAACTTTTGATATACAACGTGGTGATACTGAGGGGATAGTCAACTATATGCTTTCGATTAAGAAGGTGAAACTGGGCTGTTTTATCATGGAACAACCGACAATTGTAAAGATTTCGATGCGTTCAAAAGCCGATTTCAATGTGCAAGAAATATGTCGTGACCATTTTAATGGTGGCGGACATAAAAATGCTTCGGGCGGCTATTCGCATCAAGGCTTGAAATTTAATATTGAAAAGCTCAAAAACTTGTTGCCCATTTATAAAGATAAATTGAATAGCTAAATTGTTGTATTGTTGTATTGTTGGAATTGTTGTATTGCTAACTAAAAATACAACAATCCCAGCAATATAACAATCCCAACAATTCAACAATATAACCATACAACAATATAACAATTATTAATTAAAAAATCTTTGATGAAAAATTTTAAAAATTTCTTTTTACTGCTCATTATCGTTGCATCAGTTGCAGCTTGTAAGAAAAAAACACAAAGCGGTTTTGCTTATACGATACACAAAGCGGGTTCAGGCGCAACAGCTAAAATTGGCGATGCCGCTTTTTATGATGTGCTTTTGTCCAAGGACGACTCTTTGATGTTCTCAACAATTACAGAAGGACAACCAGCTCGTTCTATGGTAGAAGACCCTAAAACAGCGAAAGATCCTTTTTTCAAATTGACTCAGGAAGCACTTTTGACATTGAGAGAAGGTGATTCAGCAACTTTTATCATGCCTTTGGATACTTTTAAAGTAAAACCTCAAGGTTTAGAAGGCGCAAAAGTGGCAAAATTGACCATCTTTTTGCGCAAAGTAAAATCAAAAGCAGATGTCGAAAAACGTCAAGGCGAATTGAAAGCCTTATCTGAATCTATTGAAGCCGCGAAACCGGCTTTCATTGCACGTGCAAAAGCAGTTGCCGATTCAACGACGGCTATTGCTAAAGACTTTGGAGCGGGTAAATTGCCAGCAGGTGTTATCGAATTGCCTTCTGGTTTGAAGATTGCTATTTTACGTGAAGGTACAGGAGCATTGCCTAAAAAAGGTGAAGTCGTATTGGTTAATTACTACGGTGCGATGAAAGACGGTAAGAAGTTTGACGAATCTTACACTCGCGGCGAGCCTATAAACTTCCCTGTTGGTGCAGGTCAAGTGATTCCAGGTTGGGACGAAGGTTTGATGAACATGAAAGAAGGCACGACTGCCATCTTGTTTGTTCCTTCAAAATTGGGTTATGGTGACCGTCCTTCAGGTCCAAAAGGAGAGATTCCTGCTAATAGTGATTTGATTTTCTATGTTGAATTGCTTAAGTCGGTTGATGTACAGTAATAGTATTGAGTGTATTTTAATGAAAAAAGACGATTCGTTTTGTAAAACGAGTCGTCTTTTTTATTGATTAAAAATAGGTATTCGTATCAATGTGCATTTTTCATTTCTGCGACAACTGTCATAATTTCATTTTTTGACAAGGCAAAAATACGCATCAAAAGGTCTATTTCGCAGCCTCTTTGCCATGCTTGATAGATAGACAGTTTTTTGCCTATTTCTACGCCTTCTTGTCTTCCTTTTTGCAGCCCTTTTTGCAGCCCTTTTTGCAGCCCTTCTTGCAGCCCTTTTTCCAGTCCTTCTTGCAGCCCTTTTTCCAGTCCTCTTTCTCTGCCTTCATCTAATCCAGCTTGCAGTCCTTCTTTTTTAGATTTTTCAATGATGTAATCAATATAATTTTCCATGACTTCTGATTTTTGATTGTTATTGAATGCTTCTACACGCTTATTGATTTCTGATACGGATATACCACCTAAAAGTGTGTACAAATATAAATAAAAAGACTGAACAAAATCCATTTCTTCTTTAGAATTATTGTTTTCATAACCCACAAACAGTAATTCTACAAAATGCTGTCGCAGATATTCTTTTTCTTTAAAATGCTTTAATGCAAGCAAAGCTCTACTCAAAAATATTGTATTAAACGCTTTAATCATCTCATCTGGATAGTCTGATAAATCGGTCAGAAAGTAAGTTAATGGGTCTATGAAAACATGAAATGCTTCATCAATATCGCCAAAATAGCTTGAAAAAGGCTTCACCTCCCATTTATTTACGCCATGATAAACGATGATAGGCATAACAACACGCAAGGGCTGTTCCATCTTGATTTGTGTATTATATGCCCCTTGTTTGTAATCACCAATCTGAACATTAGGATATGGTGGAACATAACTTTTATGCTCAATGATAAAGCAAAGTTCCGCAAACTCACTTTTATTACGGTAGCGACATCGCCAAACAATATCAGAATAAAATTCTGCTAATTTAGGCGTTATATAAGATGTCGTGTCCAATTCAAGCGTTTCTATATCCAATTTTTCCAATAAATGTTTTGGAAATAGATGCGTAAAATAGTCTTTCACAACGGCTTTCATTGTGAAAAGAAATTTCACGAACTTGTCATGTGGGTTGTTTATTGGGTTATCATCCGGCTCGTTTGTTTCTTGTTTTTTATCTTTTGGCATGTTTAGTATTCAGTTTTCGTAATATGTATGGTTGTCTTACAAAACAAAACTATAAACAAAAAATGGAACAGTAAAGTATATTTTAAAACTTTTTTTTTATAATAAATCCTTGTAAATATGTTTTAAGATTGGATAAGTAATAAATTTCTAAGTCATATCAATAAAAAAAGGCACAACGTGATGGTAAATACACTACTGCTTTCTATTTTAGCCGAAATTTTTTTAAACCAAGCTTTTTAATCATTCTTTTAAATAAAATAACGATGTTTAATTCAAAATCAAGACTTTCAGCCCCCTCAGTCATTGCGGCTGTTTTTATGTTTTTTGCTTGTCAAAGCACACCTAAATTTCCAAACTGTACGGAAACAACGACTTGCCTACCCGCTGTCGAAGACAATGCACCCGAAGCGGTGAAAAATATGCACGAAACGCTTTCTGGAAAATGGAAATTTGTCAGCGTCACCACTGAAGATACTTTTCATAAAACGGGTGCAACATTTATAAACAAAAGGGCAAGTGCTTGTATCGGTTATAATGGTGGTGTTCAGTATTTTTTAGATAATAAACAACTGACATGTCAAATGTGCTACGAATTGAAGCAAGGTACTGAGGGGGTCGAAATGGTGGTTGAAAAAACCAATCAAAGCGCCTTTTGCCTTGAATCTTTTCAAAGCGGTGAATTAATTTGTGCAGGTGATTCACTTGTTGTGACAAGCCGTGATTCATTTGTCATCAAAAAAACGTTGTATCGTCGTATGAATGACGATGGTACGCTGAAAGTCAATTAAATAGCGGACAAAGTATAGTAAACAGAAATTTG
>JANLQI010000028.1:0-3410 GCA_031367705.1 Saprospiraceae bacterium | reverse complement strand
TTTGCCTTTGTTGACCTTTTATATGCTGCCAATTATCCAGGTGGTGTGGGTACAGGTTTAACAACGATTGGTCAAACACCGTCAAGAGACGTGCTTTCTAACCCAAATATCACTTGGGAACGGACTTTCTCTTACAACGGTGGTTTGGATATGTCTTTGTTCAAAAACTTCATTACGATTGGTTTAGATGTTTATCAATCTAAAACAGATCAATTATTGTTGCAACAAGCTTCTATGGGCTTTACAGGTGTGCCTTTGTTTTGGAACAACATCGGAAGCCTTCAAAACAATGGTATAGAGTTGGAATTGACAACTAATAATTTCAAGAGAAAAAACTTTACATGGACAACTTCTGGTAATATTTCCAAGGTTCGGAATAAAGTCATCGAACTCGGTGCAGAAGCCTTATTGCTCAATCAAGGTGAACGTTCGGAAGTGTATATGAATAAAGTCGGCGCACCACTTATCCAATATTTTGGCTACAAAACAGACGGTGTTTGGTTGTCTCAGGCAGACATTACAGAGTCACAAAAGACGCTCAAAAGCTCATTGCCCAACGTCTTTGTAGCGGGTGGTTTGAAATTGGTGGACGTGGACGGTAATGGTGTATTAGATGCCAATGACCGTACTGTTATCGGCAACCCATACCCAGATTTTACATGGGGTATTACCAACAGTTTCAAATTCAAAGGTATTGATGTGAGCTTTAGTTTTCAAGGCGTACAAGGCGGTTCTTTGGTCAATGGCGACCCGAACTACAACGAGACAAAACGCTACAACAACGCTTATAACCAAAACCGTTGGGTAAGCCCAGGTTTCCCTGGTGATGGCAAAACGCCTTATTCGACTTCTGGCTTCAACTGGATGTTGACAGACTATGTGGTGGAAGATGCGTCTTACGTATCGCTTCGTGAAGTGCTTATCGGTTATACAGTGCCAACGAATTGGACGAAAAAAGCCCATTTAAGCTCAATGCGCTTGTATTTTACGGCTCAAAACCTTTTATATCTAATGGGTTCAAATTACAGAGGCATCAATCCAGAAGCCCGTTTTACGACAAACCAATATGCGACACCGCTTGTTGACGGCTATCAAAGAGGTAGTTTCCCAATCAATAAGACGTTCTTGTTCGGTATTGATTTGAACTTTTAATATAATGATAAATGATGAATGATAAATGATGAATACGACAACTCATTTTATGAAAAATACTGAGGGGGTCTAAAAATTCATCATTTATCATTCATACTTCATCATTTATCATTTATCATTCATATTTAAATATTTATAATTAAAATGAAATACTTATCATATAAAATATTAGCCCTTTGCTTGGCTTTGGTGTCTTTAGTGTCCTGTAACAAGGTCATTGACCTGTATCCGACATCTAACTTGAACACGGGTACTTATTATACAACTATTCCAGAAGTGCAAGCGGGTTTGACTGGCTGCTACAACGGGCTGCAAAAAACAATGAACAGCGAGTGGCAGTTCACAGAGTTGCGCAGCGACAACACGAAACAAGGTTTGGCTGCCAGTACAAGCTCTGTCAATAGAGAGTTGAGCGACTTGGATATGTTCATTCCTGCTACAACGCACGCCGCGATTCAGACTTATTGGTTGGCTTCGTACAACAATATCCGCAATGCCAATATTATTTTGCAACGCTTGGGTGTCTCTTACGACCCTGCGGCAGGAACCATTAATTTGGGTAAAATTGATATTCCCATGCCAGACTCCGTACGCAGAAAATTGGCAGGTGAAGCCCTATTTATTCGAGGTTATCACTATTTCAATTTGGTGCGTTTATTTGGTGGTGTATTTGCGGTACACACGCCTACGTCGCCTGCTGAAGCTAAAACCATCAATCGCTCTTCTGTTGCAGATTGTTATAAATTGATAACTGCCGATTTGGTTGCCGCTTCTGCTTATATCAATACACCAACTTTCAGCAAAATAGCGGCTGCTGACAAAGGGAAAGCATCGTCTTGGGCAGCAAAAGGTTTGTTGGCTAAGGTTTATTTGACCCTTAATCGGAAATCTGATGCCATTCCGTTACTACAAGATGTGATTACAAACAGTGGTCATGCTTTACAATCTTCTTACGCCAATGTCTTTTCCATAGCGAATGAAGTCAATAGCGAAATCCTCTTTACTATTCGCTACAAGGCAGGTGGTTTGGGATTAGGTACCAGCTTCGGAAACGATTTTGCCGCTTTGAATAGTGGTTCGGCAATTATCAATGGTTCTGGTCGTGGTTGGAATACACCAACGGCGGAATTAGATACCGTTTTTGTTGCCACCGATGCGCGTAAAGCGGTGTGTATGGCTGCTTATGGTACAAGTGCTACGCCGACTTTATATGTCAAAAAATTCCTTAATCCAGTTGTCCTAACAGACGATGGTGAAGCAGATGCCCCTGTCTTGCGCTATTCCGACATCTTATTGATGTTGGCAGAAGCACAAGGCTTCACACCTGCCAGTATTACACTCATCAATCAAGTAAGAGCGCGGACAACATTGGGCAATTTGCCTGCAACGGTCAATTCTGTTGCCATATTTGAACAGGCATTAGCTGATGAACGCCGCTTTGAATTTGCTTTTGAAAACCAACGCTGGTTCGACTTGTTGCGTTTCAACACAACAATGACAACCATCAAAATAGAGACGGTGATTAAAAATCATTTTGCAAGGGAATATCTTAAACATTATGCGACTTATCCCGCACCAATCCTCACATTATTGCAGTTACAAGGCAATCTGACAACCGACCATTTATTGCTACCGATTCCACAGCGTGAATTGGATACCAATACACAGTTGGCTATTGCACAGAATCCTGGATATTGATATGATGTATTGATTTCCAACGACTTAGATTTAGGAAACCATTAGATTTCCTAAATCTGGTTTAAATACATTCCGAGTTAGTTTAGATTTAGTGTTATATCCCCCCTCAGTATTTTGACCATTTAAAGTGCTGTGTGGGGGTGTTTTTTTTAATTTAGTGACAAAAGCGACACTATCAATAATTGCAAAAACATGAAAAAGTTAACAATCCTTTCCTTCATTCTCATCGCCCTCGCATCGGCTTTTACCTTTCGCCCAACAACCGAAGAATTTCTCGTCAGCGACATAACCGAATTCAACACTGCTCTAACAAAAGTAAAAGCAGGTGATGCCATCGTTTGGAAAGACGGCAAATACACAGACATAAAAATCAGTTTCAACCCCAAAGCAAGCGGCACGGCAGAAAAACCCATTGTTTTCAAAGCCCAAACGGCTGGAAAAGTCTCCTTTTCAGGCAGTTCAAAAATAGGCATTGGTGGCGACTACCTACAAGTCGAAGGTTTTTTGTTTGAAGGCCCTTGCACCTTAGAAACCAAGGAAAATGTCATTGATTTCAAGGT
>JANLQI010000016.1:0-17414 GCA_031367705.1 Saprospiraceae bacterium | reverse complement strand
GTGCGACCCGATAGACCGTATTCGATAGCTTATGGCTCTATTTTACCAAAGGAAAAAGAGTGTACGAACCTGCTTGTGCCTGTGTGCATGTCCAGTTCGCATATCGCTTATGGGTCTATCCGTATGGAGCCAGTATTTATGATATTAGGGCAGTCCGCAGCTACGGCAGCCGTTTTATCTATTGATAATAAGATTTCACCACAACAATTGCCTTATGAAAAATTGAAGGACGTATTGTTGAGAGATAAACAGGTTTTGGAGAAAAATTGAAATTGGAAGACAGGTATTTTGAACAGTTTTCTAAAATAAAAATCAAATTAAAAATGTCTATTAAGCGAAACTTTATCCTATTTTTATTGAGCATACCCCTCAGTATTTTTGCACAAAAACAAGCTGTTTTAGTAGAAAACGGCACGGCACGTTTTACTATTTCAATCGCTGCTAAACCAACGGCAGCCGATGAAAAAGCGGCTGTTTTGTTGCAATCATCAATCAAAAAAATGACAGGTAGCGACCTTAAAATAGTGCACTCTGATAAACCTGCTGCTAAAAATACCATATTGTTGACCCCCTCAGTAAAAAACCTTGAAAAAGGCTTTTTGAAACATAAAACCAAGGAATTTGAAGCAAAAAGCAAAGAATTAATAGAAGATGCCTTTTTGATTTCAGTTCAATCGGACAATATTTTGATTGTAAGTGGTGGCAAAAAAGGGTCAATTTATGGCGTTGTACATCTGCTTGAAAAGTATTTTGGGTGTCGAAATTATGCCCCTAATGTTGAGGTTATGCGTGTACATAAAACGCTCGCCTTGCCAGTCATGCTTGAGATGGATAAACCTGCTAACCAAATCCGCATTGTCAACGGCACTTTGACGCAAGAAAATGAAGACTATCGGGATTGGCATCGGCTGAACAACCACGTTGAGGAATTTGCAAAAGGTTATTATGTGCATACTTTTAACCGCCTGGTGCCGTGGGAAACGTATTTTGAACCGCATCCCGAATACTTTTCTATGATGCAGGGCAAGCGTATCAAAGACCAATTGTGTTTGACCAATCCCGATGTGTATGATTTGACCATCAAAAAACTTCAAGAAGAAATGGCAAAACAGCCCAATCAAAAGCTGTGGTCAGTCAGTCAAGGCGATAATTTTTCCTATTGTCAATGCGATAAATGCGCTAAAATAACGGGGGAGGAAGGTTCTGCGGCGGGTCCAATTATCCATTTTGTGAATAGGGTAGCGGCTGAATTTCCCGATAAAATCATCTCAACGTTGGCGTATCAATACTCTCGGCAAGCCCCCAAACACGTCAAACCTGCGGACAATGTGCAAATTATGTTGTGTACGATTGAGTTGAATCGCAGCAAAGCGATTGAGGAAGACCCACGCAGCAAATCGTTTTTGAAAGACATAACGGATTGGGGTAAAATCAGCAAAAACATTTATTTGTGGGATTATACCGTCAATTTTTCACACCATATTTCGCCATTCCCAAACCTGCACACATTGCAACCAAACATTCAGTTTTTTACAAAAAACAGTGCAAATGCTCATTTTCAGCAAACAAATGCCAGTATTGGGCATGAATTTTCGGAGCTAAAAGTCTATATGATTGCCCGTTTGTTGTGGAATCCAGAAGTGAACGTGGATTCTATTATGACTGATTTTGTACAAGGTTATTATGGTGCAGGCGGTGTTTATATTCAAAAATATATTGACCAGATGACTTCTGAAATCAAAAAAACAGGGGAGTGGTTGGATATTTACGGGCATCCTGTCGGTCATGCGAAAACGTTTTTGTCGGCGGAAAACATGGCAAAATACAATCAATGGTTTGACGAAGCCGAAAACGCTGTGAAAAATGCCCCCTCAGTACTTCAGCGTGTAAAAGTCTGCCGTTTGCCGATTCAGTATGCTATGATGGAAATTGGGAAAAGTGAGATGTTTGGCTCACGTGGTTTTTATGAAGAACAAAAAGATAAGTTCATTTTAAAGCCCGACATGGAGCAATTAATGGAGGATTTTTACGCAGTTTGCAAGCAAAACAAGGTGAAAAACATCAATGAAGCGGGTTTGACACCCGAAGATTATTACCAATCTACAAAGCGATTTATCACCGTGCAGGTGGAGGGCAATATGGCTTTTCGCAAAAAAATAACGAGTAATCCCATGCCTGAACCTCAATACAGTCATGCCGATTTAACGATTTTGACCAATGGCGTTCAAGGTGCAAACGATTATAAAGTCCATTGGCTCGGTTGGCAAGCCAAAGATTTTGAATTGGTACTCGACCTCGAAACGGTTAAACAGCCTAAAAATATCAGTATTTCAACGCTTTATGACCCTAAAAGCTGGATTTTACATCCAAAATCGGTTACGTGTTTGGTGTCAGAAGATGGTATGAATTATCGAATGCTTCAAACGCTGGCGATTGAAGGCGATTAAAAGAAGGAAAGTGTTACGTATAATTTCAATTTTGAGGAAAATATCGGTGCTTGCCGCTATGTCAAATTTGCGGTTGTGGGTACGCAAAAGCTCTTTAATTGGCATCCGTCTGCGGGTGGTGGTTCGTGGGTTTTTGTAGATGAGGTGGTGGTGCGGTAGTTTCAAATTAAGCAAACGCTTAGGTCAGACACGAATTTCACAAATTACACGAATCAAAGTTGGGTTTTTACTATTATTTTTATTGTTATACCCTAAAATTGATTAAAAATCATTCGTGTAATTTGTGAAATTAGTGTCAACTAAATTAGTTATTTTCATTCAAAAAAAAGCACAATGAAGCGAAAAACGCTCTTTTTATACGTCCTTTTTATCAACACCTTTGTTTTGAAAGGGCAAGATGTGCCATTGCCAACTGCGGCACAAATGACTTGGCAAGATGCCGAATTGGTCGCTCTTATCAGTTACGATTTACACGTTTTTGATGGTAAAAATTACGTGCAAAGCAATAACCGCATACAACCCATTCCCGATGTCAATATTTTCAATCCAACCGAATTGAATACCGACCAATGGATAAAAACGATTAAAAAGGCAGGTTTTAAAATGGCGATTCTGACCGTTACGCACGAAACGGGGTTTGCTTTATATCAAAGCGATGTCAATCCTTATTGTTTGAAAGCGGTCAAATGGCGCAATGGCAAAGGCGATATTGTCAAGGATTTTGTCAAATCATGTCAAAAATATGGCATAAAACCAGGTATTTTCGTCGGTATTCGTTGGAATTCATTTATGGGTGTTCACAATTTTAAGATGCAAGGCGATAACGAATTTGCTAAAAATAGGCAGCAATTTTACAATAAAATGTGCGAAGGCATGGTCAAAGAACTGTGTACGCGCTATGGCGATTTGTCCATAATTTGGTTTGATGGTGGCGCACATGGACCCGCACAAGGTGGTCCCGATGTGCTGTCCATTGTCGAAAAATATCAGCCTAATTGCTTGTTTTACCACAACTTACAACGGGCAGATATGCGTTGGGGCGGTTCGGAGTCTGGCACTGTGCCGTATCCGTGTTGGGGTACGTTCACCGACGCTGTTTGGTTCGATAAACGCGGTGATGCGGTAGATTTTAAGCCCATAAAATATGGCTATCCCGACGGCAAATATTATATGCCCGCGATGTCTGATGCGCCTTTGCGTGGCTACAAAGGGCGGCACGAATGGTTTTGGGAACCCAATGACGAAGCGCATATCTTCCCCGTTAACAGCCTTTTGACGATGTACGATAAGTCTGTTGGACGTAATACCTCGCTCATTTTGGGCTTAACCCCCAATGATAAAGGACGGTTGCCGAAAGCAGATTCGGATACCCTTTTAGCTTTTGGTCGTCAACTTAAAGCATTGTATGGTAATGCTTTATCTGAAAAAAGGAACACTTCGGATAATCTTGTTTTGGATATACCCAAAGGAAAAACAGTAAAAAAAATAGTTGTACAAGAAGATATTGAACAGGGCGAAAGAGTGCGTTCGTTTTTGATAAAAGGTAAAAAAAATGAGCAATGGGAAACCGTATTTGAAGGCTCGTGCATCGGACATCGCTTTATTTTTGATTGCCCTTCTGAAAAACAAAATTATGAACAAGTGGCATTGGAGATAGTGCAGGCAGTGGGCAAGGTGAAAATCAAACGTTTTGCAGCATTTTGATACCCCCTCAGTATTTTGAGGAAATGCTGAATTTTTTTAAGTATTGATTTACAATTTTGGAAAAATGAAAAAGATAGTTTTCTATGTCGTTATCGTGTTTTTGAGCAATATTCAAGGCATTTTTGCTCAAACCAGTAAGCCTAATATCGTCATTTTTTTAGTAGATGATATGGGTTGGCAGGACTGTTCTGTGCCATTTTGGGATAAGATTACGCCTTTAAATCAAAAATATCACACGCCCAATATGGAACGTTTGGCGCGGAATGGTATGAAAATGACAAACGCCTACGCCAATCCCGTTTGCACACCTACGCGGGTCAGTTTGATGACGGGTATGAATGAGGCGCGGCATAATGTGACGAATTGGACAAATGTTAAAAAGGATGCGCCAACCGACAATCCCGACAGCGTTTTGATACCTGCTAAATGGAACTACAACGGCATGAGCCCTGTAAAAGGTATTGAAAAAACAGTTGTTGCCACGCCGTTGCCTGAACTGTTGCGGCAAGCGGGTTATTTTACCCTGCATTGTGGCAAAGCGCATTTTGCACCCTATGGCACACCGGCAGCCGACCCCCTCAGTATGGGCTTTGAAAAAAACATAGCAGGTACAGCTGCGGGACATCCGAGTAGCTATTTAGGGTCTAAAAGTTTTAGAAATAACCCAAAAGATACCACTTGGGGCGTGCGGGATTTGGATAAATATCATGGTAAAGATATATTTCTCACCGAGGCATTGACGCTCGAAGCAATAGCCGCTTTGAAGGAAAATCAAAGCAAAAACAAGCCTTTTTTCTTGTATTTTGCCCATTATGCCATTCATTTACCTTTCGATAAAGATGAACGTTTTTTCCAAAAATACATAGATAAAGGCTTGACCAATACCGAAGCCAAATATGCTGCGCTCATCGAGGGCATGGACAAAAGTTTGGGCGATGTGATGGATTATTTAGAGCAAAATAATTTGGATAAAAACACTTATATCCTATTCATGTCCGACAATGGCGGTTTCAGTCTGACACCTCTACGCAGTGGCGAAGTGCATACCCAAAATCTGCCTTTAAAACAAGGCAAAGGCTCTTTGTACGAAGGCGGTATTCGTGTGCCAATGTTGGTGTCGGGTAAGGGCATCGAAAAAGGCAGTGTTTCAAGTCAATATGTGCACATTGATGATTTTTTTCCAACGGTTTTGGACATGGCGGGTGTTAAAAATTATACGACAGCACAGACCGTTGATGGCAAAAACTTAATGCCCTTTTTTCAAAATAAAACGAAGAAAGACGATAAAAAAATACTCGTTTGGCATTATCCGAACAACTGGACGAATCAGGATTTTCACGGCATAGCATGGGTGAGTGCCATACGACAAGGCAATTGGAAGTTGATTTATTTTCATAAAACAGGCCAGTTAGAATTGTTCAATTTGACGAATGATATTAGCGAAACAAACGATTTAGCTAAAAAAGAACCTAAAAAGCTAAAAAAAATGGCAAAATTACTCACTCAAAAACTGAAAGAACGCGGTGCGGAAATGCCTTCTTTCAAAGCTACGGGGAAGCCTATTCCGTATCCTGATAAAGTTTGACACCCCTTCCAAAGGAATTCTTTGGATCAGTATATTTTGTAAATTCAAACTATAATAAAAATGAAAAAACACCTATTCTTTCTATTTCTATTGAGTCATTTCACTCCACTTTGGAGTCAAAATAGCCCTAAAAAGACACAAAAACCGAACATCATTTACATCTATGCCGATGATCTGGGCTATGCTGAATTGGGTTGTTATGGGCAGCAAAAAATCAAAACGCCCAACCTTGACCGTTTGGCAAAAGAGGGAATGAGGTTCACACAGCATTATGCAAGTGCGCCCGTTTGCGCACCGTCTCGCTGCATGTTGATGACGGGTAAACACAGCGGACATTCCTATATTCGAGGGAATTATGAATTGGATGGCTTTGAAGATGAGAATGAAGGGGGACAAATGCCCTTGCCAAATGGGACTTTCACTTTGCCAAAAATGCTCAAAAAAGTGGGCTACACAACGGCACTTTGTGGCAAATGGGGCATGGGTATGAACGGCACAACAGGCACGCCTTTGAATCAAGGGTTTGACTACTATTACGGTTATTTAGACCAAAAGCAAGCGCATAATTATTACCCAACACACCTTTGGGAAAATGATAAATGGGATTCTTTACGCAACACTTTTATCTACGTTCATAAGCCCTTAGACCCTCAAAAAGCGACTGATGCGGACTTTGAATATTTTAAAGGCAAGGACTATGCGCCGACTAAATTGACGGAAAAAGCCTTGAATTTTATCACAAAAAACAAGGAAAAGCCTTTTTTTCTCTACTTACCTTATACGATTCCGCATGTGTCGCTGCAAGCACCTGACGCGGCAGTTCAGCAATATATTGGTCAATTTGATGAAAAACCATACTACGGTCAGAAGGGTTATGCGGCTTCAAAGCACCCCCTCAGTACCTACGCCGCTATGATAACTTATTTGGATGCACAGGTCGGTATCATCATGGATAAAATTAAAAAATCGGGTTTGGATGAGAACACGATTATCTTTTTTTCAAGCGATAATGGGGTGACTTTTGATGTGGGCGGGGTCAATGCCGAGTTTTTCAACAGCACAGGCGGCTTGCGTGGACGAAAACAAGATGTGTATGAAGGGGGTATCAGAATACCTTTTATCGCTCGTTGGGCAGGTAAAATACCCGCTGGAACGACGAGTGACCTTATATCTGTGCAGTATGATTTGATGGCGACATTAGCCGAGTTGACGCAGCAAAAATTGACAAATACAGATGGTATTTCTTTTTTACAAGAACTTTTAGGCAACAGTCGCCAACAGAAAAAGCATGATTTTATCTTTTTTGAATTTCCTGAAAAAGGCGGGCAAGTGGCTATTCGCATCGGTGATTGGAAAGGCGTGAGAACCGATGTTAAGAAGAACCTAAAAGCGGCTTGGCAGTTGTATAATTTAAAAACAGATAGAAATGAAACGACAGATGTAGCGGCTCAAAATCCAGAGATTGTGAAGCAATTAGAGGTGATTCAAAAACGGGAACACCAATCGGCACATATTAAGGAGTGGGAGTTTATTGCGCCTAAGTTTGCTGTGAAAAATGCGAATGAATAAGAAAATATAACATAGATATTTATTTTGAACACATAGCCACATAGGACACATATAATTGTATGCAATTCTATGTGTCCTATGTGGCTATGTGTTAAGAAAAAAAATACCTTATAGGTTACCTTTACTAAGGTTAAAATCAATCACCAATAATGAAAAAAAGTGTCTTTTTTTATCTCTGTTTGGCTTTTCAATTAAGCCTTTTCCCTACAATTCAAGCCCAATATGAAGCAAATTGGGCAAGCCTTGACAAACGGCAAACGCCCGCGTGGTTCGAAGATGCCAAGTTCGGCGTGTTCATTCATTGGGGCGTGTATTCCGTCCCGTCGTGGGCGACAAACTCCAATGCGGATGGTTTCGGCAGTGGCTATGCCGAGTGGTATTGGCAGCGTTTGACGGCGACAAAACTTAAAATTCATCCTGAATTTGTCGCTTTTCATAAGAAAAACTATGGGGATAGGAGTTATCAAGACTTTGTACAAGACTTCAAAGCAGAACTGTTTAACCCCGACGATTGGGCAAATATGTTTGAAAAAGCAGGACTGAAATACGTTGTTTTGACTTCCAAACACCACGAAGGTTTTACGATGTGGCAAAGCCCGCAATCATGGAATTGGAATGCCGTAGATGTGGGTCCACATAGAGACTTAGCGGGAGATTTATCGAAAGCCGTGAAGGCGAAGAACCTAAAAATGGGTTTTTATTACTCTTTATATGAGTGGTTTAATCCGACCTATAAAAGTGATGTCAAGCAATACGTGGATGAACGCATGTTGCCGCAAATGAAGGACTTGGTCACTCGTTATCAACCCGATGTTTTGTGGACGGATGGCGAGTGGGACCACCCTGCAAAAACATGGCGCAGTGAGGAGTATTTGGCTTGGTTGTTCAACGAATCGGCGGTGAAAAACAGCATTGTCGTCAATGACCGTTGGGGCAGCGATACAAAAGGCAAGCATGGCAGTTTTAAAACATCTGAATATGGTCAAGGCAGCTCTGATACTGAGGGGGACAAACGACCTTGGGAAGAGTGCCGCGGCATGGGCGAATCGTTTGGCTACAACCGCAATGAAAACTTAGAAGTTTATCGCACGAGTGAACAATTGGTGCATCAACTCATCGAAATCGTAGCACGCGGAGGCAATTTATTATTGAATATCGGACCAACTGCCGATGGACGAATTCCTGTCATTATGCAGCAACGATTGAGTGATATGGGTGCTTGGTTGAAGGTCAATGGAGAAGGTATTTATGGCACGCGCAAATGGGAAGGGGCCCCTCAGTACACAAAAGAAACGCAGTTGTTTTTTACTAAAAAAGACAAAGATGTATTCGCTATAACCCGTAAATGGGCAGATGTTATAACGATTCAAAATGTAGCTAAACCTTTAAAAGTCAATTTGTTAGGTTTTAAAAGCGATGTGAAATTTACGCATAAAAACAACACGTTGACCATTTTTGCACCACAGGTGAACCCGAATACAGTGCCTTGCGCCTATGCTTGGACGTATCAGGTTGTGGGTGGTTTGTAAGGAAATGATGAATTATAAATGATGAATGGTGAATTTGCAAAACGTTGATTTTCAATGGCTTCGCAAAATCAAGTTTGGCACTTTATTTTTTTACGATTCCTAAAAAAACAATGATGAAAAAAATATTTTTAATCTGTCTAACACTTGTTTTTAGTGTTGGCATTTCTGCCCAAAACAAGGCAAAAAAGCCCAATATCATCTACATTTTAGCCGATGATTTGGGTTATGGTGATGTAAGTTGTTTGAATGAAAATTCAAAAATTAAGACACCTCATATTGACGCTTTGGCACAAGGCGGTATGAAATTTACGGATGCCCACAGTAATTCGGCGGTCTGTTCGCCTACACGTTATGGCATACTGACAGGTCGCTATGCGTGGCGCAGCCGGATGAAATCAGGCGTTTTGTGGAGTTATGACACCCATTTGATTGAGCCTAAACGCTTGACAGCCGCTTCGCTTTTGAAAAAACAAGGCTATGAAACAGCGTGTATCGGCAAATGGCATTTGGGTTTAGATTGGGCAAAAGACGCAAAGGGAAACGTTGATTTTACTCAAAAAATAAACAATACACCAACGGCTATCGGCTTCGATTATTTCTATGGCATTACGGCTTCTTTGGACATTCCACCTTATTTTTATATACAAAATGATAAAATAACGGCAACTAAAATTGACTCGATTGATGGTACAACTGGCAAAGGGTTTTGGCGAAATGGCCCCATTGGCGACGACTTTAAACACGAAGAAGTTTTGCCTGTTTTGACCCAAAAAGCCTTGAATTTTATTCAAAAACAAGATAAAAACACGCCTTATTTCCTTTATTTCCCTTTGCCCGCACCGCATACACCGATATTGCCAACCAAAGAATATTTAGGCAAAAGTGGTACAAATGAGTACGGAGATTTTGTGTTGATGGTGGACGATGTGGTTGGTAAAATCATAGCAGCCGTCAAGCAAAGCGGCGAAGAAAATAATACTATTATCATTTTTACAAGCGACAATGGTTGTTCTCCAATGGCAGATTTTAAGGAATTGGCAGGGGTGGGGCATAATCCGAGTTATGTGTTTAGGGGAACAAAAGCCGATATTTATGAAGGCGGTCATCATGTCCCTTTTATTGTGCAATGGAAAGGACATGTAAAACCTCAAACGGTGAGTGATAAAACCATCTGCCTCACTGATTTTTTAGCGACTTGTGCCGATATTATTAATGAAAAATTGCCCGACAATGCAGGTGAGGACAGTTATAGTTTACTGCCTTTGTTGACCGATAAACCGCATAGATTCAAGCGTAAAGCAACTGTTTTGCACTCTATAGATGGCTATTTTGCAATTCAAAAAGGCAAATGGAAATTAGAAATGTGTGCGGGTTCAGGTGGTTGGAGTACGCCAAAGCCAGGAAAAGAGGAGGCTGGTTTGCCGCCAATTCAGCTTTATAATCTTGAAAATGATATTGGTGAAACTAAAAATGTGCAAGCGGCATACCCCTCAGTAGTGAAGGAGCTAACAGCTCTTTTGACGCAATATATTAAAAACGGCAGGAGTACAAAGGGAAGTCCACAAAAGAACGATGGGGTGTTTTTGAAGAAACCGATGGCTTGGATGAAAGAATAAAAAGCAGCATCCCTAACAATTCCGAAGGAATTAAACACGAATAACCGTAGATGAAATCTACGGGATAAGTAGCGGACAATCTCCCAATTCCGAAGGAATTGAACAAGCGAAGCAACTGCATAATCGTTTGATATTCAACTCTTTCAGAGTTATGAGACACTCTTTCGTTGATTCCGTAGATTTCATCTACGGTTATTCATGTTTAATTCCTTCGGAATTAGGACATAAATCGCTAACTAATATTGTTTTACAAATATGATAAGTTAATAATTAATTATTAAAAAATGAAAAGCATAAAATACAGTTGTACAATTCTTGTTTTCAGCTTTATAACATCCTTAAATGCTCAAAACTACACACCCATTTTGCCAACCGATAGCCCCATAGACATCATCAAAAAAGCGGCAAATCTTACCCCCTCAGTACGACAACTGCGGTGGCAGGAATTGGAGTTGACAGCGTTCTTTCATTTTGGGGTCAATACCTACACCAATCGAGAGTGGGGACAAGGGACAGAAGACCCTAAAATATTCAATCCCAAGGAATTAGATGCCGAACAATGGGTCAGTACGTGCAAAAAAGCGGGTATTAAACAAGTGATTTTGACGGCTAAACACCACGACGGTTTTTGCTTGTGGCAAAGCCAATACACGGAACATTCGGTTAAAAGCAGCCCTTGGAAAGATGGTAAAGGCGATGTGATGAAAGAGGTATCAGCGGCTTGTAAAAAGTACGGCATCGGCTTCGGAATTTACCTTTCGCCGTGGGATAGAAATGCGCCTATGTACGGTACAGACGCTTATAATGACTATTTTATCAATCAATTGACCGAATTATTGACCAATTATGGACGCATTGATGAAGTGTGGTTCGACGGTGCGAATGGCGAAGGACCCAACGGCAAAAAGCAGGTTTACGATTTCGATAAATGGTATAAACACATCCGTAAACTGCAACCAACGGCAACAATTGCCATCATGGGCCCCGATGTCCGTTGGGTCGGTACAGAGTCGGGTTATGGCAGAGAAACGGAGTGGAGTGTGATGCCGATTGATGCTCAATTGCAAGGAAGTATTGAAAAAGGCTCTCAAACGGACATCACGTTTGCACCCATGGGCGATATGACGAATTCTGATTTGGCAAGTCGCCCTAAAATTATGGATGCAAAAGGTCTTGTTTGGTATCCTTCCGAAACCGATGTGTCTATTCGACCAGGTTGGTTTTATCATTCTGAGGAAGACGAACGGGTGAAAACGCCTGAAAAATTGTTCGATATTTATTGCAGTTCAGTGGGGCGCAACAGTTTGTTATTGCTCAATATTCCACCTGATAAACGGGGTTTGATACATGAAAATGATGTTAAAAACCTTTTGGCTTGGCGTGCTTTATTGGATGAAACTTTTAAAACGAATTTGGCACACGGGGCAACAACGATGTCTAAAAATGGCATTAATACCAAACTTTTGATGGATGGCAATAATGCCACTCATTTTACAACAAAAGGGCAGGACACGACGACGGTTATTGAATTCAGTTTAAAAGGTGTCAAAACCTTTGATGTTTTGCAATTGCAAGAAAACATTAGAATTGGGCAACGGATTGAGGATTTTAACTTGGAATATTGGGACAGGGGAAATTGGAAGGAGATACTGAGGGGTACGACGGTGGGCTATAAACGCATTATTCGCTTTGCGCCTGTGACGACAAGTAAGATCAGATTGAGCATTTTATCGTCTCGTTTAAATCCCACGATTGCGGAATTTGGTTTGTATAAATTGCCTGAATCCGTCAAGTTCAAGGCTAAGGTTTTAGATGCTTTGCGGAAACCGTCGAAGACCAATAAAACCGTTGGTAAACCTTCAACCTTAAAAACCGACCCCGACCCAAAATACAATAAAAGCGGCAATGCTGCTTGGCATAATGGCATTTTTGGCAGTAATACCGCTTTTAATGATGGCGAATGGCTCGGTTGGAGTGGTCAGGATTTTGAAGGCGTGATTGATTTTCAAAAGACAGAAACCATCAATACCGTCAGTTTTTATTATTATAATATGCCGCAAAGTTGGATTTATCCACCATCTCAAGTCAGTCTTTTAGTCTCTGATGATGGCGTAAATTTTAAAGAAATTGAAACACAACGGAATCTGAATTTGACTGACGAAGGCGCACAACGCGTTTTATTTAAAGTTAAGAATGTTCCAGCAAAATATTTGAAAATTGTGGCGAAACACTACGGTACAATTCCCAAAGGTTATGAAGGAGCGGGTTCGTCTGCTTGGTTGTTTGTGGATGAAGTGGTGGTAGAGTGATTGGTTTAAATATACATGAGTGATATTATTTTCGTTTTGAAATGAATAATTTTCATCGGTTTGAAAAAACAAAGTGACGGATTGATACCATTCAGCCCGTCATTTTGCTATTTATACCCCCTCAGTAAAAAACACTTTAAACGGTTTTAAGCACCTCTTTAACCCCCTTTTACAAGGACTCGTCGAATGCCATTTGACAGTCTGTAACTTTACCCGCTATCTTTGCATCATATTAGCAACAAAAGAGATTGCAAGCGTTTGTGAAAGCATAAATGCAATTTGAGGAAAAGAAAAAGAAAATTTCAGAGTTCCCATGAACCAAATTTAGTTCTGAAATGTTATACTGCTTTACCTTTAAAAAGAATAAAAGTAAAAATAAAAAACTTTGCATAAAATAATATTTTAAAATTGCCTTTTCGGCAAACATCAAATCATCACTCAATTGTTTAACAAAATTTAATTTTTTAAAATCATGAAAAAGTCATTATTCGCAGTTTTAGCACTTGTTGCTACCTTATTCACAACCACATTATCAGCAAACGTTATCGAAAATACATTCGATTTGTCAGGCACGACTGTCAAAATTTCTGCAGCACAGAAAGGCATCATCGTCAATCTCGGCAGTGTTCAAAAAGAAACCGTTTACATCATTATTAAAGATGCTGCCGAAAATATTTTAGTCAATGAAAAGGTGAAAGAAACACCTAATTTCATCAAACGTTATAATATGTCGCAGTTGCCAATCGGAGCATATACCTTGACGGTGACAAAAAAAGCGAGCCGCACAATTCAACCATTTGACATTACAATAGCAGGTTTGACGATTAAGGAAATCGAAAAGAAAGAGAAATTTATTCCTGTAGTGAGCTACCAAAATAACAAATTGGATGTCAATGTCCTTTTGGGCAATTATAGCAATATCTCTGTAACGATAATGGACAACGAAGGACATAATGTTACAACAGATAAAAACTATGTGGTTTTGGATTTACACAAACGTTATAACTTGTCTGATTTGCCAAAAGGTGCGTATATCGTAGAAGTCATGGCTGGTGACGAAACGTTTTATCAAACGATTGTGAAGTAAGTCTTTCGGTTTTGCGATAAAAAAAGCCTGATGCTTTTGCGTCGGGCTTTTTTTATGAATCCATGAAAACAAGCGTTTTCATGGATTTTCGGGTTTTATACTGAGGGGTCATACTGCTTTCTCTTTTTTGAGATTTCGTTTCTTTTTTCTTTTGTTTTCACCATATCGAACGATTCAAGTACAATTGATAAGGCGATTTGAAATCTAATGTCGTCAACTTAGAGAACATTTTCTTTTGCCAATCAAGTTGAGAGTCATACTTAACGGCTTGATAAGGCTCTATTCGGATTAGATCGCTTCCGTCAAAAATTTCAAAATATGTTTCAGAGGACTGTGTCATATAAAGTTGCCTACAACGAAATAGGCTTGGCGTTGTTGGGGAATTCGAGTTCCGTCTGCCGACAACTGAAGCCCAATATTGTTTTAAAAGTTGAAGATATGAACTAAAGCTAAGTTACTAACGTCCTGCCGAAACTGAAGCTGATAGTGAACTACAGCCGAAGCTAACAACGTCCTGCCCCAATAACGCCAAACCCCATGTTGGCGGTTAGTGCTTCTGGAATAAGTCTTTCTTACACTTGTCAAACTATATTTGAGTCCTCACAATTTCATCATTTTTGTTGTCGCCCAATTTTCTTTTTCGTTTAATAGAAAAATAAATTTGGACAGTCGCTCCAATAAGAGCCCCAAGTGTAATAAGGGGAACATAATTTATAAACCAATTTGGCAAAAAGGGTAAATATTCTTCTAAAAAAGTTTTTGCATATTTTGCTGATGGGTCGGATTGAAGTCGAAGTTTTTTTTCCCATTGAGTAAAAATGCAGCCCCCAGTAAATAGCAATGAAAAAATCTGTCCGAAAGAGCAGGCAATAAAAGCCCAAGCAAAAATATCATTTTTATGAAATTTAGCAAATCGTCCAGTAAATAATGCAACGCCACCTGCTACAGTAATTCCTACTACAATTGCATGAAGAATTAAAATTCCATTAGCGAGCCAAATTTTATTTTCCATTATCATGGTTAAATTGATAGTCAAAGTTTCAATCTCGCATTACCGCCAACGGTTTGGCACTTGGCGAAGAAGCGGATTTCGAAGCACTAAACTGTCAACCCAGCACAAAAGTTGATACGAGGTAGAATGTTCAATTAACCACTGAACCCGCTTTTTTGCCAAACGCCTGTTAGCAGTAGTAATTATTTAAAATCATTAATTTCTTTATACAACATCAATTCTACATCTTGAGGTATTGTTGTAATTATTCCTCCAATTCGAAAACCTTTTTCGTCATTTACTACAGGAATTTTAAAAGATAATTTACCACTTGGTGTTTCGTTTTGTCCTTCAAATACCCATGCTAAACTCCCATCATTTTGTTGTTCGTACGATAATATTGAAACAGGATATTCAATTGTATCATTCTGCCATTCATATTCTACTTCCAATGAAATTCTAGTAAATACACCATTTATCAACAAAAAAAGTGGTTTTCCATTATCTTTTTCAAATACAACTTTTCCAACACCAAAATTTTCCCCTTTTTTAGTTAATGTTCCGTCTCTGCATATTTTGTAGAGGCAAATTAATTCGCTTTGGTCATGAGAGAATATCTTTAGATTGAAATTTAATTCCTGATTAGCATTTAAATATTCTTTTATTTCATCATAAATTCCTAAAGATTGGGTTTCAGACTTGGAAAAGGCTAAATCAATTTTACCCGATTTTAAAATTTTAAAGTCAAAATATTTGAATTTCAATTTAAATAATCCAAAGGGTACTCGATTTTCATCAATTTCACGAATTGTAATTAGTTTAACTTTATTTCCTGAAAGTAGAGCCTTTTCTTTAATGCTTTCGGCAAATTCAAGTCTTGAAACGCAAACTAAATGTTGCGCTCCAACTTCATTTAATTTATCAAGCCAACCATTAAAAGTGTTTATGTCAACTTTTGAGGTTCGGTCTTGAACTTCTATTAAAGTAATTGTCTGTCTATGTTTAGGTCCACTTGTAATAACAATATCACATTGTCTTGTTCTTTTAGAAGGCGAACCAATTACAGGTAAAAAAACATTATGCTCAATTACAGAATCGGGTTCAATTGACATGTTGATTAATTGAACTAATTTTTCCAAATCTTTTCCGTCTTTCTCCATAATATAATTCGTAATGTTCTTTTATTATTACTGCTAACGACCAAGTATTGTGGCAGGTGGGCTATTTGAAAAACGTCCGCCTGAACGTCCGCCGAAATAAATTACTGATGTTCAATTACTTACTACTGATTTTGCTTCTTCCGTCTGTCAAAAACTGATGCTCAATGTTGTTTCCAAAGTTGAGGTTTATTCCGTCAGCCCCGCTTGCCACAATACTTTGTTGCCGGCTGTTGGGTGTCAATTGTTAATTGTCGGAATTCTTAATCTTCCAGCGGTTTAGTTGTCGCAGTCGACGAATTCTAAAGTCCTTTATCTTTTTTTACTTCATCGTCCGAGAGTCGCAAGAATTTCGCTGCATTGTTATAAAATATATCCTCCTTTTGTTTTTTTGTTAAAAAGTCAGCCGCCATAATATTCTCAATTGAAATCTTGATTGATTGTGGCCATTGCATCTCGTCAGACCCATACATTATTCGGCTACCGTATCCTGCTTCTATAATTCGTTTTAAATAATTATGAAACTCAACTCTAGGTAAAACCCAATCGATTACTGCAATGTCTACATATACTTGAGGATGAGCATAGAGTAGTCCAATAAGTTCATCAATAAATGGCCAGCCAGCGTGCATTACATAAATTCGCATTTTTGGGTGCTTAACTAATACATCTTCAAGAAGCAAAGGATTGCTAAGACTCATTCTATATTTAGGAAAACCAACATAAGCGGCTCCAGGAGGGCCAAGTCCCATATGAATACCCACTGGGATATCATATTCTTCAGCTAATAAAAAATATTTTTCCAGTGATTCGTCATTGGGGGCAATTCCTTCATACTGTGGGGCAAATTCTGCCATGACTTTATACGTTCCATTCTTGAACCATTTTCGTAAGGAGTCCAATGATTCGCCCAGCCCGTTAATTCCAGGAATTATTATACTTGGTTGCAAGGTTTGGTAGTCCAAAGCATATTTCCCATCAGTCATAGCCCTAACAATGTTATATTGCTTAAGGTATTTGAATGTTGAATCTCTGTAGGTCGTTTGATCTTTGAATGATTTTAATTTTGTCAAGGGCTCTTCAATTTCTGGAATATCCCACCAGTCTGAATGCAAGTGCATGTCAATAATCGGGAACTTCTTTGTAATTTTATTTTGTGCGATAGACAGTGAGATAATCATAATCACCATTGTCAGCAAAAACCATTTTTTCATATTTCAAGAATTTGTTTGTCGAATTAAAAAAAACTTTGTCGGTTTAGTCATCATTGTCCACGGAGCCAACCCAATTGCAGGCAACTCGTAAATAGACGCATGTTTTATCAAAAAACACAATCTACGAAATAAGCAACTAACTGTTAATAATTAAGTTATACAATATTTTTTATTTAATTTTTACACAGCGACAATACAAAATACGC
>JANLQI010000058.1:0-10147 GCA_031367705.1 Saprospiraceae bacterium | reverse complement strand
GAGGGGGTGTCAGATTTACGAAATTTTTAAAATTTCGTAAATCTCTTTTAGGTTCGTTTACTTCCCAACCGATTTTTGCAACTTATAATAAGCTGCGACAAGGTCTGCTTTCGCTATTTCAAGGTTGATTTTGGATTGTAAAACCAAGGCATCGGCATCTAAAAGTTCAGCAATTGTGGACACTTGTGCTTGATAGCGATTCTTCATAACCCGTTGATTTTCTGTGGTTTGAACAATCGTTTTTTCTGTCAATTTAATTTTATCCATAGCCGATTGATAGGCATGAAAATTGGCATTGACTTCCATTTTTGCCATGTCAGACAGTTGTTGTCTTTGAGCGCTGGCAACAATGACATTGGCTTGTGCTTCTTGAATTTGTGCTTTTGTGGTATAAAGCGACGTCAAATTGTAGGACAACTGAATACCCATATCCCAAGTGCCTTTAAAAGCATCTTGTTGTGGAAAAACCCGCTGATTTGGATTGTTATAGAAATAATTAGCCCCAACGGAAACAGTAGGGTAGTAAGCTCCACGGGCAATATCAACGCCTTTGACGGTTGCTTGACGACGCAAATCAGCCGCTGCGAGGTCAGGTCTTGTGTCAACCGATTTAAGATACGCATCAAGTCCAGAAAGGTCTTTTTGTTCCGAAAGTGACTTATCGTCTAACTCAATACGTGTATCAGTAGGCAAACCCAACATCAAATCCATGTTAAAATTGGCAACTTGAATGGCATTTTCCACGTCTTTTGAACTCAATTCAAGTTGAGAAACAGCGATTTCTGCCTTTAATTGGTCATTTTCAAGAGCCGTTCCGCTTTTCACAAAGTTTTTAACATCGTTCAAGCGACCCATCAGTACATTGCCGTTTTCAAGCAAAACGGTCTTCGATGCTTGCAATTTAAACAGATTTAGATACGCTGCAATGATGTTGTTTTTAACTTCAACACGGTCTCGTTCCACGTCTAAAGTCGCTGCACGTTCAAGGAACTGAGCCGATTCTAAGTAGTTTTTAGCCCTAAAACCAGTAAAAATAAATTCTTGAAGTGACAAACGATTGGTAAATTGATTCAGCACTTGTGGATTCAAAACGAGCGCATCAGTCGAGCCAGGAAGGACAATAGAAAAGGGTGCAATATTGTCGCTTACACGCGTATATGCACTGTTTATAGACACATTTGGAATTAAAGCGTTCCTAAATTGAATCGTTTTCGCTTTGCTCACATCGAGCCGTGCGCCAGTTGCTTTGAGTTGCTGACTCGCTTCGATGCCAAGCCGAACCGCTTCATCAAGAGTCAACGATTTCGTTGTTTGACTTTGTGCAATCATGGACACAAAAAGGAGCGCAAAAAGAATAAAGTGATTTCTGATTTTCATCAATTTAAAATTTTATTGTTTTAAATGTATTTGACAATTTTTAAGATTGGATTGAAGCCCTTAACACGTTTTAGAAACATTTGTTTAAATTAACTAAACGATTGATTAAATTATAGGCAAAAAAAGGGTTTTATACTGAGGGGGTCATTTTTTCAAAATATTGTTCGGTGAAAAGATGCGCCTTCATCATGTCTTTCAAATGTTTTTTCAAACGCGTTTTGAAGGCTTCCGATTTAACAAATTTTTCATCTTTTTCGCCCAACAATCGGATGGTCCAACAAGGCATATTGATGAGTTGAAAAATAGTTCCAAACACAGAAGCAATCGTCAATTCAATATCAATGTTCTCCTTGAAATCGCCGCTTTCTTGTCCTTCACGGATATAGGTTTTGATAACTTCCCAATTTTTTTCAATACCAGACAAAATTAATTCACGGTGTTCGGGACGCTGTTCAAGGCTCAATTCTCTAAAAACGAGCTTGTGGAACGAGCTGTCACCTATTATTTTCTCCAAATAAAGGTCAATGACTGCCGATATCTTATCCCAAGCATTGCCTTCATTTTTTTGAATATTTCGCAAATGCGTCACCGTTTTAGGAAAACGCTCTTCAATCATCGCTTTGAACAAACCTTCTTTTGAACCAAAGTAGTAAGCAATCATCGCTATATTGACATCGGCAGCTTTTGCCAATTCACGGGTTGAAACGGCTTCAAACCCTTTCTCACCAAACAATTTTGAGGCTGTTTTCAACAATTGTTCCCGTGTATCAACGGTCTCTATTTTTTTCTTTTTGACGAACATTTTTGAATGTATTTTTAATAAGGTGGTGCAAAACTAAACGTTTGTTTAAATTAATCAAACGTTTAGTTATTTTATTTAAAAAAAAAGTAAATGAACCTTTAAAACATTTTTCTGGTTGTATCAAAATCCTCTTTTTGGGATAATTACAACTTAACCAATTACATTTGCGGCAAAATCTGGGAATTTGCCGCAAAAATGGACGTTCCAGAAGAAAATAATAAAGAAATATGGAAGTTTTACATAGTATATTCGGCAACGATTTGAATGCTGCTGCCACTATTGTTTTCACCTTAATTATTATAGAAAGTCTCCTTTCCGTTGACAATGCCGCCGTATTAGCAACGATGGTCATGGATTTACCAAAGGAACAGCGCGGGAAAGCCTTAAAATATGGCATCATTGGCGCATATGTATTCAGAGGGATTTGTTTGCTTTTAGCTTCGTGGTTGGTTAAGATATGGTGGCTAAAGCTCATTGGTGGACTTTATCTACTTTATTTGATGATTGATTATTTCGTTACCAAAGCTTCTCCTCCAAAAGAAGAAGATATATTAGACAAAAAAAGTAATTTTATTTATCGCAATACCTTAGGTCTATTTGGTAAGTTTTGGTCAACAGTCATTATGATTGAAGCCATGGATTTGGCGTTTTCGATGGACAATGTCTTCGCCGTTGTTGCTTTTACAGACAATATTTGGCTGATAGTGATTGGTGTTTTCATCGGTATTTTAGCCATGCGCTTTGTGGCTCAAGGTTTTGTAAAACTCATGGAAAAATATCCATTTCTTGAAAAAGCCGCTTTCATTGTCATTGGGATTTTGGGTTTAAAGTTAACGTTTTCGGTTTATTCTCATTTTTATCCCGAACATCTTATTTCTACAATTATGGAACACCACGACGCAGACCTTTATTTGTCCTTTATAACGGTCAGCATTTTTGCCATTCCTATTCTCACTTCATGGCTTTTTAACTATCCCAAAAAGAATGAATAATGCTTGAATTGTGTTGTTAGGGTATCAAAACCGGCTTCAAACAATTGTCCTCCTTTTTATCAAAAATGCGGTAAGCGGCTGCACCGTCTTCTAAACGAAACCGATGCGAGATGATGGACGCAATGTCGTATTGATGTACAACCTCTTCTCGTATCAGTTTCTCAGCATAAAAACGGGCAGGACAGCGTCCAACTTTATAAGTCAAATTTTTATTATACGCATCAACGGGCGAAAAGGAAAAATGTGCCGTTGTATGCACACCTACCGTCGAAATCGTACCTCCTGGACGCACTAAATCCATTGCCAAACGGCTGGCGGAAGGATTGCCGACGACTTCCAAAATCCCATCTGCACCCCGTCCGTTTGTAACGCTTTTTATCTTTTCAACTACGTCTATACTGAGGGGGTTCAAAGGAATTGCGCCAAAGGCTTTGGCTTTTTCTAATCTTTCGGGAATGGTATCAACAGCATATAATTGGGTTGCGCCTAAGTTTTTAGCCCCTACAATCGCCATCAAACCAACCGGGCCGCAGCCAATAACGACATAAGTGCCTTTAGGTTGGATGTTCGCCATGTCTGCGCAATAATAGCCAGTTGAAAAAATGTCGCCTAACAACAAGCCTTGCTCTGTACTCAAATCATTACTGAGGGGTAGGAGCGTGGTGTCCGCCAAAGGGACGCGTACATATTCGGCTTGTCCGCCATGTAAACCTGCGCCTTTTTCGACCCAACCGTAAAAACTGCCTTTTTCGCAGCGACACGTCAAGCCGATTTGACAATAAAAACACGTGCCGCAAGAGGTTGTAAAAGGACTGAAAACTCTGTCTCCACGCTTGAAACGCTTCACATTTTGACCTATTTCGACCACTTCGCCGACAAATTCATGCCCCATGACGGTGCCGTTGTCTAAGCCTGTTTCACGGCAGTGATAGACGTGCAAATCTGAACCGCAGAGACCAGCCATTTCTACTTTTACGAGGACATCTGTCGCCTCTATTACTGAGGGGTCGGCGACTTGCTCGTAAACGATGTTTTCTTTTCCTTGGAATGTGAGTGCTTTCATTGTTTTGTAAGTTGTTATGCGCCCAACGCAGTTGGGCGTTACTAATATCTTATGCCCCAGAATGGGAATGATTCTTCTTTTCGTTTTTCTTTGATAAACTTTGTTTCTAAGTCGTGGTATTCAGCGTAATTTATCTTTTTGCTTTTTATTTTTTTAGGCAAATCAAACTCCGTTGTCAGTTTTTTTAATTCAATTTTATCGACAGACATAATCATCGCACCGTCGTTGATGTCAATTTCGAGAATCATGCCTGGCAAGCCTGAAAAACGGTCAGGGCCTGCGCTGATGGGGATGTCTTGTGCGAACCAAGCGACGATATTCTGGTTTTTTAACGTGTCTTCTGCAAAAGCTTTCATGCAAATATGCCCTGCCACTTCCTTCAAATCGTTTAAGATTTTCCAATTAATGGGTGGTATTTCGTCTTCAATTAAGTAGTTTTTACCTAAAAACTCCATCGCATCGGTCATGGTGTTGTTTGCAAAATCACGTTTCATAAAAAACAATTCTTTGCGTCCAGCCCATCTGTTGTCGTCGTTGGGGTCTGCTTTTTCTTCTGAATCTTCAAATTTGCTCGTTGTCGCATTAAAATACAGATTATTATAGAGTTTCCACTCCGAATCATTGCCCCACATATAAGCCGAACGCTCTTTTTGTTGCTTACTGATGTACGGGACAGCATCTAATTTTTTAGTCCAATTATGCGTCACGAGGTAACGCGCTTTACCTTCAAATGACTGTTGCGCCCACATTGCCGAAGGTAAAAGTATGATTAAAACGAAGATTATTTTTTTCATAAAATGATATTTTTTAAGTGTTTTTGATGAAAATACTGAGGGGGGGGATAATTAAAAATGCCCACCTTTATTCATTTTCGTTTCGTGTCCCCTCAAATTATACGTCAAACTGAGCATAAAGTACCGCGCCAAAGTCTGTGCTGTATTGGTAATAACATAGTTCTGCGTACCAGATTGCGTGATATTGACTTGTCTATTCAACAAATCGAAAGCAGCAAGCCGCATTTCTAACTTGTTTTCTTTCAAAAATAAACGGCGAACAGACAAATTCCAAATCGGTACTTTTTGGTCAAACCCAAAACGCTCATTTTTGTAAGCGGCATAATTGAAGTTAGATTCAAGGTAATATTTTTTAGCAAAATTCCATTTCACAGATGCATCAAGCGATTGATTCCGAATTTTTTGATTTTGCTCTTTTTGTATCGAATATTCAATGTTATTGAAACGAATATTGCCCCGCAAACCCAAAATGAGCTTTTGATTAGGCGTTAAATTGATACCTAAACCAATATTGCCACCATTATTTGTTGTCTCATTCAAAATGTTATTGATTTTTGAAGGTGTCTTGCTGAAATTAATACCGCCATTTGCGGTCGCCGTCAATTTGGTTTTGATGATCGGATAATTCATCCAAAGCCACGTTTGAACGGTTTGTCCACCCGACAAATTTTCGGGTCTCGTGGTAGTCCGAATACCTACTTTATCAATATTTTCAATGGTTTGACTATAAATAATTTGCTCATCATATTTTGAGTATTCCACATTCAAATTCATATTAGCGAAGTTCGCCGGATTCCAATAATTGAAACCAACTGACGCATTGTGATTGCGTTCAGGACGTAAATTTGGGTTCCCCTCAGTACGAAATGCTGGATTATTGACATTTGGAATCGGTTGTAAATCATTGATTTGTGGTTCACGAACATTGTAACCATAGCTAAAACTCAAGTATTTGTTGTTCGGTAATTCAAAATTTGCATTCACATTAGGCGTTAAATTCGTATATTTTTTATCAATCGGTGCCGTTAATAGCGGTAAACTTTTGTCAATAGAATACTTGCCGTTTAAGCTCAATTGTTGCGCCGCCAATCCTGCCGTAATATTAATGCCTTGATGTGCATAACGCAGACTCGACCCAAGCCGATTATATTGAATCGAATTGTCATAAAAAACGCTCAATTTATCCACCCGTTCATTGTTTTTTTCAGGGTCATTGACTTGTCTATTAACTTGTGTATTGGTATTGCTAAAATTATAAAAACTTTCCCAAAACCATTTTTTCGATAAAGGTTCAGTAAATAAAACGCTGGATTTCAATTGTTTAGTCGTGTTGGCACTTGTATTGAGTTGTCGTATTTGTTCCGTAAAAGTTGTTGCTTGAAAGAATTTATTTAAAGAAAACAAGTTCTCCGTACCGTCCGAATTGCTGTCGTTATAGCCACCGCTTATCGCCAAAGAACGTCCTTTCTTTTTGAATTTATGACGAAAAATAGCAGCACTTGTAAACCGTAAAGAATTGAGGTCATTGCCATTATTGAGGTACAAAGAATTGGTGTTGACATTATTACCTTTTGAAAAAAGTTGATTCTGAATCGTTTCACCATTATTTTGACTGAAACGCAGATTGCCCTTGACAATCAATACATTAGTTGAATCAAATTCATGTTCAAAACGCACGGCAACGCTGTGGTTACTTCTGAAATCTGATTTCCCAGTCGTGTCCGTGCTGTAAAAACTACTGTCTTTCAAGAAGGTTTGACGCTTTGAAAACTGGTCGAGATTCAGTTGTGTTTGGTTGTAAAAATAACTCGAACTCAGCTTCGTTTTTTTGTTGTCATAATTGTAGTTGACACCCGTGCCTGCGTTTTTAGTGAAGCCCCGACCATCATAATTATTGAAAGGAATTTCGCTGTCATCTGAATTGAAATAACGGTAGTTGCCGCCGCCACCAAATCCAAAATCACCATTGTCGTTGTTATTGAACGAGTTTTGACCTTTAAACTCGCCGTAATCCTCCCAATTCACACCTGTTTGATTGATGTTATTAGCAAAACCAAGGACTGAAAACTGCTCTTTTTTGTTGAAACGGTTGTAGTTGCCCCTTGCCGCCCACCTGTCCGATGTACCCGCAGCAGCTGAAACCTTACCGAAAGAACCCTTTTTATACTCCTCTTTGAGTTCCAAATTCATGGCTTTGTCCTTTTTACCGTCGTCAATGCCCGTCAGTTTGGCTTGCTCCGATTTTTCGGTAAAAACCTGAACTTTTGAGATGATATTTGCATCCAGATTCTTCGTCGCCGATTTTGGGTCGTCGCCAAAAAAAGTTTTACCGTCCACATATAGTTTTTTAATGTCCTTTCCTTGTGCCTTGATATTGCCATCGGCATCCACGTCAATCCCTGGCAAACGGCGCAACAAATCCTCGACCGTAGAACCCGGTGGCACTTTGAACGACGAGGCGTTATACTCAATCGTATCGCCACGAATAGACAGGGGTGCTTTGGCGGTTCTGATGACCACTTCGAGCAATTCCTGTGTTATGGGCTTGATTTTAACGAGTCCTAAATCATTCAGTTCCGATACTGAGGGGGCCAAATATTGTTGATACGGTAAGTAGCCAACGTAGGAAATTTTGAGTAAATACTCTGTATTTTTAATGTTTTTGAAAGAAAATGCCGCTTTGTCATCGCTGCGAGTGAAATTGATGAGGGCAGAATCTTTAGGATTCAACAACATAACGGTTGCAAAAGGTAAGTCTTCGCCGAGCGTATCAGCGATAATACCTTGAATCGTTACTTTGGATGGATTTTGTGAAAAAACAACATGTGTTAATAGGAGAAAAATTGTTAGCGCTTGAAGCTGCTTCATTTGAAGTGAATTAAAGTGGTTTAGAGAATGTAGGACGAAAATACTTTTCCGCCCTTTGGTTTTTATAAGAACAGTATAACGACAAGTAAAAAAGTAAAATGTTGTATGATATGAAAATTAACACTCAAATTACTGAGGAGATAAATTGTTAGGCTTTACTCAACTTGTTAAATTATTATTTTTCAAAGGTATCGTAAAATGCCTTTTTCGGGCTTTTTCAATTGTAAAAGAAAGTAAAGGAGATGTAAATGTTTGAATAGGCTGCTTTTTGTACAGCCTCTAAAAAAGCTGTAAAGTTTTGAAAACCCTTTATCTTAAAAGATGTAAAATGTAAGCTGTTTGGTGTGAAAAGAGTATTTATTGACATAATGTCATGTTATTTGCATCGAAATTGACATAATGGCGGACTTTCAGATTAAAAAATGACGATTTGACCGATAAAAACCAAATGGAACAGAACTTGCAAATGAGGGAATGTACAGGCAAAAGATGTCTAAAATCTTAGAATTTCTTGTCTGTATCATTAACAAAATATGGTTTAACTTTTTTAAAATTTATTAAATTATGACACACGTAAAATTCAATCCATTGGCTCCCGCTATCCGTTTCCAAAACTTGGACAAATTTATTGCGGATGTTTTCAAAACACCTGTTTTCAATGACGATGCAAAAGCATGGACAGCAACCCCCTCAGTAAATGTGGCAGAAAATGACGCTACATTCCGTCTCGAAGTGGCAGCGCCAGGCTTGGCTAAAGAGGATTTTAAAGTCAATATTGAAGACAACACCTTGACCATTTCGGCGGAAAACAAAGTTGAAAATGAAACAAAAGAAGGTGAAAAATTCCTCCGTCGTGAGTTTGGTTACAGCACTTTCAAACGCTCATTCACTTTGCCTGAAACGATTGATGTTGAGAACATCAAAGCGGCTTATGACAATGGCGTTTTACATTTGACTTTACCAAAAATTGAGGTTAAAAAAGCCTTAAAAACGATTGACATTCAGTAAGATAGAAGAGTTAAGATATGTTTTAGGGTTATACGAGGTTTAAAGTGGAAGCCTTCTCGACAGTGTTGGGAAGGCTTTTTTTTGACTAAAAATACTGCCCTAATCCAAAAACCAAACCATTCCCATCGCCTTTTACACTCCATCCGTAGTCTAAACGGATGTCAAAATCGAAGGCTTTTTTATAGATAAACCGACCGCCAACACCTGCAAATAATTTCATGTTTTTTGAGGTCAGCATGTCAGACAACGTTCCGCCAGACTTGCGCCAAGTACCCGCATCTGAAAAACCAACGACTTGGAAACCAAATGTTTTGTTCTCCCACAACGTTTGCCGATATTCGAGATTCAAAGTTACCGAAGCCGTGCCTCTATCTATCCTATCGCCGATGCCTCTGATATTGAAATAATTGTCGGACACAAAGGGGGCTAAAAACGGGTTGCTGTTGGTAGAAATACCTAAACGGCTTCGAAAAGCAAGATTTCCCTTTGATGGATAGGTTTTAAAATAGGTCGTTTCATTAGAAATAAAGCCAATAACAGAATTGTCAGAAGGCGAAAAGGTCGTATAGGCATTGAGTTTATTTGCCCAACCATCGAGGTAAAAAGTCGAATAATTGACGTGATTGAGTGTATGCGCTCCTTTTACGATGAACCGTTTGCTGTGGTACATATCTATTTTTTTATTCTGCATATCACCCATCGGGAGTGAATATTGCTCATTCATAAACCCAATACCCAATTCCAAATCGTGGCGATTGATGTCAAAACTGTAACGGGTCGTCACCTCTGCATCTAAATTGGTGTAATTAAAATTTTCATTAATCCCATTGACTTGTACAGGCTCTAATATTGACCATTTTTTCAATAAATAACTCAAACTCCATTGTTTGAAAACGAACGGAAACGTTTGTTTTAAGTAAAATGAATGGCGGTCATTGTACTGATAAAACAAGATGGTGCGAATCCCTTTACCCAAGCCATTTTCATCTTCCAAACCAAGCCGAATCCATTTGTTGCCCTCTGTCGCACCCAATTCCAAAATGGGCAAAGCCGTATGAATTTCAATACATTTAAAAGTTATGGTCGTGTCTTGTTTTTCCACTTTAAGGGTGGCGGTGACTTCTGTGAAAAATCGGGTATTTTTTATCTGTTGCACGGCTTGTGCAATACTTGTGGAATCCGTAGGAACGTGCTTCTCCCAACCTATAAATTTGAGCAAAAACGATGGTTTTGTCCTTTTAAT
>JANLQI010000511.1:0-5707 GCA_031367705.1 Saprospiraceae bacterium | reverse complement strand
GATTGATAGCGGTGACGCTGACGGCATCTTTTGGAATGGCATTGGCTGTATCGTCCAATTTTCCAGATTTTGTACAACTTGCCAAAAAGACAAGGACAAGAGAGAATAAGGTTGCGCTTTTCATCGAAGAAGTCATATTAAATAGGTTGTTTTAGAATTTTTTAAGAAATACTGCTTTCATCGTTATACTTGATTAAAGAACACAAAGTTCGCTTAAATAATTCTTTTTCAGACCAAAACATGGACTAACGAGGGGTTCTGAATGAAGAAGGGTGGGTTATTGACGATGAAAGGTTTATCCATCTTAGGGTTTGTTTCTTTGATTTTATGATAAATTTTAATTCTTTGTTTTTTCGTCGTCGCTCATGCCAAAACGGTTTTTGTATTTTTTAATAGCCCCCTCAGTATTTAGCCTTGTTTTTTATGCTTTTCAATGATATTTTTGACCCTTTCAATAGATATTTTTAGAGCTTTAGCAATATTTTCTTCGCTTAAATCTATTTCATACAATCCAATTACAGATTCAATATCTCTATCCTCTCTTGCCTTTTTAATAATTTCTTTTGCCTCAATTTCAATTGTATGATTACGGCTGGCAATACTCATCATGTGCCTTAGATAAGCATCATAAGCCTTTCGTTCTTTTTCGGGCAGTTTCATGGTATCTAATTTCTCATTGGCTTCTTTTAAACCTTTGGCAGAGAAATTCGGCTTTATTTCAGCATTTTTCAAGAAATAAACCCATTCATCTAATTTATCATTAATCCTATTATTGAATTTGCCTGTTTTTATCACCCAATATTCAGGATATATTTCATGTACATTTGCTTTATTATAAGCCTTCGTTTGCGTATCAGAAAGTCCCAAAATATCGCCTTTATGAATACCTTTAAAAACATTTGTACCATGATAAACATAATCTTTTCCTTGTCCTAAATCAAAGTAGGCAATCGTTATTGAAATCACTTTTTTGACGTTGGCATAAGCCTCACCTTCTTTAATATGTTCTGCAATAGCTTTTGAAGTTCCGTATAACATCCGATGGAAATAGTCATGCTCTTGAGTGCTTTGCACCTCAATTATTATTAATTCTCCTTTTTGATTTTCGACAAGTATATCTACTCGGTTGAATTTATCTTCCTCCGTTTCCTTGTTGCTTTCGCTTTCAAGGACTTGTTTAATTTTCACATTGTCATTCAGTAATTCAGAAAGGAAGCCTTCTAAGATGTCGAAGTTAGCTTTATGCCGAAGCATCTTTTTCATTGCCCAATCAAAACGGACTAATTTTTTTGCCATAATACTTTAATTTGTTGCAAAGTTACATCTAAAAGCCTTGAAAATCAATGTTTTCAAGGCTTTTGGTGCTTTTATACTGAGGGGGTATTCCTAATCTTTTTTCATACGACGATATTTCTCCCGAACATCTTCAATATTGGTAAGATTAATTTTGTCAGTTGTATCTTCGGCTAAAACAAAATTTACCCAATCGGGTAATAAGTCCTTTTCATATACAATCTCTCCGTTTACCAACTCAACACAAAGAACACTTTCTGCTTCATAATTGCCGTGCAATATCATCGGCATTGATATAGGTTACACCTTTGGGAATGAAAAAGGGATTAACCGATGTTTTCCCAATACCATTCGCCCCCGCTAACACGTAAATAGTTGGTTTATTCTCCATAATATGGTCTAATATCTTTCCCGTTTTCTCGAATAAAGCGTTTACCGTCCACATATTCAGCAATGACAAATCCATTTTCGCCATAAATAATGGGTAACCCACGTGTAAATGCGGCTTCTTTAATGCGTTCAAAAGCGGTTGCACTCGCTTGTTTGCGCTCATGGGTAGTCATATCAAAATATGATTTTTCGGCAATGCCGTAAAGCAATGTGATGCTTTTTTGTTCTTCAATTTCTGTTGCCATTGTTTTATTCTTTTTGCAAAAATACATGTTTCCTTTTAATTTCAAACAAACAGCTGGCTTTTGCTTTTGGTGCTTTTATACTGAGGGGGGCTTTGCTTTTTATTTCGCGGGTCGGGAGACCCGAATGATAAGAGGCTTCGGTTAAGAAACCGAAGCCAGCGCCGCCGTTCGTTGTTGTTGGTTTGTGTAGGGAGTTTTGAGAAAGACCGTTCGCCTGCGGAATAGATAAACTAACATCCTGTACCAGCTGGGCGGGGTAGATGCATTGATGTGCGTTTTATTTATTCACTCCAAAGAGTGATGGGCTATCTTGTTTGATGAAATAGTGTATTCTATTTGATTTTTTTAGAGTTGTTATATTTGGTATTGTTTTTAATTTTTTAGCCAGTTCTTTATCACTTAATTCAAGCGATAATTTTTCAAGTATTTGTTTTGACGTTAGAGTTTGATTTTTTAATAAGTTAGTGATTGTATCAGCAAAACTTATATTTCCATTCAGAGTTGATGGAGTAGCTTCTTTTTGTTCAGGAACTGAAATTAAATAATTACCTTTTTCAACTTTTTTACCTTGAAAATCAATAGGAATTGCACCTTTATCAATCAGCAACTTGTTAGAATTTTTTTCATTAGAGTTAGGCATACGGACAAAAATGGCTCTTTCTTTTTTGAGACCGTCTAATACGCCTTCCCATGTTCCTCCTTTATCGCTTGATTGAGCAACATAAATTTCATTGGCTAAACCATAAATTATTGGGTTTCTTGCCATTGCTAACCCTGCACTCCATGTAGCTTTTGGGAAGAATGTGCTCAAAACCAACACATTACCTTCAATCATTTGTTGGTAATACTTTTTGAAACCAGATGCAAAAGTCATTATGCCTTGTGGCAAAACAATAATGCTTTGCCCATTGTATTTAATAGCACTATCCAAAGCTTGTTTATCTACGCCTTTGGCGAAACCGCTTACTACTACTTTAAATTCTTTCGAAGCAAGACCAGCAATATTATCAGTAAAGTCTAATGAAATTTGGTCAGCATCTCTTGAACCAACAATCGCAATAGATGTTTCCTGCATAATTTTCTTATTCCCTTTTACATAAAGAATTGTCGGGGAATATTTTGTTTTTAAATTATTTTTTAGTGTTTTAGAGTACTCGGGTGAGTTAAGGGTTATTACTTCATACCCTTGTGCCAATAAATCCTCTGCAACAAAAGCTAAGTTTGGCAATTCTTTTTTTGCTTGTCTAATGTCTGTTATTTCTTTATCTGACAAAGCATAAATATTTTGCCAATCACTTTCCGACAATGCGAAAAATGTTTCCAAATCTATTTGATTGTCGTGCAAAATCTTGACGACTAAACGATTTGTCTTTTCTGTACCCCAACGTGGCAAATAGTGCGTAAGGGCAAGCCAATATGGAATTTCATTTATATTTTTCATCTCTTTGTACGAGTTTTTGTAATTGTTAAAACATAAACATTAGCGACTTCGCCTTGTTCTTTTAAAACTTGGGTTGCCGCATTTAATGTTTCCCCTGAACGATAAAGGTCATCGAACAATAAAACGTTCTTTCCCTTAAAACGTGTATCTACTATCGAAAAAGCATTTTTCAAAAATTCTTTTCTTGTTTCATTATCGTCTATTCCTTTGAGTGCAGGTGTTGATTGCTTTATTAGATAATTCAAATCAGTAGCAATACCTGAAAGTTCTGATATTTTCTTCGCCAATTCAAAAACAGGCTGAAATGGGCGGTTGTGATTAGATGGTGGTATAGGTAAAATTATATCAAATTTTTCAATTCGAGAAACCCCTAATGCTAATTTCGAGAAAAAATTAAGCAAGAACCTTGATACTAAATCTGATATTAAAAAAATGTCTTCTTTTTGAAAACAATATTTAAGTCTGTAAAGATGTTCGCCTAATTTTGTCCTTTGGGTGTCAAATGAACCATCAGAATTAATCTTACTACTAATCGTATGAAAGTCTAATGAAATTCCTTCTAAAAATAAACCTTTTAATTTAATTGGAGAAATAGGTAAAAATGGAAATGATTGAGTAAAATCAACTTTAATGCTTTCAACTCTATAAGGCTTAATGAAAACTATATTTCCATTTAATTCATTATTATCATCATTTTCATAAAAACACATTTTTCCATCAAATAAATTGTCATTGCTAAGTTGTAATTTTATTTCTTCGAAAATTCCATAGTTAGCAATTTTATCTAATCTAAAACACCTAATCATGTTTTTTGCTAAATGAATATTGAAAAGGTTTTCAAAAGTCTGTCCTAAATTTTTTGGTGCTGAATGCAAGTCAACTTGGCTGTATAAATTATTTCTAATAAACAGATATTTATTTGATGCCGAAATACAAAAATCTTCAATAACTAAACCATTAAATTCTGCGTTTTCATTAGTCAATAAGATTTTTTCTTCACGAGTTTCACAATCAAATACTTTTAAATCAGAGAGCCCACCTTCATAATTTAAGGTAGGTAAAATTATTGCTTTGTTTCTATAAAAAGCAACAGCCCTGCTTCCATCCAAAGTCTGATGCCCTGTAATCTGATAGATAACTGTTTTTTCTTGTAAGTCTAAAAAATATAAATCTTCATACCACTGTGAAATATAAGAAACCGCTAAATACCTTTCATTCTCTGACCAAGATAAATTGAAATAAAATTCACCACCTTTAAGGGAAATTTCAGAATAAAAACAATCTAAATTTTCATTGAAAAAATGTAGCTCAAGTTTAAAAGGACTCTTTTTGTAATCTATGTTATGAATTACATTTACTCTAACATTCGTTTTTGGCAATATGAATGAGCAATCTCCTTGCATGAAAAGAGGAGATGAATTAGTCAATTTGTTATAGAGCAATTCAAACATCATAAGTCACTTCCAACTGTTTTAGCAATCACTAAAGGTGCAATTTTTACAGCACCAAAGGTAGATAAAATTCTTCCAATTTCCTTAACCGTTGCCCCACTATCGTATATATCATCAATCAATAAGATTGTTTTTCCTGCTATTTCATTTCTTTGTGGATAGTTAAAAGCATCCTTAACATTGTCCTTCTTTCCAAGTCCTGACTGAAAAATTTTCTGCGCCTCTGTTTGTCTAACCTTAATCAAACCATGAGATAAAGGAAATTTCAGAACTTTGGCGACTTTTTCTGCAAAATTTTTAACCAAACCTCCTGACGTAGTTGGCGGCACATAAAGAACCAAGTCAAAAATCTCTTGCCCAAACCTTTTACGAAAGGCTTTTAGTGTCAGTTTCAATAGAAAATCTGGAAAATCGCCGCCATTTTCATATTTTGAACGTTTCAATGCTTGTCCTACATTTGAAACCCCATAATGCGAAGCGGCTACACCATTTACTAAATTTGTCTTCGCACCTTCAACATCTAAAATTGGGAAATACTCGCTCCTAAAATTATCAAGTTTTTCAGCCCAATCTTCTGAAATTGAAACACCGTACTTTTTATTTTGGTCATTATCACAAATACTACAAACTTCCTTCATATCATCTCCTAAAAAGTCGCATAGAAATTTCATGCGACACCCCTCAGTATTGAGGTAAGCCAACATCTGCTCAAAGTCTTTTATTTTAGCGTTTCTTAATGCTTCAAATTTACTTGAGTCTAATGCAGGGGCATTAAATTTCAGTTCATATTTTTTGCTTTTACCTTCAAGCACTTCGTTTATAATCCCTTGCTCAATCAAGTCCGCTTTTATCACATTGACTTGGGGTTGTTTAAGATTTACTCTTTT
>JANLQI010000504.1:0-5168 GCA_031367705.1 Saprospiraceae bacterium | reverse complement strand
GCTGAAATTTGTATGCAGGACATGGAAAAAGATACAGCACGTATTTCAAAATTGCGTGACCGTTTGCAAACTGAATTGATGAAAATTGAGGAAACGACGATAAACGGCAATCCAAACAGCCGTATGCCGCACGTAACAAATATGTCTTTCAAACACGTCGAAGGCGAAGGTTTGATGATGACTTTCAATCAAGAAATTGGTTTATCGTCGGGTTCTGCTTGTACTTCGGCTTCGTTAGAGCCTTCTTATGTGTTGGTGGCAATGGGTTTGGGTGATGATTTAGCGCATTCTTCTTTGCGTTTTTCATTGGGTCGTTTTACGACAGATGAAGATATTGACTACACTATCACAGCAATTACAAACGGTGTACAACACATGCGTGATTTGTCGCCAATTTGGGAAATGTACTTAGAAGGTGTGGATTTGACGCAAGTTGAGTGGTCGGAACACTAAAACAGACCGAACTCTGACATTGAAAATTTGGTTTTACCAGAAAATTTCTGTATATTAATCAAAGACGATTTAGGTCAGAATACTGAGGGGTTATTTTGTAGATTATATTTTCAAAACAAGTCAAAATCTAAAAAAATGAGCAATTTGATAAGCAGAATTACAATTTCAGATGGTGTTTGCAATGGCAAACCAACCATTCGAGGTATGCGAGTCACTGCTCAAACGATTTTAGAATTCATTTTGGCTGGTGACACTGACGAAGATATTTTAGAGGCATATCCAGTTCTTGAAATTGAAGACATAGAAGCAGTTAAACAGTTTTCAGTAAAACTATAAATTAATAATATTTAAAATAAAAAATACAATGGCATATTCAGAAAAAGTAATCGAACATTTTCACCATCCACGCAATGTCGGTACGCTCGACAAATCAAAAAAATCAGTTGGCACAGGCTTAGTGGGTGCGCCTGAATGTGGTGACGTGATGCGTCTTCAAATCGAAGTGGACGAAATGACGAACACCATCATTGATGCTAAATTCAAGACTTTTGGCTGTGGTTCAGCGATTGCGTCTTCTTCATTGGCAACTGAATGGCTCAAAGGCAAAACAGTTGACCAAGCTTTGACGATTGACAATATGGACATCGTTGAGGAGTTGGCATTGCCACCCGTCAAAATTCACTGCTCTGTCCTTGCAGAAGATGCGATTAAAGCCGCTATCAAGGACTATCAAGTAAAAAATGGCTTACTCGTAGTAGCCTAATTTAGTGGATAATGGATAGTTGATAATGGATAATCTCTATTATCAACTGCCCATTATCCATTATCAATTATCCACTATCAATTAAAGAACATGGTTTTTGTAGCAGATTCAGCCAAAGAAAAAATTTCAGAAATTCTGAACGCAGAACATTTGGATAACGACCATTTTGTTCGCGTATCCGTCGTGAGTGGTGGCTGTTCTGGTTTGTCTTACAAGATGGATTTTGACAACCAAAGCAAGCCCAACGACCAAGTTTTTGAACACAACGGCGTAAAAGTTGTCACCGACTTAAAAAGTTTTCTTTATTTGTTCAATACAACACTTGAATTTTCAGGTGGTTTGGAAGGTAAAGGTTTTGTGTTCAATAATCCAAATGCAGCCCGCACTTGCGGTTGCGGTGAGTCCTTCGCCGTATAATAATGTTTTAATGGTGAATGGTGAATCATTCACCATTAAAATATTCACCATTTACCATTAAGGAAAATGTCTTCCATCTACAAAATCAATCGTTCTGTCGCTGAAAATTTGGCAACGGCTTACATGGATTCACCCGTAGGCTTATTGGAGGTGCGCTGTACTGAGGGGGGGCTTCGCAGCGTCAATTTTGTAGATGAAAAGAAATTTGAAGAAAATCCAACCGATATTAATCAATTGACCATCAATCAATTGTCAGAATATTTTGAAGGCAAACGAACCAGTTTCGATTTGCCTTTTGATTTAGAAGGAACGGATTTTCAAAAACGTGTTTGGGCGGAACTGCTCAATATTCCTTTTGGCAAAACACGTTCCTACATGGCGCAGTCCAAAGCCTTAGGCGATGTGAAAGCAATTCGTGCTGTGGCTTCTGCCAATGGGCAAAACAAAATTGCCATCATTATTCCTTGCCATCGCGTGATTGGTTCTGATGGCTCTTTGACAGGTTTTGCGGGCGGTTTGCATCGTAAAAAATGGTTGTTGGATTTTGAAACACCGCCGATTCAAGGAGAACTGTTTTGAGACACCCCTCAGTAAAAAAGCCGTTTTTCAAGTATTTTGCTTGAAAAACGGCTTTTTTACTGAGGGGGTATTCATTATCATAAAGCTGTATAACAAAATAAATTATGTTCTACAAACAGTGAGCGTTCTTGTTTGTATGCCAAAGAACATTTAACTTTGTTCAAAATAATTACTTATGGAAGCATTAGAAAGAAAAGTTTTGAGTTTTGAAACCATTCGTACTTTGTACCCCGACCAATGGGTGCTTATTGGCAATCCTGAATTAGACGACCCAAATACGTTGGGTTCAATCGTGAGTAAATTAGTGGGCGGCGTTGTGTTAATGGCAAGTAAAGATAAACGTGAAATCGGTCAAAATGCTAAATATGTTCGTCAAAATTACAAAAGCGTAACTTGTGTTTATACGGGGGAAATACCTCAAAATCGTAAGTGGTTACTATGAGAACACATTCATTTCAAAGAAAATCAGTAGATAGTTTAATCGTTGTGCCTTGCTATGTCGGTTTCGACAAGCTCGCTTTGGCATTAGATACAGGTGCATCTCACACCACGATTGACCTCACCCCACTTTTGATTGCTGGCTACGAAATGAAAGATGCTATTAGAAAAGAACAAATTGAAACAGCCAGTGGCGTGATTGAAGCACACGTTTTTATGGTCAAAGAATTCAGTAGTTTAGACATAAAAAGACAGAATATCGAAATTTGTGCTTATGATTTTTTGGCATATCATCTTATTACCGACTTTGATGGCGTTCTGGGTTTAGATTTTTTTGAAAACGTCAAATTTTGTGTTGATATGAAGCAAAATATCATAACAACCCAATAGCAGTAAATTAACTTTCATTTTTTTCTGAAAGTTTTAAACAAAACACCACCCCCAAAAGTTATGAAGACGAGTTGACACAAAAGGGACTCACCTAACAGTATGAACTTTAATCTTCAACGTTTCCGTCGCATCGTCTTTCCTATTTTTGCGGTCTTGATTGTCGCAGCAATCTTTTTCACAACGAAATTGCGGTTTTCGTTCGATTTTGAACAATTCTTTCCACAAGGAGACCCTGATTTAGTGTTTTTCCAAGAGTTTATCAAAAATTTTGAAACCGACGACAATTTTCTCCTTGTAGGTGTGGAAGCTAAAAATACTGAGGGGGGTGTTTTCAATCAATCGTTTCTCCAACGTTTTGACAGCCTCACCGAACAGTCTGCCAACTTGCCTTATGTGACTGATAATCAATCGCTTACAAAAGTTAAACTGCCCATTAAATCGCTGTTTGGTATCATTCCTGCGCCAGCGATTCATATTGAAGATACTTCTTATTATGCTGCTGATAGAGAGAAGGTTTTGACTGACCCGCGTTTTGTCCGCAATCTGATTTCCGAAGATGGGAATGCGCTTGTTTTGTTTTTGAAAACAAAAGACAGACTGAACCTTGATGAATCGGACGTACTCATACACGCCTTAGATTCACTCATCAAGCCCTTCAATTTTGCGGCTTATCATTATCTCGGACGTGCCAATTTTCAAAAGGAATTGGTCTGGATGGAGAAGCGGGAAGTGCTTGTTTCAAGTTGTGTCTCTGCCGTTTTGGTCGCTTTAATCATTGTTATTTTGTTTCGACGTTGGAAAACTGTTTTGTTGGCGTTGGCTTCGATTGGGCTTTCGATGCTGTTATTTTTTGGCGTATTGGGGGCATGGGGTCGTGAATTGTCGGCAATGGCAGCGTTATATCCTGTTTTGATGGTCATTATTGGCACGTCAGATTTTATACACATGTTGTCAAAATATATTGATGAATTGCGACGCGGGCATGACCAAGAACAAGCTATTTGGTTGACAATGAAGGAGATAGGTCTTGCAACATTGATGACAGCCGTGACAACAGCCGTCGGTTTTGCAACTTTGGTGACGAGCCGAGTGGTGCCGATTCAAGAGTTTGGGGTCAATGCCGCGGTCGGTGTGATGGTCGCTTATGTGACGGTTTTGTTGTTTACCACTTCCCTATTTTCGTTTTTTAATGTCAACGACCTCATTTTACTGAGGGGGACTTCGACGCGGATTGAGCGGTTTATGGCTTGGATTTATCAGTTTACAAAGATGCGTTCAAGAGCCATTGCATTGGTGGCGATGGGCATTTTGCTCGTGTGTGTGTATGGTATTTCAAAAATAAAGACCAATTACAGCATCGAAGACAATATGCCAATTGGTCAGAAAGTGACGCAGGATTTTTTCTTTTTTGAGAAAACATTTGCGGGTTTTCGTCCTTTGGAATACGCTGTTTTTGCCCAAAATGAACACCAAGCCGATGATTATGAAGTGATGAAATCTATGAACGATTTGGAAGACCATTTGGCAACCATTCCCGCTATTCGCTCTGTTACGTCGCCTACAATGATTTATAAATCTATTGGACAAATGACGAATGGGAATAGAAATGAAGCGTATCTGTTTCCGAAAGATTCGACACAATTCTATGATTATCAAGTATTTGCAGATAAAATACCGAAAGCGGCTTCGCAAGTGTTGATGTCAAAAGATGGTACAAAAGCACGTATCGCTACTAAGATTTCAGACTTGGGTGCAGACTCCGTTATGGCGATTGGTGACCGCATTGATGCTTGGATTGCGACAAATATAGACTCAACGATTGCCACATTTAAGCGGACTGGTACGGGTTATATTATGGACAAAAACGCTCGATATGTGCGTGCAGATATGCTCGAAGGCATTGCTTGGGAAGTCGGTTTGATAGCCCTCATGATGGGTTTGATGCTGCGGAATGTGCGGATGATTGCCATCTTTTTGATACCAAATTTATTTCCACTTGTTTTTGCGGGTGCGCTCATTGGCTTTCTGGGTGTGGACTTAGATGCGGGTATTTCGATGATTTTCACCGTCATTTTTGGTATTTCTATTGACGATTCGATTCACTTTTTATCGAGTTTCAATATCAATC
>JANLQI010000475.1:0-22410 GCA_031367705.1 Saprospiraceae bacterium | reverse complement strand
CTTGTCGAGCCTAATTTTTTTTTCGCTTTAAAAAACTTACAATTAGAGTTACCTTTTGACTGGAAAACAGCCAAAATTATCACGACTTTTTGACGGCTTTTTTTATCACGACTTTATGGCGGTTATCAATGATTCATGTTTAGGTCGAGTTAAATACTACCGAGTTGAAGCGTGGCAAATTTTATTATATGAATGATTGTCAGCCGTTTGCAAATACAGTGAATAGTGGCAGGTAAACGGGAATTGAGTCTTCGTAATCAGAAATTAAAATGGCTAAACGTCCGTAATCATTACTTTCGGTTGTTGTTTTTTTATTTGTTTCAAGCGTTTTGTCTTGTCAAAATATCCCAAAAGTACCCCCTCAGTATAAAACAGACATATTTGTTTTTTACACGCAACTATTTTTATATTTATAAAAATCTCAAAAATAAAGCATTAAAAAATACGGGAAAAAATATGTCATAGTCCTTTCCGCAACCCTTTTGTTTTGGCTGATGATTTGCCTAACTATGTGCAACGAACTTACGAATACGAATTTTACAATTATAAGACCATGACAGAAGAAACTAAAACACAAACTATCGAATGGGGCGTTGTTCGACTGAATTATGCAGAGCCATTTGAGCATTTTTTGACGAAATCATTGAAGCCTTTTGTCAACAGCTTGATTCAAGCAGGCATCGTTGAACGCTATTTTTGGCAGCGTGGCTATGATAAAGGGGCGCATATTTTGTTGTGTATGCGTGCAGAAATACGGACATTGAATGAACTCGTTTTACCGAGTTTGAATGAACATTTTAACCATTATGTAGAGGATTTGCCATCCTTTAGACCTTTTGAGCTTCCCGATTTTGAACCTAATGATTCGATACAAACAGCTGTTTATCAACCTGATGTTAACGAATGGGGCGGTATGATTGGCATGCCGATTATTGAGCGTTTTCAGCAGGCATCGAGTGAAGCTGTTTTGAGTTTTATGGCTGCCAAAGCGGATAAATGGTCACCTGTTGAAAACTTAGCAACGGCCATTGAATTGCATTTGGGGTTTGCTGATGCGTCAGGTATGAAAAAAGATGAAGCGATTCAATTTTTTGACTTTTGCCTTATGCGGCATGTTAAAGAGCCTTTTTCATTGCATTTGTTTGAATATATTTTCAAAAAGCAAGAAAAACCTTTGGTCGAATTTACGGGAAAATTATGGGCTTCTTTGAAGAAAGGGACCTTGTTCAAAGAGCGTCATTACAATCTATATCTTGAAAATGCTTATTATACTTCCGAAGATTTGAAGTTGACTTTTCGTAAAAGAAGTCTCGACGTAGAACCCACATTTTCGTCCGTTTGGGTGATATTTTCAAAACTTCTTGAAGACAGCAATAAGCGTTTGGGCTTACAAGGACGGCATGAATTATTGTTGTATTATGCTATTTTGAGGTCTTTGGAGAAGGTGAATGTTGTTGAAAATTATTGATTTTTTAGACCACAGATGACGCTGATTTGACAGATTTTTACTGATTTTTTCTTTAAACTCAGCGTCATCTGTGGTCTAAGCTAAGTCATTACCAAAAGACAAGACTAATTTAACAAAACCTGCCTTTTTATATTTAAAATATTGATGATTAGAATTGCAGTCATTAGTGCCATGCCAATCAAAATAACAGGTGAATCATAGCCCTTTGTGACTGTAAAATCTTGTTTTTCTAACCAACCAATAACGCTTATTCTCGTCAGTGCGAGGACACCTATGACCGTTATAAATATGCCACTCAAAAGTCGCAAAAGCGACCCTCTCAGTATTTTAGCAATATCGCTTGGGCGAAAACCGATTTGACGTAAAAGGGTAATGTCCGCAGCAGATTTTGAAATAATCAATTGATAATTAAGGATAAACACAAGTGTTGATAATAACATAAGTAAAATGCCGATGACAGCAAGCGCAACGATGGTAGCGTTCAGAATCGAGCCGAGTTTGCCGCCAATGAGCCTGCCCGTACTTAGTTCATAGCCGTGTTCGTTGAGGTAATTTCCAAGCGTTTTATCGTAAGGATTAGCCACTTTTAAGAGGACGCGGCTTGCACCATAATCGGGTTGGTCGCCGTATTGCGTATTAGCATAATTCATAAAACTTTCGGGAACGAGTATGGAATTGATGCGATTGCTGAAACCAATAATGCGCCCAGTAAATGTTTTTTCGACTCCTTTCCCACGTATATTGATGTCAAAATTGACTTTCCGAATGGTCGAAGGCGTAAATTGTGGTAAGCCCTGACTGATGGCAAAGCCAAAATTATAGAGTGCCAAATAATCTTTGGACATGATAATAGGGACTTCCTGTTGCCCTTCGTGCCAACGAAAATCAGGGTCTTGGATGTCGAGATGCTCCTGTGGAACGGATTCAAAAAAAAGTTCTGTATATAAATTGATGGCACTACTTGACGCACTGACTTTGAAACGGTTAGCGGTGAAAGGGGTAATTGATTTTGTAAAAGATTGATACCCAATATCTTTTAACTCATCGGGTTTGAAAACAGATTTGCCGAAAATGGTATTCGCCAAGCTGACAGGTTTGTTGAGAATGACGTAGTTATCGCCTTCTGACGACCCCCTCAGTATTTTATGTAAATCGAACCAAGTTTGCAGTGAAAACAAAAGAAGCGTCAAACCAATAAATGCGCCGATGGCGGCACCGAGAACTTGCCCGACGTTTCGGTTTTGCGTGAGCAGTTTTTTTAATATTTTGACTGACATAGAAATTGGTGAATATTTTAATGGTTGGATTGATTGTGCAATAATGCTGCTTTTATTTGTTTTGACAAAAGAACTGCTTTGGTTTAATAAAAAAAAGGTGTTGACTCTGTTAAAGTTAACACCTTTCAAAAATATTCTTCTTCATTATTAAATTCTAAACATTAATCATTGAGCTTTGAAGAATGCTTTATATTCTTTATTAAATTCCATTTTTTCCTTAGAAGCAAGGTTGTAGGATATTGTGACACCCCCATAGTAATAAAAATCATTTTTCATTTTATTGCCTCTGGACAGTCCTTGTGGGTTTTCAAGTTTTTGATTGAAATAGGCGGGCATACGGTAGGAGTAATCTGCGGCAATTGGATTTTGCTTTGCTAACTCATCTAAATTAGGATAATTACCGCTGACATCGTCGAGGTAATCTGTAAAAGCATAGCGTAAACCGAGTTCAAAACCGAGGTTTATGCGCTTAGTTGCGGCCAATTTTACGCCTAAACCAACTGGAATTGCCAAAGCAAAGCGACTATATGGTTTGCCTCCTTCCAGAAATTGCCCCTCAGTACCAAGCGGTTGTAAATCTATTAACCCGCCTTGGTATTTTACTTGTGGATTAAAGTACATGCCCGCAACGCCTGCAAATAGGTAGGGTGCGCTGATATGACCTTCTAAAATATCATACTTTGTTAAGTTGACTTCACCCGTCGCGGCTAACTCGTAAATGGTTGTTATGGATTCTAAATTGCGGCTGATGCGGGAGCCCGTTGCGTATTTGTCAGAAGCTGTGAAACTGGCATAGAGTGCTGAAGTTTTTACTGCGAAAGTCGGCGATAAGTTCCACCTAAGAAATGCCCCACCTGATTTGCCAAATGAGCGTGGTTCAGGTTTATCGGATTGCAGGTCGCCAAAATAACTTGTTCCACCACCCGTTAGACCAGCTTCAAAGTATTGTGCTTTTGACTGAAGTGAAAATTGAAGGATAAACGCCAGTGTAATCAGTTTTCTCATGCTTTGAATTTTTATATTAAAAAGTAAATGCAAATTTAATTTAGATTCAGTTTTTTCATATTTATCAAAAACGATTCCAATTTTGGCAAAGGCCTCTGTTTATTTAATATTTTTTGCTTTTTTGAAATCATTTTTGGTCGGGTACAATTTTATTAAACCTATCGCAACCTATTTCCTGTTATTTTATCGTTAAATCCGCCCATTTTTCAAAAAATAGGCGGCCTCGCTTGACCTTTGATAAATAATAGGTTTGGTTTTTGCGTTAAAATGGTAATTTTGGCGGAAATATTCAAACCAAATTATTGTAAAATTTTAAATATTAAAAAAAACATAGTAAAAATGACATTGAAGAATTTATTGTTTGCGGGGATTATCCTCGTTTTTAGCACATCAATTGACGCACAAACTAAAGCACCCGATAACTGGTTCAACCTTGACCCTACAGAAAATAATGTAAATGGTGTGAGTACCGAGAAAGTGTATTCCGATCTTTTAAAAGATAGAAAAGGTCAAATAGTCATTGTGGCTGTTATTGATGGCGGCGTTGATTATATGCACCCTGACTTAAAAGATGTTATGTGGCATAACCCAGGGGAAATACCAGGCAACGGTATTGATGATGACAAAAACGGTTATATTGATGACGTTTATGGTTGGAATTTTTTAGGTGGTAAAGATGGCCGTAGTGTAAACCATGAAACACTTGAAATTACCCGTTTGTATGGCAAATTGAAACCTAAATATGACAATGCAGACCCCGCAAAATTGTCAAAATCTGAGAAAGCTGAATATGAGCAATATCAAACGGCTAAAAAGGAAGTAGAAACGAAACTTCAAGAAGGTCAAGAAGCTTTAGCTGAATACCAAGGTATGAAAACAACCTACTCAAATGCTTTGGATGCGGCTGAGGGCGCTTTGAATGGTAAAGCAATAACAAAAGCAAATGTTGATGCTATAAAAGTGGGTACAGACCAAAATCTCATTATTGGCAAAAATATTTTAGCTAAAATGATAAGCTTAGGAAAAGATGTTTCAAGTTTTCAAGCTATCAAAGCGGAATTGATTGACCCGATTCAAGAAGGTGTTGACTATTATGAAACTAAAGTTAAATATCAATACAATCCTGAATTTAATCCTCGTGCAGAAATTGTTAAAGATAATTATGCGGATAGTTATGAGCGCAATTACGGCAATAATGACATAAAAGGGCCTGATGCTATGCACGGCACACACGTTGCGGGTATCATTGGTGCCGTTCGTGACAACAATGTAGGCATGAAAGGCGTAGCAGATAATGTCCGCATTATGGGTGTTCGCTGTGTGCCTGATGGCGATGAGCGTGATAAAGACGTGGCAAACGCTATTATTTATGCTGTTGACAACGGTGCATCTGTTATTAATATGTCATTTGGTAAAAGTCAATCTTGGGATAAAGTAGCGGTTGATAAAGCTGTTAAATATGCACAATCTAAAGACGTTCTCCTCGTTCATGCAGCAGGAAATGATGGAAAAGACAACGATGCGGGTGATACCAACTTCCCAAATGCACGTTTTGAAAAAAGAGGTTGGTTCTGCCCTAAAAAAGCAAAAAACTGGATTGAAGTAGGCGCATTGTCTTGGAAAAAGAACGAAGATGCAGTGGCTGATTTTTCAAATTATGGTAAAAACAATGTAGATGTGTTTGCACCAGGCGTTGATATTTATTCAACATTGCCTGAAAATCAGTACAAAAACTTGTCAGGCACGTCTATGGCTTCGCCAGTTTGTGCAGGTGTTGCAGCGGTTATTCGTTCATATTACCCTGAATTGACGGCAGAACAAGTTAAAGAATGTATCGAAAAGTCAGTTGTCAAGCAGGACTATAAGGTGAAAAAGCCAGGTACAGAAGAAAAAGTGTCTTTCAGTAGTTTGAGCCGTACAGGTGGCGTTGTTAATGTTTATAACGCAGTGAAATTGGCGGGTCAGATGAAAGGTAAAAAGAAAAATGTGACACGCGCTTAGAAAAGCAAGTGGCAAAAGAGCAAAAGGCAATCGAGTTATCTCGGTTGCCTTTTGTGTTTCATATCCCCTCAGTATTTTTCTAAATTCAGGAAACATTAACTCATTGCATTGATTTATTAAAACCAAATCATTACATTTGTAAGCGAAAGTAAAAATCAAAAATATTAAAAGGTTTAAAGTTTGATGTCACTAAGATTTTTTGAAAGCCCCCCTCAGTAAACTGAATTTAAAACAAACAAACATCACTATGCAGATAGCAAATCCGATTTACGACATCATTTTCAAGTATTTGATGGAAAATGATGAGATAGCGAAAGATATACTTTCAGCACTATTAAACGAAAAAATCATTCAAGTAGCATTGAAACCGCAAGAGACCATAACAGAAACGAGAATGGGTGTGCGGATTTTTCGATTAGATTTCAAAGCGACGCTTCAAAAAGCGGATGGCAGTTTATCAACTGTACTCATTGAAATTCAAAAAGCAAAAAAAACTTTTGTCATTCAAAGATTTAGACGATATTTGGGTGCAAATTACCTATTGGAGGAGCTAATAGTTGATACGCAAAGGAAAGGCTCTTTACCGATTACGACAATTTACTTTTTAGGTTATAAATTGAAAAACATCAAATTACCCGTTTTAAAAGTAGAGCGGTCTTATATGAATGCCGTAACCCGTAGAAAAATTAAGAACCCAATCAAAGAAGATTTTGTTGAACATTTATCACATGATATGTATGTGATACAAATACCAAAATTAAAAAAAATGGTCGCACAAACGGAATTAGAAAAAATGTTAGACGTATTTAGTCAAAACAAATATAAAACGAATGACAGCCACGTTCTGGAATACACCGGAGATATGAGCGACCCTCGTATAGCCCGTATCATAAAATATCTGAATCGAGCGATGTCTGATGATGAGATAATTCGAGCAATGGTCGCAGAAGATGAAGTTGAAGGTATGTTTTTTCAATTAGAAGAGGACTTAGAACGAGAACGTCAAGCGAAGGAAGAGGAACGTCAAGCGAAAGAACAAGCACTTCAAGCGAAAGAACAAGCACTTCAGGAAAATGAAATATTAAGAAAACAAATCGAAATTTTGTTGAAGAAGGAAAAGAATGATTAAGTACAAAAAATACCCTTGTATGAAGTGATGCAGACTCCGCAGTAAAAACCGAAAAATGGAGGTTTCTTTAATAATGGCTGTGTGATTCGACATCATACAGCCATTATTTGTAAAGTACAATGTATCTTTGCGGACTTTTTAATCAAAAATCACCTCTATGCTGTTCTTGAATCCCGATTTTTCGAGGAGGGGGTACATTTTATATAAAATATAAAGTCTTGAAAACTAAAACATTAAAGCGCGATAAAGTCAACGTCATCACGCTCGGTTGCTCAAAAAATACAGTGGATTCAGAGAACCTGATGACGCAACTCAAAGCGAATGATTTTGATGTCAAACACGACAGCGACCGTAAGGCAAATGTTATAATTGTCAATACCTGCGGGTTCATTGACTTGGCAAAACAGGAGTCAGTGGATACCATTTTGGAATATGCGGACATGAAAACGGCAGGTAAAATTGACAAACTCTACGTTACTGGCTGTTTGTCACAACGGTATAAAGACAACCTTGAAGCAGAAATACCTGAGGTCGATGCCTTTTTTGGAACACTTGAAATGCCGCAATTGTTGGCAAAACTTAATGCCAATTATCAACATGAACTGATAGGGGAGCGGTTGATTTCAACACCGAGCCATTTTGCTTATTTGAAAATTTCAGAAGGTTGTAACAGAACGTGTTCATTTTGTGCAATTCCTTTGATGCGGGGTAAACACGTCTCGCGTCCGATAGAAGAATTGGTACGTGAAACGAAAAATTTGGCACGTCAAGGCGTTAAAGAAATCATGTTGATAGCACAAGAATTGACATATTATGGCTTGGATTTGTACAAAAAACGTGAATTAAGCGCACTTTTAGAGGCTTTACATGAAGTGGAAGGCATCGAGTGGATACGTTTACATTATGCTTATCCGTCCAAATTTCCAATAGAAGTGTTTGATACGATGGCAAAATTGCCAAAGGTTTGTAAGTATTTAGATATGCCTTTGCAACATGCAAATAATAGTGTTTTAGCTCGAATGCGCCGTCAAATTACGCGAGAAGAAACAGTAGAATTGATAAATATTGCTCGTCAAAAAGTGCCAGATATTGCCATTCGGACAACGATGCTTGTCGGTTTTCCTGGCGAAACGGAAGCGGAGTTTGAAGATTTGTGCCGCTTTGTTGAAGAAATGCAGTTTGAACGTGTGGGTGTTTTTCAATATTCACATGAAGAAGACACCTCCGCACATGATTTTGAAGACGATATTGACCCCTCAGTAAAAGAAGCGCGGGCGCAATGTTTGATGGAAATTCAGCAAGACATTTCTTTAGAAAAAAATGAAGCAAAAGTAGGGCAGACGCTGCGTGTTTTGTTTGACAGAAAAGAAGGAGAATATTTTGTAGGTAGAACCGAACATGATTCTCCTGAAGTAGATAACGAAGTCTTGGTAAAAGCTAAAAAGAACTATGTCCGTATTGGCGATTTTGCCGATATAAAAATCACAAGTGCCGCCGAGTTTGATTTGTTTGGTGAGTTAGTCAAAGGAAACTAAAGCCTGTGAATTAAGTGTTGTATGATATAAAAATGTCAACTTTTAGGGTAAAGTTGACATTTTTTTTATTCTAAATTGAATTTTAAGGATTTTTACTGAGGGGGGCATATTTGTCAAATATTATTTTTATGAACTTATAAATTTGTGATAATCAAAAAATGATACAGATTATATATTAGTATTCAAAATTTTTAAAATTTATTTAAATAATCATATATAAAGGAAGTCAAATTGTTGAAAATCAATAGTTTGACTTCTTTTATTATTTATACTTAGCTTTGCAAAACGAAAATAATACATGGGCTATTTAGCCGTTTTTGTCCATCGTTGTTTTCCTTATTTGGTATTACCCCAGAAAAACAAGAAAGCTTAAATCAAACAGTAAAGGAACATACAGTTTTTTGAATCCTACTATTCAAAAAAAATTGAGAAAACGAATCATTTGCACATGGAATTAAGGTATTTCTTTTTTATTCTGTCTAAACGAAAATGGTTATTATTAACTGTTATCATTGCTGCAGCCGTAGCAACGGCATTTGTTGTCGGCAAATTGCCCAAGAAATATAAATCATCGTCGGTCATTGAAACGGGCTTGATTGACTATAAAAGTGTACGCGCTGTTGGTGAAGCCAATCCCTTTATCCAAGAATTTGAAATTGAAAGCAAATTCGCAAACCTCGTTGAGCTGATGAAAGGGCGACCTGCCATCAATGCCCTCACCAAAAAACTTATTCTGCACGATTTGCGCCCTACGGACAGTGTCGCAACCTTCAGAAAATTGCAATTAGATGAAAAAAGTGGTATCACACAGGAGCAAATTGACAAATATCTCGATGCTTTGACACTTCGCCCAGATTCTATCGGCATTTTAGAAGAGGACAGAGAACACATTTATGTCGCTCGGTCACTTGAAAAAGCAATGGGTTATGACTATGAAACGATTAGAGAAAAAATTGATATTAAACGTGTCGAAAAATCACAATATATGCGTGTTGAGTTCATCGCTGAAAAACCTGAACTGGCTTATTTTGTGACTAAAAACTTCATTGACGAGTTTATGAACTCGTTTTATATGCGAAAGGACACTTTTGAGAATAAAACATATAAATTCTATAATCATTTAGTTCAAGAGAAAAAAAGGGTTTTTGACAGTTTGAACAATCAGCAAGTCAATTATGCACGCAGCAACGGTTTGGTAGCCCCTTTGGAACAGGCTCAGGCGATAGTAGCTCAAATCAAAGAGCTTGAAATGGTGCATGATGATGAGCAAAAAAAGAATGTCGGTTACGAGCGTTCTTTGGCTATTTTTACGCGTGAACAAAGTACATGGAAGAAGTTTATCAAAGGTGATTATAGTGAAAATGTCAATGCCAATACGGAAGTGAGAACAATTGATGAGGAAATCAAATCACTTACTGATAAGTGGGTTGATAGTGGTATGAAAGACGATTATGCAAAAAGGCGGATTGAGGAGTTGAAAGAAAGAAAAAATCTTGTTAGCCGCCGTATTGCCCTCGCAAGACGTGACAATACGGATCCTGTTATAGAAAGACAAAACGAAATGTTTGTGAAGGCGATGGATACAGAAAGCAATTTAGCAGCCTCTAAACAAGCGTTGGAATCTCTTACAAGAAGAATTAGACAACTTTATCAACAAAAAACGCAATTGGTCGGTAACAATGCCATTTGGAATAAACTGAACAGGCAAATCGAAACGGCTGATGCTGAATATAAATATGCTATTGACAAGCAAAATCAAGCCGATGTGATTCAGCAATCTGGGGAGCAGGAAAAACCTGTGCGGATCATTGACCCACCGATATATCCATACAAGCCGGAGTCGTCAAAGAGGGCTATTATTTCAGCTTTTGCAGGGGTTGGTGCGGGTACTGTTGCGACGGTCTTTTTATTTATGCTCACTTATTTTGATAAGTCATTGAGTTCAATTTTTCAATATGACAAACAAGTGGGATTGCCGCTTATAGCATCACTTAACAAATTAAATGCTAAGCAATGGGGCGATTATGATGCTTTTTTTAATGATGATACAAAGTCAAAAGAAGCGGAGTTTTTCAAAGAATCATTGCGTAAAATACGTCATTCCATCGAAGCATCAGAAGCAAAATCGTTTTTGATAACCTCGTTGAAAGACCAAGAAGGCAAATCGTTTTTGATAGCGTCTTTGGCATATTCGTTTACTTTGAAACATAAAAAAGTATTGATAATTGACACAAATTTTAAGAACAATACACTATCAGCGATGGCTGTTAAGCCATTTGAAAATAATCCAGTTACTTCCGAAGTAAGGGCTTTGCCAAGCACGACGGCATTAGGTTTTACGATAAACATGCCTACCGTAGATATTATAGGTAATAAAGGAGGTCATAATTCGCCCTCTGAATTGTTGTCTGGTGTTGATTTCAAAAAGAAAATCGCGGATTTAGGCCTGTCTTATGATTATATTTTCCTTGAAGCAGCGGCTATTAGTAAATATTCAGATGCGCTCGAATTGGTTGATTTTGTTGAAAAGGTCATTCCTGTTTTCGATGCCTCAACAAGTTTGTCAGGTAAAGATGATAGTGGTTTAGAATTTCTTAAAACATTGAAAGATAAGGTTTTAGGCGGTGTTTTGAATAAAGCAGACCTTAAAAATTTGAATTAATGGGGGCATGGGTTCATCAATCCATTGACTTTTAAACATACATTTTGTGAAAAATTATTGGCTAAAATCAGGCTTTTATTCGCTGCTCAATCAATTGACTCAGATGATTTTTAATCTCGGTTCAGTTATCATTTTGTGGCGGGTTTTAGACAAAGAGTCCTGTTCTGTTTGGGTCATTTATATGACTATAACGGCGTTTATTGAAATCGGACGTACAGGTTTATTACAAAATGGCTTGATGACATTCCTTAATCAGACCCCTCAGGATGAACACGCAAAAATCAACAAAGCCTCCTTATTTCTGAACATTTCACTTTCTGTAGTTGTCGTTTTTTTGCTGTTAATGAGTAGTGGTTGGGTTGGTCATTTTTACAAAAGTTCGGAGCTGACACACCTTTTAACTATTTATGCCACGACAACTTTCATATTGTCTGCCCTCTATCAATTCAATTTTATTCAGCAAGCGAATATGGATTTTAAGGGTTTGTTTTGGTCGTCTTTTGTGCGCAATGGCTCTTTGTTTTTTTATATTTTGTATATAAAACTATCAGAAAACACCTTTTCGTTGACCAATTTGGCTTTTGTGCAACTTTTTGCAGCTATTCCTGCAACACTTGTGGCGTATAGTTTTGCAAAAAAATATTTCAGTTTGAAAGCGGCCCTTGATTGGGCTTGGGTAAAAAAACTGTTGGATTACGGTAAATATACTTTCGGAACGAATCTTTCTACGATGGCTTATAAAAACGTGGACAAGATGATGCTTGGTAAATTGTTGTTAGGCACACTTTCTACATACGATTTAAGTATTAAAATTAATAATCTGGCAGAAGTGCCGACGACAACATTAGCCGCTATTTTGTTCCCACAGTCTGCAAGACGGACAAATACTGAGGGACCCGCTGGTGCGAAATATTTATATGAAAAATCAGTCGGTGTACTCATGGCTTTGATAGTGCCAGTCGTTGTTTTTATATTAATTTTTGCAGATGTGATTGTATGGATTATTGGTTCTGAAAAATATGCGAGTTCAGCACCTATATTGCGATTGACAATATTTTATGGCATTTTTATGGCATTTGCTATGCAATTTGGGACAATTTTGGATTCAGTAGGCAAGCCTCGGCTCAATTTTCATATTACGACACTGGGTGCATTTGTTAATTTGACGTGCAATTATGTGTTCATTTCGTGGTTCGGCTTATTCGGTGCAGCTTATGGGTCTTTGGTGGCTATGTCTGTGATGTTTGTCATTATGCAAATAACTTTAAATCGCCTGTTTAATGTTCACATTTTAAATACATTTCAATACATGTTGGCTTTTTACAAAGAAGGTTGGCAAAAAATCAAACAATTTTTACAACCAAAATTGACAAACGAATTTTGAACCACTATGTCTAAAAGAAAAAAATATGACATCATAATCAATACGCTGTTTAGGTCTGACAATGCTTTTTCGTCGGTCTCATTGAGTTTTGCTAAAGAATTGGCAAAAACGCACCGCGTATTTTATGTCAATCATCCATATTCAGTAAAAGATGTTTGGGATTTAAGGCATGATGAAAAATTGCGTGAACGATTGCCGACGATACTGAGGGGGGGCGTTTTTTATGAAAAATTAGAAACCATACCTGCAAATTTTGTTGTGGCAACGCCACCTCCGACCATTCCTATTAATTTTTTACCTAATAACAGTCTTTATAAAACCTTATATCAGTACAACAAACAAGTCCTATTAAAGGCGATAAAAAAAGTCATAAAAGATAACAAAATCAAGGATTTTATTTATATGACTTGTTACGACCCGTTTTTTGTACCTGTTTTGCCCAAAGAAATGGGGGCAGCTTTGAATATTTATCAGTGTATTGACGATATTTCTACAGAAGTTTATGTCTCTAAACATGGTGTGCGGCTTGAAGAACAAGCGGCTCGTGATTCGGATATTACGCTTGTGACTTCGACAAATCTTTGGCGGCACTATCGTCAGGTACAACCTGAAACGCATATCATGCACAATGCAGTTGATATTTCTATTTTTAAAAATTTGTATTATCGGAACATAGAACGTCCTGCTGAAATCAAGGATATAAAGACTAAAATTATCGGTTTTACAGGCAATTTGGACGATGTTCGGCTCGATTATCGCCTATTGCGTCGTTTAGCGGAGGGGCATCCTGACAAAACATTGCTGTTGGTTGGACCTATAAATTCGCCTGAAGTGTATTCAGAAGGTTTAGATAAAATGCCAAACGTCATTTTGACGGGTGCTAAAACGATTTACGAAGTTCCTAATTATTTGAAATTTATGGACGTTGCGATACTGCCATCGCTCTTAAATAAAATGTCGCGCTCGGTTTATCCTTTGAAAATCAATGAATACCTCGCGGCGGGCAAATCAGCGATAGCCACGAGTTTTAGTGATGATATTCGTAGTTTTCAACCACATATTAGGATTGCTGACAGTCACGATCATTTTGTGAACTTGATAGATAAAGCTGTTGCAGACTATTCAGAAACAAAAGTGCAGCAACGTATGGCAATTGGGGAGTCAAATACTTGGGGCGACCGTGTCAATGAGTTTTGGGATATCGTTGATACGTTTCTTGAAAAAAAGGAAACGAAAGTAGAAATCTTAGCATAATTTTTTGCTTTTGCAGGCTTTTTTGAGATTACAGACTGCTTTTGAAGCAAATAAAATGACAAACATGGCAAGCCTAAAAGATAAAATAAAGTCAAACCCACGTCTAAAATCATGGGCAGAATGGCTTTTACAACCGCCACACGAGTATCGCCCTCGTTGGTGGATTCGGCATATATTGAATCCTTTTGTATATAAAGTCAGCAGAAAAGCGATTATTAGGCGGACTGCTCGATTGGATGTTTTTCCATACAATCGATTTGAGGTAGGGGAGTATTCGATTATTGAAGATTTTACGCTGGTCGCAAATGCTTGTGGTGATGTCATAATGGGGAAAAAGGTATTGATAGGTTGCGGCTCTAAAATTGTGGGACCTATTACGTTCGGTGATAATATTTTGGTGGCTCAAAATGTCGTAATGAGTGGCTTGAATCATGACTACGAAGACCCTACTCGACCAATTGTAGAACAAGGATTTAATGTCAAAGAAATTGTGGTTGAAGACGGTGTGTGGATGGGGGCGGGTGTCATAGTTACGCCTGGCGTGCGAATTGGTAAAAATGCGGTTGTCGGTGCGGGTAGTGTTGTGACAAGAGATGTTCCACCATTTTCAGTTGTTGTTGGAAATCCAGCACGCGTTGTAAAATACTTTGATTTTAAGACTCAAAAATGGGTCAAAACGGCAAAGAAAGTTGCTCAAAAACTGCCTGATACTGAGGGGGTATTTTAAAATGGGCAATAGTGTTTTTCTGTATGTTTGAGGTATTTGAATGACAAAAATTTAAATATTTTGTGATTCCTTCAAAGCTAAAAGCTTTAAAATCAATTTGTTTCGCATTATAAAATTTAAAAATCATGTTCAACGAAAAAAAAAATCCATTCAAATTGACTCAAAAGGAGGAATTGATTGAACTGATAGGCATTTTATTATTCATTGCGACTTTCGTCGGTTCAGCTGTAAAACTTCTTTTTTTATAAATATCTAAACGCTTACAACTATTTGAGAAAACTATGTTGCTAAATCACGTTGTTTCAATAAAAGATACAGTCAAAGGTTGGTTAGAAAATAAAATTTTTATCCAAAAATTGAATAACCCGATGGGTTTTTTGCTGTTCACAACCTTAGGTTTGGCATTAGGAAGCCTTATCCCTTACTTGGGAATGGGCATGAGTACGATTATTATTGGCGCTGTGGTTGCCCTTCCGATGGTTTTTGCTTGTATGTTTTATCATCAATTTGGCGTTATGTTTACCCTTATAGTTGCTTTTTTAGTGCAATTAATAGGCAAAATGACCAATGCACCTGTTGGTACATCCCTCGACGCTTTATTGTTATTGATGATAGCAGGCATTTTGATTAGTCAAGTGTTGAAGAAAGACTGGGCATTTGCCAAAGACCCGATTTCAACTATTTTGCTATTTTGGATATATTATAATATTTTTCAAGCCTTAAACCCTTCACAAGAGTCAAAGATGGCTTGGCTCTTTACCGTACGCAGTTTGGCAATCCTTAATTTACTTTATTTTATCGCTTGTTATGCGTTCAATTCCTTCAAACGCATTCAGCAAATGTTGAATTTAATCGTTGTTTTAGCCACAATTGTTGCTGTTTATGGACTAAAACAAGAGTTTTTTGGTTTTTCTGCTGCCGAAAAAGCATGGATTTATCAAGACCCTGAGCGATTTCAATTGTTCTTTCAATGGGGTCGAATGCGCACATTTTCCTTATTCAATGATGCCATGACCTTTGGTATTATGATGGCGTATATGGGCATTTTTTGCCTGATTTACGCCACCGCACCTATGCGTTTAGTGTATCGGAGTTTGTTGGTTTTTGCAGCAATATTGATGTTTTGGTCTTCGATTTATACAGGTACACGCACGTGTTTTGCTTTAATTCCCTTAGGTTTAGCATTTTATGCATTGATGACTTTGAAAAAAGAAGTCATATTTGGTTTTGGCATATTTCTGGCATTGGGAACGGTTCTCGTTATCAAAGGCGGCAATTCCAGCGCAGTTTTGTTTAGGGTTAAATCGACTTTTGAGCCGAGTGAAGATGCTTCTGTACAGATTCGATATTTCAATCAAAAGAGAATCAGGCCTTATATCTATTCACACCCTATTGGTTACGGCCCCGGAAGTACAGGTTTGTGGGCCCGACGGTTCACACCTGATTCCTTTTTAGCAAAATTTGCCCATGACTCTTATTATGTTCGATTAGCGGTTGAAGAAGGTTGGATAGGTCTTGGTTTGTATATGTTTTTTCTTTTTACGGTGTTGCGACGTTGTTTGTATTTCTATTTGCGTGTACGTGACCCGATGATAAAGACACTTTATTTATGCCTTTTGACTTCTCTTTTCATGTTGGCAGTAGCCAATTATCCACAAGAAGCGATTGTGCAATTACCGACGAGTTTGGTCAGCTATGTATTCTTTGCTGCTGTCGTGAGGCTTAAAGATTTTGACGAATTTTATCAAAGCATCGTGAAAAATATTCAATCATAATACCCCCTCAGTATAAAGACCTATTTTATGATAAAAAATATATTTTAAAATATTGTTTTATAATTAGCAAAAAGAAACCAACAATATTTTTGGAAAAATAAAAAAATACCTTAATTTTATGTTTTGAAAAATATATTTACTAATTATTTAAAACTTAACTTTAGCTATGAGCAAATTTGATGAAGCTCTCGACAAGTACAAAAGCGCAATGTCTGAAATGGGTGCAAGCGCAGACGAAACTCTTTTAACGGCTGTTGCCAAAGGACTCGGTCCATCTATCTATCTTGCTGATGCCTCTATGGTTTCATGTTCGGATAAAACAGAAAAGGATAGAGTTAAAAACAATTTCCTTATCAAAAAATTAGGTTGTACCGATAGTGCTGACTTGGATGCTGCGGTGAATGCTGTTTGTGATAAAATGGGTAGCAGTAATCGGAGCAAGCACCGTGCTGTTTTTTACTATTTATTAGTCAAACAACTTGGTTTGGAAAGTAAGTACGCTTAATTATTAAGGATTATCTTCACTAAGAGGTTTAGGAAATGTATGTTTCCTAAACCTTTTCTATTTAAAAAATGAACGATTTCGGCTTGATTTTAGGTTTCTACTATTAGACCGTTGAAAAAAAAATGCTTTAAAATGCTCAAAAGCCCTATTTTTGTACATTATTTGGTAGGTTTTAGCAAATAAACATTTATTGAAATTTATATTTGTCTGCCTTCGGGCATTCAAAATCCAACGAAACTTATTTTTCCATGAGTATAATGAGTAAACTAACAATTTTTTTTGCAGCTATTATTTTGTCTTTTTGTCACACGATTAAAGCACAAAGTTTCTATAATTTTGATGGCTTTATTGCTGATTCAGCCTTTGTTACCAACAATAATATAAAAAGTATCATCATCCGTATCCCTTCTTTACTCGACGACACAACGAATAAAGAATTCCTACCATTTCAAAAACTCTGTTTCAACCCTTTCGGCAAATTAGCAACCTACGAATTTGATTTTTCGGAAAAAAAGCGAGCAAATGAGGATTATCTTGAACATTATTACAACGATACGACAACTCGATGTATCAAAAGCCATCGTTTTCGCCGACCTAAAGGGGGGCCGGGCACTGGAAAAGACAGTATCCGTGAAGAAATTATTTATCATTATGACGAAACAGGAAAACTGTTTTTTGAAGAACATCACCAGATTTTTATTGACGAATTTAATGAATGGACAGTTGGGTATGAATGGTATGGCGATACGTTGCGGGTACGTTATTCTGAAAACAATAAAATAGACACTGTTCGTTTTGATGAAAAAGCGCGTTTGTCTGAGTATACTGAGGGGGGTAAAATTTATGAAATACATTACGATAGTATAGGGCGAAGGTTGAAAATGCCTTATTTTTTATTGAATAAAGACTTGACAAAAGGCAAAAAAATAGGTGAATACAGTTATGGCTATGATAGAAGAGGAAAATTAGAACGCATAGAAACGCTGGGATATGAGCTTATTTTTACAAATGACTTTATGGGCTTACCCACAAAGAGCCAAATGAGAGACCTAAAATCAGGGCATCCTATAGGTTGGGAGGTGCAATATGAGTATGAATTTAGATGGTAGCTTCGTTACTCGTCATTCGGATATTCGTTACTCGTAATATTAGAATTACAGAACGAATATCCGAATAACGAATATCCGAATAACGAACTTAAGCCTTTACGCCTTTGAATTTTTTATATTCAGAAGCGACATAACGGAGCAATTCTTCAAGTGTATCATACTTGTTGAACAAACTTTCGTAGCGATGTTGACCGCGTGGTGCTGACACATGCTTCTCTATATCTTCGTCTGTAATGATGTCTTTATCGCGGCAATAGACAAGCAAACGTTCGACCACATTACGTAATTGACGAATGTTACCTGACCAATTGATGTTTTGTAAAGCAATAATGGCATCAATAGAAAATTCCTTTTCTGTTTTGAAACCGTATTCGGCACTGATTGTTTTTAGAAAATAATCAGTTAGGACTGGTATATCCTCTTTACGTTCGTTGAGCGAAGGCACGTAAATATCAATGACTTCAAGGCGGTTGTAAAGGTCTTCACGGAAGTTTCCTTTACTGATTTCTTCACGAAGATTTTTGTTAGTTGCCGAAATAATGCGGACATCAACTTTAATATCTTTATCACTTCCGACTCGTGTAATTTTATGCTCTTGTAAAGCCCTCAAAATAGTTGCTTGAGCTTTTAAACTCATGTCTCCGATTTCGTCAAGAAACAACGTGCCGCCGTGGGCTTGCTCAAACTTACCTGTTTGGTCTTTAATTGCCCCTGTAAAAGAGCCTTTAATGTGACCAAACAATATACTTTCTATTAATTCAGAAGGAATGGCAGCGCAATTGACCTCAACAAAAGGTGCATTTTTGCGTACACTTCTCTCGTGAATATGCCGCGCAACCAATTCTTTACCAGTACCATTAGGCCCCATAATCAAAACACGTGCGCCATCGGCATCGGCAGCCATTTCGATTTTGTTTTTAACGTCTTCTATCGTTTTTGAATGACCAATAATGTCTTGAACTTTCGATTGGTGAACACGACGTTGCAACACTTTTGTTTCCGTAATCAAGTTGGAACGGTCGAGGGCATTGCGAATTGTAATTAAAACACGGTTCAAATCAAGGGGTTTTTGAAGAAAATCAAATGCACCTTTGCGCACACTTTCAACAGCGGTTTCGATACTACCATGTCCAGAAATCATGACAACTGATGATTCAGGGCTGAGTTCTTGTATTTTTTCTAATGCTTCCATGCCATCGAGACGAGGCATTTTGATGTCTAAGAAAATGACATCGTATTTTTTTTGCTTAATTTTCGAAAGGCAATCCACGCCATCAACGGCTTCGTCAACTTCGTAAGGCTCATTTTCGAGAACGGATTTGAGCGTGCGACGGATGTAGGCTTCGTCGTCAACAATAAGGATGTGTGCGGCTATGTTTTTTTTCATACCAAAAAAGGTTTTGAATTTGTTAAAGTTAAGAAGATATGTTCAAATATAGGATGTATAGAAAGGGAGGATAAGTTTGTCAAACGGACAAATTGTAATGTTTGTTACTTTGACGATAAAATTAATTCACTTATTTCCTTTTCTTTGTAAATATATGGGAATGAGAGACAAAGATATTAGTTTATTATTGAATTAAAAAAAACGTTTAAAATTTCTTTTGAAAATTCAATTAAAAAATGAGCAATGGCTGTCGAAAAATCATTGTAAACAGTCGAAGATATTATGTCCTCTTCTTCAGAAAATTCACTTTTGCTACATCAAAAATGGATTTTTACTGAGGGGCCTTCTAAACAAAGTTTTTGTTTACATTTGCACTCTTTTTTAAAGGAAAAAGTAGAATTTATTTTTTTGACAATAAAAATCATTTTATAACACTCTTATTCAATCATTTAGAACAGTGGGTATTTTAATATTTTTTATTTTAACGTATATTCTATCATGCGTTACGCTGATGAAGCTTTTTGAAAAAGCAGGTGTCGAAGGCTGGAAAGCACTCGTTCCAGGTTTGAATTTCGTCGAATGGGCAAAATTGATTGGGCATAGACCCATTTATGCCTTATGGTTGCTTTTTCCAATCGTCAATATTTTTGTTTGGTGCAGTATGGCTGTTGATTTAGTACGTGCTTTTGGGCGTTTCAGCTTTCCAAGTAGTGCTTTAGCCGTCATTTATACGCCGCTTGAATTTTTTCTAACGGGCAAAAGCCCTGATAGTAAATATGAAGCGGATATTGTTGGTCGTGAAAAAGCTTACCAAGACCAAGTGAAAGATGCATTGGATAAAAAAGATAAATTTGCCTTGAATCGTCTTGAAAACAGTGTTTTTCATAAAGGTGGCGCACGTGAATGGGTTGAAGCCATTTTCTTTGCCGTTTTTGCAGCAGCTTTTATTCGTATGTTTGTTTTTGAAATGTACGTGATTCCAACCTCTTCGATGGAAGGTTCACTTTTGGTGGGTGACTATCTTGCAGTCGGCAAATTTAACTATGGTTTGCGGACTCCGATGACCGTTTTTCAAGTGCCTTTGTTGCACAATCAGATTCCTATTATTGGTTCTGAATCTTATATCAACCCGCCGAGCTTACCTTATTTCCGTTTACCAGCATGGGAAAAATTGGAGCGCAACAGCCCTTTTGTTTTCAACTGGCCCATCGGCGACAGCATTGTTTTAATGCCTGAACGATCATGGAATGTCAATCAACTACGTGAGCAAGGTGTTCCAATCCCACCAGAAGGATTGATCGTGCGTCCGATTGATAAAAAAGACCACTATATAAAACGTTGTGTTGCAACGCCTGGTGATAAAATGGAAATCAGAGATCATCAATTGTATATCAATGACCAACCTGCACAGAATCCATCAAATATGCAATTTGCGTATCGGGTTACGGGTAATTATAATGTCTCGAAATTGGAAGAATGGGGCGTTCACCTCAATGACTTTGGCGATGCGAATATGCGTGCGGGTGTCTTTCCGCTAAATACTGCTCAGGCTGAAAAAATTAAAAACATGGGTGGCGATGTAAAAGTTGAATATTTACCGAACAATGCCGTTTCGCCAAGCATTTTCCCACACGATACAGCACATTTCAAATGGAGTGTTGACAATTTTGGCCCGCTTGTTATTCCTGCAAAAGGTGCAACTGTGAATTTGAGTTTAGAAAATATCAAATTGTATGAGCGCATTATTCATGTTTATGAAAACAATGAATTGGAAATAAAAGGCGGTAAATTTTTCATAAATGGTACAGAAACAGCGTCTTATACATTTAAACAGAATTACTATTGGGCAATGGGTGACAATCGCCACAATTCCGAAGACTCTCGTTATTGGGGTTTTGTTCCCGAAGACCATATTGTAGGCAAGCCACTTTTCATCTGGATGTCAACGGGTAATAATGGTATTCGTTGGAATCGTCTTTTCACGACGGCTAATAAAATGTAGGTTTAAAAATATAAGAAAAAAGGCAAATTTTACTGAGGGGGTAAAATTTGCCTTTTTTTATTTTCGCTTTTCACTTTGCTCATTCTTTTCGTAACTTCGTGTTTAAAGTTCATGAAGTATTTGTTTCAAGACTTCCCGATAACATTTAATATGAAAGCTCTCATTCCCGTAGCTGGCGCGGGTATTCGCCTACGCCCACACACATATACACAACCCAAGCCCTTGATACCTGTGGCAGGGAAACCCATTTTAGGACATATCATTGATGAGCTCATCGCGGCTGATTTCACCGAATTTGTCTTTATTATTGGCTATTTGGGTGAAAAAGTCAAGTATTTTGTTGAAAAAAACTACCCAAACCTCGATTGTCAATTTATCTTACAATCGGAACGAGAAGGCTTAGGTCATGCAGTTTGGACGGGTCGAGATGCCATTAAAGACGATGAAGAATTGTTTATTGTCTTAGGTGATACTGTTTTTGATACCGATTTGAAACCCATGATTCAATCTAAAACGACCTGTTTTGGTGTCAAAGAAGTCGCTGACCCGCGTAATTTTGGTATTGTCGAATTAGATGAAAAAGGCTTTGTACGCAAGGTTGTCGAAAAGCCACGTATTCCTCATTCCAATTTGGCACTCGTAGGTTTGTATAAAATCAAGGAAGTCAACGAATTACTGAGGGGTCTTCAATACAATATTGACAACAACATACGCACTAATGGCGAATTTCAACTCGCGGATGCCTTGCAAAGAATGATAGATGCAGGCGTGAAAATGACGACGATTGCTGTCAAAAATTGGTTTGACTGCGGGAAAAAAGAGATTCTGTTAGAAACAAATGCCATGTTATTGCAAAAAAACAATACTTATGACGTGGATTTGCCTGTTTTTGACAATACAATTATTGTCCATCCTGTCAGTATTGGCGAAAACTGCATCATAACCGATAGTATTATTGGGCCTTATGTCACAGTTGCATCGAATACAAATATTAATGCCTCGATTATTCGAGACAGCATCATCGGCAGTTATTCCCATTTGAGAGAAATCATTTTGAATAAATCCATCATTGGCAGCGACACATCTATACGGGGTATTCGCCGCAGCTTGAATATTGGCGATAATACAGAGATTGATTTCAGTTAAAATAAAGATTTAACACTTTCGTTGTGGACAAGGTATAGTAGACG
>JANLQI010000465.1:0-33863 GCA_031367705.1 Saprospiraceae bacterium | reverse complement strand
GGCTGATGAGCATGTTGCAACGGTTTCGGTGAGTTTATCGGAACTTTTAACGGAATTATTGTCGTATAGATAATTTGTTATACATGAAAGGGGGCAAAACCGGAGAAAATACTGAGGGGGTAACTATGTGCGGGGAACTTTTAAATTTCCCCAAACATGAGCCTAATAGAATTAGACATACCAGAACAACAAGTGCTCAAAAATTTGTGTACTGAATTCAATCATTTTTGCAATAAATAAACAGATGATAGAGGTAAAAAAAGAAGGTGTTTTATTGAAAAAGACCGAACTCGAATTTGAAAATGAAGGTGTTTTAAATCCTGCGGTGATACGCGAAGGCGAGTATGCTCACCTTTTTTATAGAGCTGTGAGCAAAGGTAATTATTCGAGTATTGGCTATTGTAAATTGAGAGGGCCTCTTGATATTATAGAACGATGCGAACAACCGCTTATTTATTCTCAATTTGACTACGAGTCGCATGGCGTTGAAGACCCGCGCATTGTGAAAATTGACGACCTCTATTATCTGACTTACACGGCTTTTGATGGTGTCAATGCGCTCGGTGCTTTGGCTACGTCAACGGATTTGAAACATTTTGATAAGCATGGCTTGATTGTGCCACGCATTACCTATGAAGAGTTTCTTACTCTTGCAGAATCAAAAGGAAAGATAAATGCAAAATACCCGCGTTATAACCTACACGAAGGTATTCATGAAAAAGAAGGCAAAGACGTACTCCTTTGGGATAAAAACGTCATTTTTTTCCCAAGAAGAATAAATGGTAAATTATTCTTTTTGCATCGCATAAAACCCGAAATTCAAATCGTCGTTGCTGTAAAAGAATTAGAAGACTTGACGACCGAATTTTGGCGTGATTACTTCATTCATTTCAACGAATGTGTTGTGTTGGCACCGAAATATGAACATGAAACAAGCTATATCGGCGGCGGTTGTCCACCAATTGAAACGGAACATGGTTGGCTGCTGATTTATCATGCAGTCCACGATTCGGTGAAAGGATATGTGTATGCGGCGAGTGCGGCTTTGTTGGATTTGGAAGACCCTAAAAAAGAAATTGCACGGCTGCCTTATCCTTTGTTTTTTCCTGAAAAAGAATGGGAGTTAAAAGGCGAAGTGAATAACGTGTGTTTTCCATCTGGTACAGCCTTGTTTGACGATACTTTATACATTTATTATGGTGCGGCTGATGAGCGTATCGCAACAGCTTCGGTGAGTTTGTCGGAGCTATTAGCGGAGTTGTTGTCGTACAAATAAAATTAATTTCAATCACTAATTCAATTCATAAAATGAACAATCAAGCATTTTCAACCATTGGCACAGAAGCACCAACTGTCATTTTGCAAAGGGTGTATACCAATAGTGCAAAACTATATCCTACGCCACTCAATGTCTTACCAGAGATTTTATTGATAACTTCCTATCCGCCAAGAGAGTGTGGCATTGCGACCTATTCTCAAGATTTGTTCAAGGCATTGAACAACAAATTCAGCAATTCATTCGCGCTCAAAGTATGTGCGCTTGAATCAGGAAAAGCAAATCATACGTATCCTGAAGAAGTAAAATACATTCTTGATACCCATTCTTCGAGCAAATATGCTGAATTAACGCGCACCATTAACACTAATCCAAACATCAAATTGGCTTTGATTCAACATGAATTTGGCTTGTACAATAATGAAGAGGAAGATACTTTTTTGCAATTTTTATATTCGGTCAGTAAGCCTGTGGTGATTGTTTTTCATACCGTTTTGCCACGTCCCGATGAAGCATTTAAAGCAACAGTACGGCATATTGCGGCAGCAGCGGCATCCATTATCGTGATGACAAATAGTGCTGCTACAATATTGAGTGATGACTACGGTGTTTCATCGGAGAAAATCTGTGTCATCGCCCACGGCACGCATTTAGTGCCGCATTTGAATAAAGAATCTTTGAAAGAAAAATATGGATTGGTCGGCAAAAAGGTGCTTTCTACTTTTGGGCTTTTGAGTTCAGGAAAAAGTATTGAAACAACCTTAGATGCTTTGCCCGAAGTTGTCAAAATAAACCCCGATGCTCTGTTTCTGGTTCTCGGCAAAACACACCCCTCAGTAAAAGAGGAGGAAGGCGAAAAATATCGAGATATGTTGGAAGCAAAAGTCGAAACTTTGAACTTGCAAAACCATGTGAGATTTGTCAATGAATACCTGCCTTTGACCGATTTATTGGAATATTTGCAATTGACAGATATTTATCTTTTTACCTCAAAAGACCCCAATCAAGCCGTAAGTGGTACGTTTTCCTACGCCATGAGTTGTGGTTGTCCGATTATTTCAACACCGATTCCTCATGCAAAGGAATTACTTATGGTGCCTCCCGATACAATTGACAAAGGAGAAACGGGAATTCTTTTTGACTTTGAAAATGCGCCGCAATTGACAGCAGCCATTAACCGCTTGATGTCCGACGAGTCTTTGAGAATGGATTTCAGTGCCAGCACTTTGCACAATATCGTGCCGACCGCTTGGGAGAATTCCGCTATTGCTCATGCTTTGCTGCTTCAACGCATAGCAGGTAAGGCGTTTGATGCAACGATAAAAAGCAATAATAAAAACAAAATCCCTTTGGAATATCGTGTGCCTGTTCTCAATCTGGACCATGTCAAAAAAATGACGACGGACGTAGGCATCATTCAGTTTTCAAAAATCAATCAACCCGATATCGAAACGGGTTATACGATAGATGACAATGCCCGCGCCTTAGTCGCCTTGTGTATGCACTATGAACTGACGGGCGATAAAGCGGACATTCCTTATATTCAAAAGTACCTGAATTTTATTCAGTTTTGTCAACAACCTGAAGGTAATTTCTTGAATTATGTGGACAAAAACCGCAAATTCACAACCCAAAACAGTGAAAACTTATCCGATGCCAACGGGCGTGCGATTTGGGCATTGGGCTTTGTTGTTTCAAAAAAAGGATTACTGCATCAAGAATTGATTATTCAAGCCGATGCCATCATACAAAAAGCGTTGCCTCATTTAGAGACGCTGCACTCTACACGCACGATGGCTTTTGTGATAAAAGGCTTGTATTATTGCAATCTTGTCAAAAGTTCAACGACAAATACGGCCCTTATAAAAACATTGGCAAACCGCTTGGTTCAGATGTATCGGCACGAAGCAGAACCGAATTGGCAATGGTTTGAACCGTATCTGACTTATGGCAACAGCATTTTGCCCGAAGCGATGCTGTGCGCTTATATGGAAACAGGTGATTTGGATTATAAAAACATGGCAAAATCTTCTTTCGATTTCCTTCTGTCATTAACATTTAACAAATGTCGCATTAAAGTCATTTCCAATAAAACATGGCTTCAAAAAGGGCAAGAAGCTGCCGAACATGGCGAACAACCGATTGACGTGGCTTATACCATCATGGCATTGAGCAAATTTTATGATGTCTTCAAAGAAGCCGATTATGAACGTAAAATGGAAACGGCATTCAATTGGTTTTTAGGCAAAAATCACTTACACCAAATCATTTACAACCCCTGCACAGGCGGCTGTTACGATGGTTTGGAAGAACATTCGGTCAATTTGAATCAAGGTTCTGAATCCACCGTGAGTTATTTAATGGCGCGTTTGACTATTGAAAAATACAGAAAATGAGCGCTAAAAACCCAAAATCAGTCGCCATAATTGTCGCACATCCCGACGACGAAACTTTGTGGGCGGGCGGAACGATACTGAGCAACCCCACGTGGCAATGTTTTATCGTCAGCCTTTGTCGAGGCAACGATTCGGACCGTGCGCCTAAGTTTTATAAGGCTTTAAAAGTGCTTAAATCGGAAGGCATCATGGGCGACCTTGATGATGAACCCGAACAAAAACCATTGGCAGAAAGCGATATTGAGGAAATGATATTGAATTTATTGCCCAAAAAGCCTTTCGATTTAATCATTACGCACAATCCGAATGGCGAATACACAAGACATCTTCGGCACGAGGAAGTCAGTAAAGCGGTGATTGATTTATGGCATAAAGGCAAAATAACCGCAACAGAATTGTGGACTTTTGCTTACGAAGATGGCAATAAAACATATTTTCCAAAACCCATTGAAAATGCACCGATTCACACGATACTGACGGAACAAGTTTGGCTTTGGAAATACCAACTCATGACCGAAACATATGGTTTCAAAAGAGACAGTTGGGAAGCGCAAACAACGCCCAAACAAGAGGCATTTTGGCAGTTCCAAAATTGGGATAATGCGAAGCAATGGCTTGCAAAAGGGGGTAAATAAATGACTGATTTAACACATAGCCACATTGAGCACATAGTTTTTTTTCTATTTTACAAATAACAAAAGAAAAAAAGCTATGTGTTCAATGTGGCTATGTGTTAAAAAACATCCCTTTATACTGAGGGGGTAATAAATTTCAAAATTTATAAATGAAAGTATTGGTTTTATTCGACTATCCACCTACACCTGGCGGATTGGCGACACAAGGCGCCCTTTTATACAAAGGATTGCTTGAATTAGGTGTTGATGTTCATGCCGTTCATTCCGAATCGGAGCAGGAAAAAGAATGGTATTATCGTTGGTTTAAACCCGATGTCGTAGTCGGCATTGGCTATTGGGGACATACACCACACTTAGTTTTGCATCCTCAAAAGCACGGTATGCAGCCCGTTCCGTGGTTGGTTGCGAATGGTTATATTGCCAATTATCAAGACGTTTTGAATAAATTACCTTTGATATTGGTCACTTCGCATTGGGTAAAAGAAATGTATGTCCGTGACGGTATCAAAGGCGACAATATTGAAGTGTTGCCTGTCGGCTGCGATACGTCTGCGTTTATCCCTTTCAAAAAAGACGACCCGAAAATAGTCGCTGTCCGCGAACAATTGGGTGTTTTACCTGACGAATTAATGATTCTTACTGTGGGGGGTGATGCGGCATCGAAAGGCGCAAGAGAAGTGATGCAAGCCTTGGCGACACTGAATAAGAATACGCCTAAATGGAAATACATCTGCAAAGTTTGGCCTCAACCGCGTACAGAATTTCAAAATGCCGAAGACTTAAAATTAGCAAAAGAATTGGGCATTGAAAAACAGGTTATTTATGCCACCAATACGATTTCAAGGGATTTCATGCCGTATCTTATTGGTGCATGTGATGTTTATGCTGCCCCGTCTCGGCTTGAAGGTTTCGGTATGCCGCAAGTAGAAGCTGGGGCGTGCGAAAAGCCCGTCATTGGCATCGAAGCGATGGGTATGTTGGACACTTTGATACAAGGTAAAACAGCATTTATGGCAGGCGTTGCCGAAAGAATTGTCGTCAATGATGTGACGCTTGGTAAAGAATCGGGCTTTAACGACAACCATAAAATCATCTTTACCGAACCACGCACGGTGGATTATCGAGCAAATGTTCCAGATATTGCTAAGTATTTGCAATTTCTGATGACTGATGCGGCTTTGCGTGACACAATGGGCAAAGCAGCGAGAGAACACGTCGTCGAGCAGTTTGATTATCGGGCTGTGGCTAAACGGTTTGTGCAGCTTATGACGGATAAGTTGGGTTTAAAATAGTTGCAATATACATTTACGAAATCTTAAAGATTTCGTAAATGTTCGTTACCCCCCTCAGTATTTCACCCATTTTAATCAAATCATTCTATCCAAACACACGAAACCATGCAAAAAATAGACATAGAAGAAATAGAAGCCGCCAAAAAAGCCGCCCTTGAAGTATTGCTTCACAATGCACATGGGCCTTTTCATGGATTACCACGCACGGCAGGGTGGGGGTATCCCGAACCTTACACGCGGGATTTGCTACTTTCTATTTTAGGCATTGCTGTTTCTGAAAATAAAGTGTTGATAGATAGTATTCGACGTGTTTTGCAAACATTAGCCGAAAATCAGACAGAAAAAGGGCATATATCTTCATTGGTGCATGACAAAGACGACCTTGGTTCAAGCGACTCCACACCGTTGTTTTTGTTGGCAACGGGTATTTTTAGAAAAATGACGGGCGAATCCACTTTCCTTCATGATGCTGTTGAAAAAGCCCTCACTTGGATGTCCTATCAAAGTCCATCCGACAGGCATTTAGTCGCCCAACAACCGACAAGTGATTGGCGCGATGAACAATGGGTGCTGGGTTATGGTCTTTTTGTCAACACATTGGTTTATAGTTATTTACGTCTATTGGGACGCGATGAACAAGCCGACAAACTGCACAAAGAAATGAGTCGTTTTACGATTACAGGCGGTGTTATTCACAATCATGTCCACGAAGGGCTTGTCGTAAAACACAAACCGTATTATGCTTTATGGTCTTACAAAGTCCTTAGCAGCGAACGATTTGACTTGCTCGGCAACAGTATTGCTATTCTTTCAGGCATCGCGTCGCCTTCTCGGGCAGACCAAATGGTGTCTTGGATTGAAGCCGAATGTGCCAGTATGCGCGAAAGCGGTGAATTAGCACTTGATTTGCCGCCCAATTTCTTTCCTTATACACATCCCGAAGACCCTGATTGGCATGAGCGATATACCCAATTCAATAATCCTGGTGACTATCACAATGGCGGTATTTGGCCCTTTATCTGTGGGTTTTATATAGCGGCTTTGGTGGCTGCAAAAAGGTATAAACTTGCCGAAGAAAAGCTCATTGCCTTGACACACGCTATAAAGTTGTCAAATACTGTTGAGGAACGAAATCCCGATTCTTTCGGGAAGGGGGTCGTTTTTGGTTTCAACGAATGGATAAAAGCCCAAACGGGCAAGCCAATGGGACAGGATTGGCAAACTTGGAGCGCAGCTTTATACTTGTACGCCGCGAAATGTGTGGAAGAAAAACAAACGCCTTTCTTTGATGAAATGCGGAAATAAAAAGTGAAAAAATGACAATGACCACCGCGTCTTCTGTAAAAAAACTACTGCTCTTTTTCCTCGTGTTTGCAGGTTTATATTATGCCAAAGCGTTTCTAATGCCCCTGTGTATTGGTGGTATTTTAGCCACGCTTTTTTTACCATTTTGTCATTGGATGGAAAGGAGGGGATTGCCCAAAGGTTTGGCGGCTTTTGTCTGTCTTTTGAGCTTAGTGCTGCTCATAGCGACACTTTCCACCCTTCTCGGTTGGAAAATTTCGGGATTAGTCACTGATGTGACGCTTATAAAAGAAAAAGCAATTGAGTCGTTTGATAACGCGCAACAATATATTTTTAGCAATTTAGGCATTTCCGTCAAGGAACAATCTCAAATACTCCAAGACGAAAAGCCTTCTATTGGTGGCATTATGCAAATGATGTTGGGTTCGGTGACTTATCTTTTAACGAATCTTATTTTAGTATTGGCGTATGTTTTTTTTCTATTGTATTATCGCGGACATATCAAAAACTTCCTACTCAAATTAACTGCGCCTACTCAACGTTCTGAAATGGAACAAGTCATTTCAACATCTACTTTCGTTTCGCAACAATACCTGTTAGGACTTTCTAAAATGATAGTCTGTTTATGGGTCATGTACGGTATTGGTTTCAGCATTATTGGCGTGCCAAATGCGCTGTTTTTCGCTATTCTCTGCGGTTTATTAGAAATTGTACCTTTTATCGGCAATCTCACAGGCACAACATTGACGGTTTTAGTTGCCGCCATACACGGTGGCAACTTCACTTTGTTGGGCGGCATTGTCATAACGTATGGTATCGTTCAATTCATTCAAGGTTGGTTTTTAGAGCCTTTGATATTGGGTCCGCAGGTTAAAATAAATCCGTTGTTTACCATTATTGCCTTAGTGCTTGGCGAGCTTGTTTGGGGTATTCCAGGCATTATTCTCGCTATTCCTATCACGGCAATTTTTAAAATCATTTGTGACCATATCGAATCACTCAAACCTTATGGGTTTTTGATTGGTGAAATTGAAACGGGGAAAAAGGAAATCGGGTTTATCAAAAAGATAAAAAACGTTTTTGAATGGCCCCCTCAGTAAATTCCAATTAATCGAGATAAAAATAACAGTTTGAACAAACAAAATGACTAAAATACTCATATAGGTTGTGAAATGATTAAATTCTTTACACTTGTTTTTGCACTGTCCATTCCATTTTTGCTATTGGGTTTTATCGTTAAAGGTGCGACAGAAAACCTGCCAATAAAACTGCCCATCAGTGCATTGATGGCGGTTTGCCCTTTAATTGCGGCAGCTATTCTTGTTTATAAAAAACAAAAAATGCAAGACGTTAAAGAACTGTTGGCATTGTCTTTTGACTTTAAAAAAATCAAGGACAAAAGATGGTATGCACCGATTGTTTTCTTAATGCCCGTCATCTCCTTGTTGTCTTACACCTTTCTTAAACAAACAGGAACAACAACTTCCGAATCCCAAACCTCGTTTTTAACGATTCTCCTTTTCTTCATTGTGTTTTTTGTTGGTGCGATTGGCGAAGAAATTGGTTGGAGTGGTTATATTATTGACCCTTTGCAAAACCAATTTGGCGCATTAAAAGCGAGTATAATTTTAGGTATTATTTGGGCAATATGGCACATTATACCTTTTAATCAAGCAGGTCAAACGCCTATTTGGATATTTTGGCAATGTATCACCACTGTTTTTTTACGCATCATCATGGTTTGGATTTTTAACAATACGGGTAAAAGTGTCTTCGGAATGATACTTTTTCATACCATGATTAATCTAAGTCCTTTTCTAATACCGAATAATGGGGTGCATTATGACCCATTTGTCTTCTCTATTTTATTAATGGGTATCGTTGCAATTATCGTATTTCTTTGGGATTCAAAGACATTGGCGCGGTATAGATATGCTTAATTATACCCCCCTCAGTATTTTTGCTATTTAACGCGCTTTCATTTTCAAACCGTGACAATTTGTCACGGTTTCATTGCCCTCTTCTTTTAACCTCTGTTTCAGTTTGCGCCAATAAGCTATTGGGCTATTTTCTACTAAAAAACAGCAAAAATGGGCAAAATACTGAGGGGGTATAAATTACCTATGTGTGAATTCTGCAATTTACTTAAACAATTATGTAACAGTTACGCCATATTAAGCACTCACCTTTGCCTTTCAATATTTCATCATTTAAAAACAAATCATTATGAAAAAAAGGAAAAGAATTCTCACACCTGCTCAAAAAAAGATAGCTGAAGTCATGCACGAATTCAAAGAAGGTGAACTCCATTCTGGCAAAAGCGACATCATCGTTACCAATCCTAAACAGGCGATTGCTATTGCCCTTAGTGAAGCGGAGGAATTAGAAGAAGAAACCTCTCCTAAACAAAATGAAAAATAAAAAAACCATGCTCATCGCACTTTATAGTATCGGCGTGATTGTGTTCATCTTTATCGTTGGTAAAGTGAACATTATTATTCGATTCAATAATGAGGTTAATGAACTGTTTGAACAATCGAAAAACATTTCTGATAAAACTTTCAGTTACAAGCAGTTAGACAGTTTGCCTGAACCTGTGCAACGTTATTTCAAACACGTTTTGAAAGACGGGCAATCGTATATCAGTTATGTCCGATTGACGCATGATGGGCAGTTTAAGATAGCTGAAAAGTGGGTCAATATCAAAGGTGAGCAATATTTTACGACTGAAAAACCTGGTTTTATTTGGAAAGGCACGACTTGGATGTTTGTCGCCCGCGATATGTATATTGCAGACAAAGGACGGTTGATTGCCTCCCTTTTTTCAGTTTATAATATTGTGGATGCACACGGCGAAAACTATAATGAAGGTGAATTGCAACGCTGGATTGCCGAAAGTGTTTGGTTTCCGACCAATTTATTGCCTTCTACTCGATTGAATTGGACAGCCATTGACAGCAATTCTGCTCGATTGAACTTCAAATACAAAGATATTTCAACCTCGTTTGTTGTTCGTTTTAATGATTCAAATGAAATAAAAGAAATGGAGTCGCAGCGATACATGGGCGAAGAAAAACGAGAAAAATGGCTTTGCACAATGTCTAATTACAAAGAAATAAATGGTGTCGTTGTGCCAACTTATGCGGAAGCGATTTGGCGTTTAGAAAAAGGCGACAACGCTTATGCAAAATTTAATGTCCAAAAGATTGAGTATGACAAGACGGAAAGGTTTTAGTTAGGCTTGATTACGCCCCCCTTCCCGAAAGAATCGGGATTTCGTTCCTCAACAGTATTTTGAAAGTGTGAATAATGTAACTTATTTCCAAAATTGTGTAACAAGTTGACTATCAAATAGAATCATCTTTGTACGATTCCAAATCATTCTAAAACAATACATCACGAACAACTTATTCAAGGGTTTAATTTCAGGTTAAAAAAATTAAAAAAATGAAACTACGAACATTAGGCTTCATCATTATCGTCATCGGGCTACTGATGATTGCATACACAGGATTTATTTACTACACGACTGAAAAAGCGTATGACTTTGTGGGCAATCAAATTCAACCAAAACAGAATCTTTTTATCGAGTGGTCACCTACCGTTAGTTTGGGGCTATTGATTGGCGGCATACTTATCATTGCTCTTAACAAAAACCGACGAGCTTATTAGGGTCCCTCAGTATAAAGGGCAGCAATTTCCGCTTTGACTTTTTTGTCATTCTGAACGCAGTGAAAGAATCTGTTTTTAAAAGAAAAACAGCCTGATTTTATCATATTTAGATTCTTTCGCTGCGCTCAGAATGACAAAAACTGATTGTTATTTTCCAAAGTAGAAATATTTACATTTATTAATAAAACAAATAAAAAATTCAATAATGAAAATTCAATTTAATACAGACAAAACAATCATTGGGAACGAAAAGAATGAGGATTTTTTTACCTCCCAAATTGCAGAAGAACTTGAGAGATATAAATCTAATATTTCAAGAATAGAAGTTCATTTATCAGACCAAAATGGTAAAAAAGAGGGCTGGAATGACATACTTTGTTTATTGGAAGCCCGACTTGAAGGAAGACAACCCATTGCCGTTTCACAAAAAGCAGATACCACTGAACTTGCCGTATCAGGAGCAATTGATAGACTAAAATCTTCTTTAGATACCATATTAGGGCGTATCCATAGTCACTAAGAAAATGATGAATGATGAATGATGAATTTGCACTACGACAATTATCATTTCGGTAAATGATTTGAAGAAATGGACAAAAAAAATTATCTTCCCGAACTTTCGGTAGCTGTTAACTCTATGCACCACCGCACTTTTTCTTAATCGTAATAATAATGACAATAAAATACCCAATTCCACATCCTCACACCCATTCGGTTGAGGATATTTTGCATTTATGTCAAACAGATGCGACAACGGGCATTTCTGAACCCGAAGCAGGGAAACGCTCAAAAGAATTCGGTCTAAACATCTATCAAGTCCAAAAACTCAAACCTATTTGGTTGATAATAGTGCAGCAATTCAATAGCCCGATTGTGTATTTATTGGTCGCTGGTGTGGGTGTTTCTGTTTATTTTCAAGATTATATTGAAGCCATTGCCATTGGTGTGGTTATTTTGGTCAATGCCATCATTGGTTTTTCGATGGAATTGCAAGCCCGCAGTTCTATGAATGCCTTGAAGGAAATGGATGTGATATTGTCAACGGTCATTCGAGCAGGCAAAACACATGAAATCCCTTCTGAGCAATTGACGGTTGGCGATGTCGTATCGCTTGAAGCGGGCGATGTTGTGCCAGGCGACGGACGTTTGATAGAGTTGAATCAATTGCAATGTGATGAGTCTTCATTAACAGGTGAATCGCTGCCTTCCCCAAAGAATATTGAAAAACTCGAAAAAAATGCTGCGCTTGGCGACAGGCATAATATGGTTTTCAAAGGCACTTCGGTCATCAATGGCAACGGAAAAGCGGTCATTACAGGCATTGCTGAAAATACAGAACTCGGAACAATTACTTCTTTGGTTGAAAATGCCGAAGAGAGTATCACACCGTTGGACAAAAAGCTGAACGCTTTGAGTAAAAAACTGATATGGTTGACCTTAATTCTGATTCTAATCTTTGTATTAACAGGTTTTTTGCAAGGCAAAGAGTGGGTTTCTGTTATTAAAACGGCTATTGCCTTAGCTGTTGCTGCTTTTCCCGAAGGATTGCCGATAGTAGCGACTGTGGCTTTGTCTTATGGTATGTTGCACATGGCAAAGCGGCATGTGATTGTCAAAGACCTTGCTTCGGTCGAAACATTGGGCAGCACGACGGTCATTTTGACGGATAAAACAGGGACTTTAACTGAAAATAAGATTTATGTGGACACCTTTTCTTTTCCAGAAGAAAACCTAAAAGTGCATATTGAACACAAAGTTTTGACATTCGATGAAGGCAGCATTGAAAAGAGCAAAGAGAATTTTGAAAAACTCAAATTAATCGGGGCTTTGTGCAATAATACGACCTTAAAAACCACCAAAGAAAAGAAAAAAGTATTGGGTGACCCCGTAGAAATTGCGCTCATTTACTTAGCCAATACATCGGGTACGTCGGCAGAAGATTTTAAAGCAGACTATGAACGCATCGGCGAAGTGCCTTTCAATTCTGATATTAAAATCATGGGTACTTTGCATAAAATGGGAAAAAATACTGAGGGGTCCCTTTTTATCGCAGCAAAAGGTTCGGTTGAACATCTTTTAGAAAAATGTAAACACACACAATCGGGTGCAACGATTAAAGAACTGACCGAAAACGATAGAAAAACTATTTTAGCTGAATCCGAAAAAATGGCGGCAAACGGGCTTCGGGTTTTGGCTTTTGGTTATAAAGAAGCGACAGCCGTGGATAAAGATGATTTTCTGAATGATTTGGTTTATGTCGGCATGATTGGCTTTTTAGACCCGCCGCGTTTAGACATCAAACACGCTATTTTGAGTTGCAAAAACGCAGGTATCAAAGTCGTGATGATTACGGGCGACCACCCTTTGACGGCTTTAAATATTGCTCAAAAAACAGGTTTGGTTGAAGAAGGTGAACAAAATGTGATTAATGGCAGCGATTTACCGGCCATGAAATCCATGACCACCGCTTGGAAGAAAAAGATTCTCGCTACCGCCGTCTTTGCCCGAACCACGCCCAAACAGAAATTAGAAATTGCTGAAGTCTTTCAAAAAGCCAATAATATCGTCGCCATGACAGGCGATGGCGTAAACGATGCCCCTGCTTTGAAAAAAGCCGATGTCGGTATCGCTATGGGACTGAGGGGTACGCAAGTGGCAAAGGAAACAGCCAATATTGTTGTCAAAGACGATTCTTTTGCTTCGATTGTCAAGGCGGTGGCGCAAGGCAGAGTCATTTTTCAGAACATACAAAAGTTTGTGATTTACCTTGTGTCATGCAATTTGAGTGAGATATTTGTGGTCACGGCTATTGGTTTTATGGCACCTGCTTCCACCTTAGTGCCTATGCAAATCTTATTTTTAAATATGGTGACGGATGTCTTTCCTGCATTGGCATTGGGTCTCGGCAAAGGCGATGAATCCGTGATGACACTTGAACCTAAAGACCCCAAAGACAACATTATCTCAAACAGAAAGTGGATAGACATAGTGATATACGCGCTTATCATAACTTTATCTATACTTGCTGCCCTCCTTTATTGTCAAAAAAACATCACAACAGACAGTCAGATACTGAATAATGTCGCTTTTGTCGGTTTGGCATTTGCACAACTTTTTCATGTGTTCAATATGTCATCGCCTAATGCGAATTTGTTTGTCAATGATATTACTAAAAACAAATTCGTCTGGCTCGCAATTTTTATTTGTGCAGGTTTGATGGCACTTGTTTATCTATTGCCTCAAATGCACGTGGTTTTGGATTTGGCAAATCCGACGATGGACGTGTGGATATTGTGTTTTGTCACGAGTTTGTTGCCACTTATTTTTATTCAGATTTATAAAAGGATATTGAAAAGATAAAAATACTGAGGGGTCTAAATTATTGATTACCAACAAATAACAACGTTACGAAGGTTTGAACCTTCGTAACGTTATGTCCTGATTATTTCATCATATACTAAAAACAAAGTTTTATGAAAACGGAAAAAGAATTGAACGACGCTATTTTAAAAATTACAATGACAATCAACGAAAAGTTTCCTGAATTGTCGAAATACATTGAAGAGATGCCGATTACCATCCCCAATACGGAAAATCCTGTAATGGGCAATAAAACGCTAACGGATTATTACGATTCATTAGTGGCTTTATTAGAGAAGTATGAAGGCAATCACGAAGGATAAGGTACTATGTTCGCCCAACTTTCCGGAAGTTTTTATACTAAGTTATCACGTTACTTACCCCCCTCAGTATTTTAGAATGTGTGAATCATGTAATTTATTCCAAAAATTGTGTAACACGATGAATGTCAAATAGAATCATCTTTGTAGGATTCTAAATCATTCTAAAATCAATAATAATATGCCTTTACTAAATGTTTTAATCGTACTCATCGTCGTTGGCGTTCTCCTTTGGCTTGTCAACACTTATATCCCCATGGATAGCAAAATCAAAAGCATCCTCAATGGTGTGGTCGTTATTTTTGTTGTTATTTGGCTACTTCAAGCATTCGGGCTTATTGGTTCTTTAAAAAGCCTTCACATTTAAAACAAAACATGATGAACAACATATTCAAAGGTTTAATTGCGGGGTATGGCGCAAACAAATTAGGCGGTGGCTGCTTCGGTACTGTCGTCGTATTTATCCTTATTTGGGTTTTATTGGGACATTGCAATTAGCAAACATAGCTATACTAATGTATAATGGATAGTTGATAATGGATAATTTAAAGAGATGAAAATCAGTATGTTGCTACAATACTTTTATGCAAACCATTTTCAATTGAGTATAATCATTTAAAAACATTCACAATATGCAAACAAGAACAGTCGGCTTCGTCATTATCGTCATCGGCATCATTATGATGGCATACACAGGTTTCAATTATGTGACGACTGAAAAGGTGGTTGACATAGGGCCCATTCAGATTGACAAAAAGCAGAATCACCCTGTCCAGTGGTCGCCTATTTTGGGTGTCGTGCTACTCGTAGGCGGTATTCTTGTTATTGTATTTAACAAAAAAACGACGAGTTGATGATACCCCCCTCAGTAAGTAGACAAAAGGCAATAAGCAAAAGGCAAATCATTTCTACTTTACTTATAATCAATGACTTATAGAAAATAATATTCCAGATTATTTAAGTCGGACGACTTTTCAGTCGTTATTTTGAGAGATAACTTACACTTATTAGTTTCAGTTTGGTGTCAAAATTATAAAGCCTTGGTAAACCTGTGGGTATGTTTACCAAGGCTATCGCCTCTGTATCAATATCTTCCAAATACATCCACTTGAGCATCACCGTATTTTGCAGCCGTTTCTGCTTTGTTCAGCCCTTGAAGGCTGCCATACATCCTTTCATTTAAGGCGGCATTCTTTTCAAAAGGTATATCTGTTTGTCCAATTTCTGCTAAGATAATGTTTAATGAATCCTGTGCTCTTTTGAGCATCGAGGTATAAGCTCTATCATATTTATACCCTTTCATCTTTTTTCCCGCATCTCGTGCTTCTTCTTCACTAAAGGTGTGAGAGGCACATCAAGATTGCCTGTAAAACGATTTTCTAAATTATAAATGGATTGTCCATGGCGGATAAGCATTAATAGAGGCATGTTTTTATTGTTTTATAAAATGTAAATATACAGGAAATTAGACCAACTCACGTCAAGCTATCTCTTAATGTGTGAATGATATAACTTATTGAAAAAATTGTGTAACACCTCCTCTATAAAAGCCGCGCACCTTTGTACTGCCTTGGAAATTAATTCATAGCGTAAATAATTTCGCAATGAAAATTTCAACTAACTGTATTGCAAGAGGCAGTGTTGTTGATGTTTTTTCTAAAAAAAATTGTTTAAACAAACAGCAAAGTATTTTATAATTAACTAAATCTTTAACGATGACTGAAATTAAAATTGAAAAAAAGAACTCGGTTTTCCCCTTGGTGCTATTAGGTCTTTGCATAGTTGCATTGCTCCTTTATCTCTTTGTTTTTGATAAAAAAGATGAAGTGGCAACAGCACCCGTAGCAACCTTAATAGACGTGCATGAAAATAACAGCACCGTAGCAGCCTACACAACCTTCATAAACGCTGATACCAATAAGATGAGCCTTGACCATGCGTTTACAAATGAGGCACTACTGAAATTAACCAATGCCACCAATGCTATGTCAGATGCAGTTGGGTATAGCGTAAAAGCAGATTTAGATAAATCAAAGGAATATGCCAATAAAATAACAAATGACCCTTTTGAAATCTCTCATGCTGATAACATCAGGCTGTCTGCGGATATTATTGCAGGCGCTTTGCAAAACTTGCAGCAGGCTAAATACCCCGCGCTTTCAAACGAAGTTTTGGAAGTTAAAAATGCTGCGGCAGCCATTAACCCTGAAACCCTTACACTCGACCAAAGAGATGCCGTGAAGTCTTTCTTTGCCAAAGCAGCTACCCTGCTTGAAAAAATGAATTAATAATTTACACATACCAATAAAACTTTTTAATTATGTCAAATTTTAAACATAAATTTTCGAATATTTCAATCACATTAAGAACCGGCGTATTTGCCCTTTTCATAATTTTTATGAGCTGTAGTTCCAATAAAAAAATGGGCAGCACAGACCTGATAAGTATGCGTGAGAACAACAGCACTGTCAATGCATTTATTAGTTATGTAGATGCTAACAGAAATCTGCCATTTACGCACATGTATATAAGTAATGCGCTAACAAAGTTAACCGATGCCACCAATGCTATGTCAGATGCAGTTGGGTACAGCGTAAAAGCAGATTTAGATAAATCAAAGGAATATGCAAATAAAATAACCAATGACCCTTCTGAAACTTCTCATGCTGATAACATCAGGAAGTCTGCGGATATTATCGCAGGCGCTTTGCAAAACTTGCAACAGGCTAAATACCCAGGGCTTGCAAACAAAGTTTTGGAAGTTAAAAATGCTGCGGCAGCCATTAACCCTGAAACCCTTACACTGGACCAAAGAGATGTAGTGAAATCCTTCTTTGCCAAAGCAGCTACCCTGCTTGAAAAAATGAATTAGCATCATGTAAAAATGCTAAACACTTTCAATCATATTATAAAATAACAAAGTAAAAACAGATATTATTATGACAAACGAAAAGAATTTATATTATTTAGACGAGTTATCTGATTATCAAGTAGCCTCCGATGACTGTGATGTACGGGGCTGGGAAGTAAAAGATGCAGATAACCGCACCGTAGGAAAAGTGGAAAATTTATTGGTTAGTAAAAAAGCGGAACGTGTCGTGTACCTTGATGTAGCCGTGAATCAAGACCTGATAGAAGAAGGACATAAAACGTATGAAGTGCCTGTGAGCGAAGGCGCGCACGAGTTTTTGGATAGAGATGGTGACGACCACCTTATTTTACCTATCGGAATGGTGACGCTGGATGAAGAAAATGAAACAGTTCTTACCAATGAAATAAACTATAAAACTTTTGCTAAAACCAACCGCTTCAGTAAGGGAACGGCTATTAACAGGGTGTACGAAATAGCATTAATGCGCAATTACATCCCGTCTAATATAGTTGAGCCTTCCGCAATGAGTGATGACTTTTATGGGGGCAAAGCGTTTGAAAATACTTTAAGCCGTAAGAAAAATTAAACTATTGTCTGCAACCTTGTTTTTATTTAAAAATTACTAAAATATACAAAAATGAAAATTAAAATCGGAGCGGGCATACTAATAATTATAATGTTGCAGGCATGCGCCTCGCAGTATATGTTATCAAACGCAAACTATGATAAAAGTATTGATTTTACGCAGTATAAAACGTTCTCCTGGATACCTAAAAATGTAAACGACAGTACAATGACTGCACAGGAAGAAATTATTATAAATAATACAATCAATTATTTTGCCCATGAGCTTGCAGCGAGGAATATGACATTGGATTGTGAAAACCCTGATTTGCTATTTCAGTTAGAGGTAAAAGAAAGTGAAGAACAACGGTCTCAAAGAATAAGGGAAACAATTCCGAACAGCAATCCATTCTACTATAACAATTTGCGTTATCGTGCTCTATCGCCCTATAGTCGGTATTATAATCTTAGTCCGCGTGCCTATTTTTATAGAGGACCTTATAATTATAATAATTTCACTTATGGTTACACAACCAAAGTTACAAATTACACTAAAAGTGTTTTAACGTTGAATGTATTGGATAGAAAACAAAACAAGTTTATTTATACCGCTACTGTAGAAGCCGATTTATTTGAACCATCCGCAATGAAACGGGAGCTTCATCCGGCTGTCCATTCTTTACTGGATGATTATCCCGTAAAACCCTCGGCGGAAAAATAAATTACCCCTCAATCAATAATTTTCGGATATCATATTTTTTAAAAAATTAAAAATACTAATTATGAAACGTCGCATAGAAAGTTTAACTGGTTTTACCATCGGGAGTTTAGATGGAGAAATAGGAAAAGTAAAAGAATTTTACTTTGATGATATGAGCTGGACAATCCGGTATATGATTGTTGAAACAGGAAGCTGGCTGTTTGGTCGGAAAGTTCTTCTGTCACCCCTAACAGTCGTGAAGATTGATTGGGAGAAGGAAACATTTGAGGTTAATCTTACAATGGAACAAATAAAAAACAGTCCTCTGATAGATACCGATAAGCCTGTTTCACGCCAGCATGAAATTGAGTTGTATGCGTATTATCCTTGGGGAAATTATTATTGGGGTAGCGGACTTTGGGCTGGCGGTATGGGTACTTCAGGAATGATGACTTCAGCTTCTATTCCTTTTGAAGCGGCAATTCACGAAAATGTGGACGGAAAAGAAGCAGATAACCCGCATTTGCGCAGCACAGACAAAGTAACGGGATATAATATTAAAGCCACAGACGGCGAAATAGGCGATGTCGAGGATTTTATAATTGACGAAAGCACATGGAAAATTGACTTTATGTTGGTTGACACGGGCAATTGGTTTCCCGGTAAAAAGGTGCTTATATCACCAGAATGGATAAAGGAAGTAAACTGGGAAACGGCTACTGTTATCGTTGACGCTTCGGAGGAGCAAGTAAAGAACAGTCCCGAATATCAGAACAGCGAGCAGTTAAGTGAAATGTATGAAAACAACCTTCGTGACTATTATGACGGGGTTTATCTCACATAAATAATATTTCATACAATATTGAAAATTAGCAAATTAGCCCCCCTCAGTATTTTCCTGTTTATTTGAGTTACTTACAATAGTGCGTGACAAAATCGGGGCGAAGTACGCCCAATCTCAGGCAGAAAACATAACTTAATATGAAAAATAACGCTTTATTGATTATTGCAACAATGCTTATTTGTATGCAAAGTTGTTTGGCGGGCTGTTCAGGTAAAGGCAGTTCGGCTGACGGTTTTGTAAACGATTCAATTCCTCAAACATCGCAGGAAACCACTATCCCTTCCTATAAATCACACAATGGAATGGGCGATTTTGTTACCGCATCTAAGGCCGTAACACCTTCAGTCGTGCATATCAAAACAATTTACACACAGTCAGCGGCGTACGGAAATGGTGTTAGCCAGTTATATGGTTCACCCAGCAAAGACCGTGCGCCTATGGGTTCAGCCTCGGGAATAATCATTGAGGCTGATGGGTATATCGCTACCAATAATCATGTAGTGGAAAATGCTGCGGAGATTGAAGTTATACTTACTGATAAACGGGTATTTACGGCTAAATTAATTGGGCGTGACCCGAACACAGATTTGGCATTATTAAAAATAAACGCCACGGGGCTTCCCGTAGTAAAATTCGGAAACTCTGATATTGTAGAAGTAGGCGAATGGGTATTGGCTGTTGGCTACCCTTTCTCTCTTAATACAACTGTTACTGCTGGAATTGTGAGTGCAAAAGCAAGAAGCATCGGAATTATTAACCGCCCGAGTAGTAGCAATGCTGATGGCAATGTTCAAAATATGAACACCGCAGTAGAGTCCTTTATTCAAACCGACGCAGCCATTAATCCCGGAAACAGCGGTGGTGCGCTGGTTAATACAAATGGTGAGCTAATTGGTATTAATAGTGCCATTGCTTCGCAAACGGGAAGCTACGCAGGTTATGCCTTTGCTATCCCTGTTAATCTTGCAAAAAAAATTCTGGATGATTTAAAAACGTATGGTTCCGTAAAACGAGGTGTATTGGGTGTATCATTTCCTGCGCCATCTGCGGAAGATTTGTTTTTTAAGCAACAGGGTCTTAACCCCGCAACAGTAAAAGGCGTTTATATAATAAGTGTGCTCAACGAAAGTGCAGCAGCAGCAGCAGGACTGAAAGAAGGCGATATCATCCAAAGTATTGACGGCGTGGAAATGACTTCATCGTCAGAATTTTCGGAAAGGATTGCAAGGCACAAACCTGGTGATGTTATAAAACTGATGTATCTACGCAAAGGCACTGCCTCAACGGTTTCCGTGACTTTAAAAGGAGAAGAATCTGTAAAGACCACAGCGAACCTAAATGCATCTCTTGAAAATATATATAATAAACTCGGGGCTGATTTTGCATCACTTACAAGAGAACAGAAACAACAGTTGAATGTGAATTCAGGAGTCGTTGTTATGGATATACGAAAAGGCGGTTTTTTCGACCAGATTGGAATCCCCAAGTACACCGTAATTGTGTATATCAATGGAAAACCAGTTAATACGCCCAAAGATATTGATTTGGCTTTGCTATCTGCACAAAATGGCATCATTCAAATACTGGCAATTGCACCTGATGGTTCCAAAGTCGTTTTTAATTTTTCACTGGGAACGTAACGGGATTTAGCCAATATGCTATATATATACATGAAACGGGGCAAAACCTGAGAAAATACTGAGGGGATAACTATGTTCGGCGAACTTTAAAAGTTCACCGAACATGAGCGTGAGTTCGAAATATACAGGAAATAAGACCAGCTTACCTCAAATTTTCTTTTAATGTGTGAATGATATAACTTATTTCAAAAGTTATGTAACGCCTCCTCTCTCAAAGCCGCTCACCTTTGCACCGTCATGAAAATTATTTCATTAGACGACATAAAAATACAATTATTATGAAAAAAGAAAATGCAATGGTTGCTATCTATAACAACCACGAAGAAGCCGAACAAGCCATCAAGAAATTACAAAAAAATGGTTACGACATGAAAAACCTCTCTATTGTTGGAAAGGATTATCACACCGACGAAAATGTGGTCGGATTCTATAACATGGGCGATAGGATGACGCAATGGGGTGCGAATGGCGCATTTTGGGGCAGTATTTGGGGCATGTTGCTTGGCTCTGCCTTTTTCATCATCCCAGGTGTCGGTCCATTAGTCATTGCGGGTTCTTTTGTTTCGGTATTGGTCGGGGCATTGGAAGGGGCTGTTATTTTGGGCGGTGTCAGTGCGCTTGGTGCCGCTTTATACAGTTTGGGTATTCCAAAAGACAGTATCGTGGAATATGAAACAGAAATCAAGGCAGGCAAATTCATGCTCCTTGTTCAAGGCGCAGACTTTGATGTTTCAATGGCGCGAGGAATATTGGGCTTGAAAGCCAAAGAATTGGCAATGGCTTAGGAAAGAATGATAAATGATAAATGATAAATTTGTTCCGAATAGTCAGGAATTTGATTCCTTGCAACTATTTAATATTCAATGCTTTGCGCCCATTCATCATTCATCATTCATCATTACTTACCCCCTCAGTATTAAGTCTAATATTTTGATACCGACATTGAGATGTGCTAAAACATTTACCAAATTTTTAAAATTTGGTAAATGTAAATCTTTGTTTTTCAAGAGTTTAGATTTACGAAATCTTAAAGATTTCGTAAATCTGATTAACACTTTTCTGTGTCGGTATCAAATTCAATTTCAATACGTTGTGAAAGTTCATTCGCACCATAAACTAACACTAAAATGAAAAGTAACGAAGATTTGCAAAGAGACGTTCAGAATGCCATCAAATGGGAACCCTTGTTGCATGCCGCAGAAATTGGTGTAACTGCAAAAGACGGTGTTGTCACACTTACAGGCGTTGTTGACAGCTATCATAAGAAATCCGAAGCAGAAAATGCTGCCAAAAACGTATTAGGCGTAAAAGTGGTGGTCGAAAAAATAGAGATTAAGTACAGCAACATTTGGGCTAAAAAAGATGACAACGAAATAGCTACCGAAGTCGTGAATGCCTTTAAGTGGAATTCGCATATTCCTAAGGACAATGTACACGTAAAGGTCGAAAAAGGCTGGGTTACACTCGATGGCGAGGTACAATGGAACTACCAAAAGGAGGCTGCTAAAACAGCCGTTAAAAATCTTATGGGCGTAATGGGTGTATCGAACAATATCCAAATCAATGCTAAAACGCATGATATTGTTGAAAAAGAAGATATTGAAGATGCCCTTTTGCGGAATTGGACAGTCAATGACCAAGACATTAATGTCAAAGTTACAGGCACCAAAGTCACTTTGAGTGGGACAGTCGGTTCTTGGTTCCAAAAGGAAGAAGCTGAACGAATTGCTTGGAATGCACCGGGCATTTGGAATGTTGATAATCTTTTGGCGGTTGAGTATGCGCTTTCATTGATTGATTGATTGACAATATGTAAGACAGATTCCTTGATTAGTTGATTAACAAAATACAGAAAGGTCACACCTTTTGTATTTTGTTGATTGATTTTTTTGCAAAAAAAAACACTTTTATCATGAAAATATACCTAACCATCGCTGCCGTTATCGCTATCTTTATTGTTTTATTTCAAGGCTATCTGACTATGGCAGCCAACAAATCAGATGAACAACCTTACAAAGTTATCCGAATCGAAAAGGATTTTGAGATTCGTCTCTACCCCTCAGTAACAATGGAAATGATTACGGCTTCCGCCAAATCTTACAAGGAGTTGGGCTATTCGGGTTTCAGAAAAGGCGGCATGACTTCGCCCGTTCACATGGACATCCATGATTCTGCATCGTTCAGGAATCCTGTCACACCTCCAGAATTCAATAAAGACAATTTGCCAAAGCCCATTGATGCAGATGTGACGATTCAAAGCGCCATAGATGAATACGTTGCAGTGATAAAATTCGGTGGTTTCGCATCCGATGCAGACATTAAAATCAATGCTGAAAAGTTAGAAAATGCACTGAAAGGTGCTTCGGTTTCCTACTATGGCAATTTTAGGTATTTGGGATACAATCCATCCTATCAACTATTTGGCAGAAAAAACGAAATCATTATAAATGTCAATTCTAATTTTAAATAAAAAACATAAAACAACATGAAAAAAGAAAGCAATAATAACCCGCCTAAAGTAAAGTCAGAGAATGACCGCAAAATCAGCCTTGAGGGGTATCCTGTTTACCCTTCAAGCGAAGACATTTACAAGAAAAATCAAAAAGTAGAAAATACTGATGGTACATCCCGAAACAATCGGGAGGGGGGGCAAATGGGAAAAATATACGATGCCCATGGCGTTGAAGCCTTTAATGAAAAAGATTTCGAAGACGATGTTTCAGGTGGTGATTTGGATATTCCAGGCTCTGAATTGGACGACGTACAAGAAGAAACGGGCAACGAAGATGAGGAAAACAACTATTACAGCATCGGCGGTGATAGGCATGATGATTTAGAAGAGGACAATAGAGAGTAAAAAACAAGGAAGAAATCATGAAAGTAGCCGTTTTTAGTGCAAAGCATTATTCAAGACGATTTAATCGAGCGATTGATGGCTTTTCACAACGTGCTGATTACACCACATCAAGGTTTTTTTACAGAAGAAGCCTTAGACCAAATTGCTATAACGACCTTGAAAAACTTTTCAGATTTTGAAAAAGGATTGCCTTTGGAGAATGAAGTGAAAAAGTAGTCCATTACCCCCCTCAGTATTTGAGGCTATTTTAAAATAAAAAAACAATAAAAGCCGACCGTGACGCAGTAAAAACCATGCACGACGAGCTTGAAAGGGTATCATAAATTTTAAAATAAATAAATAAAAACATGTGGAAAGAAGAAAATAATCAATTGAAACGCAGTTTTCAATTTGCCGATTTTGTAGAGGCGTTTGCCTTTATGACAAAAGTCGCTTTTGCGGCTGAAAAAATGAATCATCATCCCAATTGGAGTAATGTTTACAACAAAGTTGAAATAACTCTTTTTACGCACGATGCCAACGATAGTGTGACCGAAAAAGACCGAAAACTCTCGAAAGAGATTGATAAAATTTATAAACAGTAATAGAGTACCCCCTCAGTATCCAAGCCTTTTTTAATAATTTTAAAGAAAAAAATAGAAAATGTTACACATATCAATCATTTCATCCAGTGTCCGAATCGACCGTAAGAGCCATCGTGTCGTTTTATATTTCAACAATTATTTGACTGAAAATGATTTAGCGACGGTGGAAATTCTCGATTTAAAGGAATACAATTTTCCACTTTTTGACAATCGGTTGAAACATCAAAAAAATCCATCGGCGCAATTGCTCGATTTTGCTAAGAAAGTAAAAGCAACCGATGGTATTATCATCGTCACACCAGAGTACAATGGCGGGTTTCCAGCAAGTTTAAAAAATGCTATTGATGTTTTATATGATGAGTGGCATGGCAAACCTATTTCAATAGTCACCGTTTCGTCGGGTGCTTTTGGTGGCACACAAGCTTTGGTTTCTGTGCAATTTGTGCTGTGGAAAATTGGCGCGTGGACTGTCACCAATATGTTTAACGTAGCAAATGTGCAAGAGGCATATAATGCCTCTGGACACGCAACGGACAAAGACGCAACCGATAAATTAACCAAGCTTTTTGTTGAAGAACTTTTAGCTGCCGTTGAAGCCAATATGCAAGTTCAAACGAATTAAGTAGGCAAAAGGCAATAAGCAAGAGGCAAAGGCTTTATAGCTTATTTAAAATCAATGACTTACAATATCACAATTTTAAACCAAAAGAAATGAATAATAAAAAACAAATCGTCATCATCGGTGCTGGTTTTGCGGGTTTAAAATTGGCACGCACCCTCAATAATCATCCTGATTACTGCATTACGTTGATTGATAAAAACAATTATCATCAGTTTCAACCCCTGTTTTATCAAGTGGCGATGGCGAGTTTGGATGCCAGCAATATCTCTTTTCCGTTGCGGTATATGTTTAAAAAAAGCAAAAACGTGAGCATTCGGTTAGCCACAGTCACAAAAATTGATACCCTAAATAATGCTTTGGAAACGACTTGTGGCAATTTTTACTACGATTATTTGGTCATTGCCACGGGTGCAACCACTAATTATTTTGGCAATAAAGCCATTGAAACGCAAGCATTTCCCATGAAATCTACGTGGGAGGCTCTACAAATTCGGAATACTTTATTGCAACATTTTGAAGATGCCGTTTCCTCTAAAATGGCCAAAAGTGAAAAGCTTTTATCGGTTGTCATTGTCGGTGGTGGACCCACGGGCGTGGAGTTGAGTGGGGCATTGGCCGAAATGAAACGCGATTCCTTACCCAATGAATATCCCGAATTGGATTTTACTAAAATGCACGTTTATCTTTTGGAAGGTACGGGCAAATTATTGAGCAATATGAGTGAAATATCTTCCCTAAAAGCCAAAGAGTATTTAGAAAAAATGGGTGTAACCGTACGGGTAAATACAATTGTAAAAGACTATGATGGTAAGCGAATTTTCTTGCAAGATGGCACTGATATAGAATCAACTTTGGTAATATGGGCGGCAGGCGTGAAAGGCGATATGCCTACGGGTATGAACTCCGATTTTATCACAAAATCCAATCAAATCAAAACCGATATTTACAACCGAGTAGAGTCTTATGACAATGTTTTTGCTGTTGGCGATATTGCTTTTATTGAAACAGAATCACATCCAAGAGGTTTCCCGCAATTGGCAAGTGTTGCCATAGACCAAGCACTGAATGTCGCCAATAATTTCAAACTCTTGGCGAAAAATGAAGCCATAAAGCCTTTCAAATATGTCAATAAAGGCAGCATGGCAACCGTTGGCAGAAACAAAGCCGTCGTGGATTTAGCCAAACCCGCTTGGAGTTTTCAAGGCTTTTTTGCGTGGCTTATCTGGATGACTTTACACCTGTTTTTGCTCATCGGTTTTAAAAACAAGCTCATTGTTTTCATCAACTGGATTTACAAATATTTCACCCACCGCCAGTCACTTTCCTTACTATTTGAGCCGTTGAGAAGGAAATAAACCTACTCAATGTGTGAATCATGCAACTCTTTCCCAAAATTGTATAACACCCCCCCTCAGTAAAAAGCCCACTTTTGTACTTCAATATCTTAAAATATGACTTACGAAAATATAGTGGCACTCATTGGTAAAGACGATGAATATCTTCTCCACCACAAATGTGAAACAATACCAAAAGAGAAATTGTATCTCCCTGGGCCTGATTTCATAGACCGCGTTTGTATGGATTCTAATAGGAACATACAAACGCTTCGTAGTTTGAATACTATTTTCAATACAGGCAGACTGGCAGGAACGGGTTATTTGTCTATTTTACCCGTTGACCAAGGCGTTGAACACAGCGCAGGCGCATCGTTCAGCCCAAATCCGATGTATTTCGACCCCAAAAACATCGTGAAATTAGCAATAGAAGGCGGTTGTAATGCCGTTGCCAGTACGATTGGCGGCTTAGGAATCGTGGCGCGGAAATATGCCCATAAAATACCTTTTATCGTAAAAATCAACCACAACGAATTGTTGACTTACCCGAATAAATTCAATCAAATCATGTTCGGTTCAGTAAAAGATGCGTGGAATTTGGGCGCAGTAGCGATTGGTGCAACCATTTATTTTGGCTCACCTGAATCGGATAATCAAATTATTCAAGTGTCAAAAGCCTTTCAAGAAGCGCACCGTTTGGGTATGGCAACTGTTTTATGGTGCTATTTACGCAACTATAATTTTAAACAAAACGGCACAGATTACAGTGTGTCGGCAGACTTAACAGGGCAAGCCAATTATCTCGGTGTAACGATTCAAGCAGATATTATCAAACAAAAATTGCCTGAAAACAATGGCGGTTATCGAGCTTTGAATCAGGCGAGTAAATATGGAAAATTTGATGAACGTATGTACACCGAACTTACCACCAATGACCCGATTGGGCTTTGCCGCTATCAAGTAATCAACTGTTATATGGGTCGAGCTGGACTTATCAATTCTGGCGGCGCATCGGAAGGCGCAGAAGATTTAAAAGAAGCTGTGCGGACTGCCATTATTAATAAACGGGCAGGTGGTATGGGCATGATTTCGGGTAGAAAATCTTTCCAAAGACCTTTTGAAGAAGGTGTTACGCTTTTAAACGCCATACAAGACGTATATTTGGAAAAGAAAATAGATATTGCTTGATTTTTTAAAACCTCTTGATAGTAAATGAAACCCAATTCGGAGAATCCAGAAGTCTTAGCGAAAAATAAATACTTTATTTCAAAGAAAGCGGATGCGTTTTTTCTGGATATACACAGTGTTTTCAAGTTCATCGTACGTTTTTTCAAAGAAGCTTTCTCTTCTCCTAATGAATTCAAAGAAATCATCAATCAATGTTATATGGTCGGGGTCAATTCCCCGCCTTTGATTACGCTGACGAGTTTTATAATTGGTATCGTTTTTACAAAACAATCCCGTCCTTCTTTGATGAGTTTTGGGGCAACATCTTGGTTGCCTTCGCTCGTTTCCATTGCTATCATTCGCGCATTAGCACCTTTAGTAACGGCTTTAATCGTAGCAGGAAAAGTAGGCTCTAATATAGGCGCAGAATTGGGTTCGATGAAAGTAACCGAGCAGATTGATGCGATGGAAGTATCCGCCATAAACCCATTCAGATTCCTTTAAAGTCGGAACGGTGCAGAAAATCAGTCTGTATGGCAACTCACAAGTTGCCCTCATAATGCACATCGAAAAGGAAGCCCAAAGTTATATTCACATAGATGCCAAAGCCAAAATTGATTCTGATGGTTTAATCGGCAATAAAATCATTATTATTTATGGGGGCGATACCTCTAAACCACACGTCGAAAAGAATGATTTTCTAACGGTCGAAAAGTCCCTCAGTACAGACGATATGCTCGCAACATTGCAAGTCAGTAATAAAAACTTGCTGGCGATAACAACCGATTTCAAAAACATCAGCAAAAAAATAGACAGCGGAAACGGCACGTTAGCGACTTTGTTAAATGACCCTGCCATTGCCAACAAATTAAACACTTCCGTTGACAATCTGGAAGCAACAATGGCTAATTTGAAAACGGTTTCTATAAACAGTAAACATGTATTGTCCAATGTTGAGGATTTTTCAAGCAATTTGAATAAAAAAGGCAATTCCATCAATGATATGGTAACAGATACGGTGGTTTACAGCAGCATAAAAGAGACTTTAGCGCAATTGCAAAAGGCGACCATTTCTGTTTCACAGTTTACCGAAAACCTAAAAATAGTCAGCAACCAACTGAACCAAAAAGACAATGCCGTCGGTGTGTTACTGAATGATTCGGCAGCCGCTTCGTCTGTTAAAATAACCATAAAGAACTTGGAAACAAGCAGCAAAAAGCTCGATGAAGACCTCGAAGCCTTGCAACACAACTTTTTACTACGGCGTTTTTTCAAGAAAAAAGAGAAAGCAAAACAGCAATAAACTTATACTGCTTTCTTTCTTTTTATCATCACGCTTAGTAGAGAGCGTGTCCAAAGTCTAATAAAGAGACCACTCAATACTAAAACAAAGAAAAAGGACAACAAGACAATCAAACAGGTTTACCAACGGGTCAAGCAAAAATGGCTTGTTAAGTCCTTTTTCTTTTCAACAACAAAAAATAAATTCATTAAAATCTGTCAACCTATTTCAAGACAATTACAGGAATCATCCCGAATTTAATAAGATTTCTTAGCGACATTCACAACTACAAGTGGGCATAATCACATTCACAACTTTGGTACAAGTACTGCTACAACCGCTCGCATTTGTTACGATAACAGAATAAGTACCTGCTGTGCTGACAGTGATACAGTCAGTTGTTGCACCTGTACTCCACAAATAAGTTGAAAATCCAAAAGCACATAATTGAGTTGAAAATCCTGAACAAATAGAACTATTGCCCGTGATGGTACAAGTAGGCAATGCGCCGACAGTAACCGTAACGGCATTTGATTTTTGACAACCCGTAGCTGTTATGGTTTCTGTCAATGTATAGATTGTTGTTACAGATGGATTTGCCACAGGATTACTTATCGTTGAGGAAGAGAGTCCTGCTTTTGGCAACCATGCATAGGTATGCCCCGGAATGGTCGCAGTACCAAGTGTTACACTGCTGCCATTGCAAATATTAGCTGCATTTCCTGTTGTTGCAAAGGGCAATGGATTGACGGTTATTATAACATGATTTGACACGACATCGCCACAAGTACTCGTGTTTGTGACAAAATAATCACCACTGGCGTTTACGGTTATTGTCTCTGTTGTTGCGCCGTTACTCCATACACCGCCGACATTGCCCGATATAAGAATGCTGTTTCCCGCACAAAAAACAGTAGGTGTCGTTACGGTAAGAACCGATGCCGTTGCTAATGGATTAACAGTGACGACGATATTATTGGACGTGACGCTGCAATTATTGGTATTTGTAACAGAATAAGTACCGCTTGCCGTGACAGTTATCGTTGGTGTCGTGGCACCGTTACTCCATACACCGCCGTTATTTCCTGAAAGGACAACACTGCCACCTGTGCAAAATGTTGTTGCTGTTCCTGCTGTAATGACTGATGTAGTTGGGGGTAAACTAATAGATACAGTGTTGGTATTCAACGAAATAGCGCCTTGCCGCGAAAGCCCTCGACCTATCAACGTTGCGCCTGACTTTAAGTTGATAGCGCCATTAACGACCATTGTTCCTCTAAATATTGAATTGTTGCCGAGGCTTACCAAACCATTGATTTGCCAATATAAATTGCACAAAGAGGCAGCATTTTTTAGAATAATATTAGAGGATACGCCTGTTGTAAAGGCACCATTTATTTGAATAATGAACACTGAGTTAGGGTTATTTTGTGCATCCAAAATCAAATCACCGTTCAATGTCGCCGCTGAACCGATTGTGTGAATCCCTGAGGTAAACACTTGACCACTGCCTAATGTCGCGATTTCTGTCGTGCCGCCCGTCAATCCACTCAAATAAGTATAAACGGCATCCACCGCAGTTGCCGCTGATGCGGAAGTGGTATTGGCAACGTGCATATTGCCATCAACGACTGTTCCTGGAGGAAAACCATTGAATGCACCGACATTTGTGCCAATATCGCCCGTGACGACGGTTGCGCCCGTATTGTCTATGGCACCGACTGAAGTAAAAAGTGCAAAGTTTGATGCTGCACCTAAATTAGGTGTTTGACCAAAACTGACATAGGGAATAAGGAACAGAATGGTTACTGTTGATAAATGAAGTAGATTTTTTGACATTTTGAATAGAGTTGTTTGAATATAGGTTTGTTTGATAAACGATTTTCAAGTCATCATCCCGTTTGTTCTGTTTGTTAATATGAAGTGGATGGCAACCGAATGATGACGTTGCAAAGGTGGGTATTCAAAGGATGTTATATATTACATGATTCTGTGAAAAACTTGTAATATTCACACATTTCAATATGCCTCCGACATTTCCTACGGCACGTTTGAAAATTGATATTTATTAGAAAAAGAGTAAATGTATTACCTTGAACAAACATAAGGGGAATTAAACAAATATTTGAATCGCCCTGTATCGTCCGGAAATCGGCGGTCAAACGTTCGGTATTTTGCCCTAATTGGATTTGTGCATTGAGAAAATGGACACTAATGAAGGTGAAAACGAGGGCAATTTTTATTCTTTGTAACGAGTAAATAATAAGATGGTCAAAAATCCCAAAGGGATTCAACATGAATAGAAAAATAATAGAAGAATGCCCTCAACTCCGAAGGAGTTAAACATGAATAGTTAAGTTATTGAAGTTCAACGCCTTCGGCGTTAAGTTCGGTTCATAAATTATTTCTATTCACGTTGAATCCTGTCAGGATTTATTTCAAACGAATTTGACCATGTCATTATTTACTTGTTACTTTGAAACATATTTTTGTTTTTTCATTTTTTAACGCTTGGCTTTTCCATCCGTATTAGCGAGGGCTTTCTCATATCCAATTCTATGTGCGACAACATACAACGAATCCCCTTTTTGCCACTTAAAAGGCTTTTGATAAACGATCCAACTGTCATTCCACGACTTGCGGTAGCCAATAGAGGCCCCCTCAGTATTTGAGGTAATTTTGACTATATTTCCTTCAAAATGGATGTTCGGTTTAGCCGTTTTAGGGGGCGTATCTTTGCCATTCCACCATTGGCTAACCATCTCCATTTCAGGCATTGCGCCCCAATCTTTATAATCTTTTAGCCATTTTTCATGCGCTGTTTTCAACTCTTTTAACTTATCAGCGTATTGTGGATTTGTGGCTAAATTATTCAATTCATAAGGGTCGGTTTGCGTATCAAACAGCTCCTCATCGGGCTTTGAGGGTCTGAACCAATCCATTTGGGCGGCATTGAGTTTGCCTTCATCGCGCAGTTTTAACAAATGGGGCATCAAAGGATTTTGAAGACGGTAGCGGATATTTTGATAAAAAGGCAATTGCGGCATATAATAACGCAAGTAGTTGAAACGCCCGTCACTCACCGACCGCACACGGTCTATTTCAGAATCCATGCGGTCACGTGCGGCATAAACATATTGCCGTTTTTTTGTTGCTTTTTGGCTACCCAAAAAGGCTTGTCCTTGTATTGATTTTGGAATAGGTGCACCCGCCAAAGACAATACAGTAGGGGCAAAATCTATGAAACTGACGAGTTGGTCATCGGTTGTACCAGGCTTCAAAAAAGGGGCTTTGATGATTAAAGGCACCCGCAAACCTCTATGATGAATTTCTCTTTTGACATAAGGCATCCCATCGCCATGGTCACTGTAAAAGAAAATAATCGTATCATCATACAAATTATCGGCTTTGAGTTGGTCAAGGATTTCGCCAACTTGCTTGTCCATCACCATAACATTGGATAATAAACGGGCAATAACGTGGCGGCTGATGCTGTCATCGGGATAATAAGGCGGCACTTCTACGTCTTTCGGATTGACCAAAAGTGGCTCATTGTCTCTTACCCACACCTGCGATTCGTGCGTAACTTCTAAGTTAAAAACAGAAAAGAAAGGTTGTGATTTATCTTTTCTATTGCGCCAATGCGCTTTTTTGCTGCTTTCGTCCCACATGGTAGGCGAGCTGACAAATTGGTAATCTTCTTTTGCATTGTTACTACAATAATAACCCGATTGCCTCAAATATTCGGGATAGGGCTTAACATCGGATGGCAAAACCACAGAATAGGGCTTAAATCCAGCAGGATAATTATCTTTGGCAGCTGGCGACATACCCGATGTTCTCATATTTTGCCCGCCCATGGCCGTCTGATAGCACCCCGTAATGAGTGCATTGCGGCATGGCGCGCACACACCTGCGGTTGTGAAAGCATTGGTATAGCGTACCCCCTCAGTAGCGAGCCGGTCGAGAATGGGCGTTTTTGCCACTTTCCCACCATAAGAGCCTAAGTGCGGTGACATATCTTCGCAGACAATCCAAACGATATTCGGACGTTTGGGTGCTGTTTTTTCTGCATTGAAACCTGTGAACGTAATCAGGCAAATAGCCAAAAGGAAAAAGTATATTTTCATTTTTTCATGTTGTTTAAAATAAATTGATAAAATACTGAGGGGAGTTACAACTTGCCGCAAGTTTGTCCTAAATAATTATGTTGAAGCTCTTATTTTAATTTCAAAACCTCACTACCAGCCATCAAAAACGCGCCCGTTCCGAAATTCTGCCAACTGTCTTTGTTCGCAGGTTTAGGGTCGAAACCGATGTTTTGTACCCAACCCACTTTACCGTTTTCTTGCTGACATTCTGCTATGCTTTTCCATGCTTTCAAGACCGCAGGTTTGTAAGTGGCTTTATCCAAAAGTCCATTATTGACACCCCATGCCAAGGCAAACGTGTGAAAACCACTGCCACTGACCGACCTCACCATGATTGAAGTTTTCAGGTGCTAAAAGGCTCGTGCGCCACAAGCCATCGGCAGGTTGCAGAGCTAAGATGTGTTTTTTCATGTTTTTGTTTAAAATTTTAATGATGAATTAAGTTTAGTTATTACACTCACGAATTGAAGTTCGTGTTACGTTACGTTTAAAGCGTTACTTTTTTGGTAAAATAACATTAAAATCTGTTGGCGTATTGACGAGGGGTTTAGCATTATTAAAATCAATATACGCAGCGCCCGATTTGCTACTTTCAGACTGTATTTTCAAATCTTTAAAACTCAAACGGTTGCCTTTTCTGATATAAACCGATTGCAATTTGTCTTTTGCATCAACTGTCAGGACGGGAGGGGGTAGATGTGGAAATTTTATAGCATCGTTACATCATTACATCTATTTCATACACCTTGAAATTATCAATGATATGCCTTGATTACAGCGGTCAGAATCCAAAATAACCATGCTTTAAAGGCTGTGTATTTTTAAAACACAACGTAAAGTCATCAAAACGTATTCACCTTCAACTCCACCACATTCATACCCGATGATAAGCGAATGGTTTTAAAAGCCGTATCTACTTTTTTGCCATTCAACAAAACGGTGTCTTCTGGTGAAAAATTCAACTCTAACTCGGCTGATACTGAGGGGGGT
>JANLQI010000421.1:0-12329 GCA_031367705.1 Saprospiraceae bacterium | reverse complement strand
CATTGTTTTTTCGCCTTCTTAGAAAACAAGAAACTGAATCGGCAATACAAAATTCACAGTCCGAAGGAGGTGCAAAACACATTCATCAAAGCGGCTAAAAAGATAAGTTATTATCAAGCCCTTCGGCATACAATGGCGCAGTTGCGTGATACAACGGATGGGGCAACTACGTGGCTAAAAGGCAACAGCGGTTCGTTGCCTTATCCGCTTGATGATAAAATGCGTTATCGGCAAAAGGCTTTGGACTCAGTAAAAGAAACGAGTACGCAAACCGAAATCAATACAGAAGAAGCTTTTGATGCGACATTAGATGCGTTTAGTACCCGTTTTGACAATGAAGATTTCTACCTTGCTTCGCAATATTTAATTTGGTTTCAAGGAAAGGATTTTGCAAAATCATTGAGTTTAACATTGCCACAATTTCCGATGGCACAGTATTATAAGTTTGCAAAAAAGTATTTTGATTATAGGCAATTTGAAGATTTGGTTGAATTGCGAGAGATTATTGAAAAGAGGTAGTGATGTGCAAAATACTGAGGGGTATCTCCCCTCAGTATTTTATGCTGATAATATCTCAATTTGATGTCGAAGGCTTTTTAAGATGCGGTAGATGTCATAAATTTCGTCATCATCGCAAGCAAAAGAGTGGCTAAGAGCATACTTTTTATTCATTAAAGCCATAAAGCACCATTGACGACCTATAATAAAACATCCAAATATCGGTTGTTTATTGTCATTCAATTGTTGTGCTACAAGCATGGCAATAAGTGCTTGACCTTGTGGGTCGCCGTTGGGGTCAGTCGCTCTTTTGTATTCATTCATACAAAAATAAGGTTTTTTGGGATTTCTAAAACCTGTGGCAATCATACCGTCAACTTTGCCCGATAATTCATATTCATCAATTGTAACAGCTAATTCGCGTTCAAGGAAGTACGCAAATTTTTTATTATCAATTTGAGCAAAAACAAAAAGAGGGCTGATGATTTTATTTTCGAGTTCGGCTTCGTTCCAAGCATCACCTCCGAGAAAATAAGTTTCTCGAAGTTGATTTAAATAGCGATGTTCATAATCATCTAATTGATATGGAAACGCCAGCAATTCATCCAAAATAGGTAAATGACGAACTTGTTCTAAACCAAAAGCCTCGTCGATTTTATCTAAAGTCCATTCGCGGAAATTACTTTTCATCTCAATATTTTTTTTACAAAGTTATGGTTTTTAATTTTAAAAAATAGCAATAATGATATTAGAATTAGCAACAATTGACATTAAACAAGGCACAAATGCCGATTTTGAAAGAAACTTAGAAAAAGCGCAATCCGTTATCAGCCAATCAGAAGGCTATATCGGGCATGAGTTTCAAAGGTGTATGGAGCGAGACAATCGCTATATTTTGCTCATCAAATGGGTAACTTTAGAAGCGCATACTGAGGGGTTCAGAGGTTCTGAATTGTTCAAAGAATGGCGGGCTTTAATCGGCCCATTCTTTGAAAATCCGCCGTTGGTGGAGCATTATGAATTGAAAATGTCTATGTAACATGACAGGCGAAACAAATCTATCCGTTTTGATAAAAAACATGCAGCCCGTTCTGAATGATGGGCTGTATGTCTTTTGTTCTTTAAAGCCTCCAACGGGTCTTGATTTTCATCGAATGGTCTTCTTTTTCAAAGAACAGGAAGGCATCACCATCGTTGTCGAGAAAACGTATGCAGATGCGAAGGGTTTTGAATACACCGCCGTTTTTGCTTGGATAACGCTACACGTTCATTCCGCATTAGAAGCGGTTGGTTTGACGGCAGCGTTTTCTAATGCTTTGGCAGACAACGGTTTATCATGCAATGTTGTGGCGGGTTATTACCATGACCATATATTTGTGCAATATGATTTAGCGGAAAAAGCGGTGGCGGTTTTGAAGGATTTATCGGCTTCGTACTGAGGGGGTGATTTTATACTTTTGTAACCTCCTTCATAGCCGACATAAAAAACACCTGCGTGGGCAACTTAGAAAAAATCCTCATTTCTTCCAATATCGTCGTCGTGTTGTCCAAAAACGAGAGGATAAGGGGTGCGGGTAAGGTGCTGAACATACGTTCAAAAATGGCTTTGCCTTCTAATGTATTGTTTGCCAAAATATTGAGCAAAGTGGCATCGTACTTTTGAAAACGCCAAGGGGTTCTTAAATCTATTTCAGTCGGTTTTTTGCCTTTAATGAGGCGTTTTACAAGCGTTTTTGTCTTGTTTTGTATGTTTTTAAATGTAAAACCGCTACTCGATTTTGTAAATCCACCTGCTGTTCCGATGTAAATAACATTGCCTTTTTGAGTCGGAAAAGTATAATCAGTCATAGGAATGATGCCAAATTCTGTTTCTACAATGTCGTAGTTTTTTATGTCGAGATAATCTTTTATGTAGTCCTTTAAAGCGGTGTTGTATTCATCGGCTTCCAGCACCCCCTCAGTAAATAAGGTATATTCGACCAATGCCTTTGTTGTTGAAAAAGGTAGGACATAAACAAAGGTTGTACCATGCGTTTGGGCAACCCTAAAATCCATAAAAGTGGCGTTTTCAGGATTAAAACAAGGCGTTTTTGTTTCAATAATATAACCTTTGAAGTGCTGTAAGAGCATGTATTCCGTCGGTTTTAAAGACAGTTTTTCTCTTGAAAATAAACTACTGAAAGTATAATCGGCTGTGTAGGTTTGGTTTTTTGTTTTTACAATGGTTTGATTATCAATCGTTTCAATATTTAAAATATCGTCTTTAATCCAATCCACATTCGGTGTTTGGTCAATAATATTTTTACAATAATTGTAAAAATCAATGCCGCGAATCATTTTGTAGGTATAAGGATTTATGTCTAATTCAAGCAATTCATCAGAGGCATAAAAATTAAACGTTTCCCATTTTTTATAGACAATAGACTCAAACCTATCGGCTTCTTTTTCCCAGAAACACCATGTTCGGTCATTCTGTTTTTTGTCGTTTTTGTCAATTATTAAGATGCGTTTTTGTAGATGCAAACCCGCATCAATCAGGCGTATAGCCAAACTCAAGCCTGATGCGCCTGCACCTGCGATGATATAGTGATAAGAAAGGTTGTTGTCGTTCACTTAAATGATTTTAGAAAACAAAAGCTAGACTTTGTAGGCATAACAAGGGAAAAGCAAATTTGTTGTTTCAAATTTACCCCTCAGTATTTAAGGAATGACTGCTTTTGTAAATATTTTTTGACAAAAAAGCAACTCATATCTTAAAACAGACGTTTTGGTTTTTTAATGATTTAAAATTTCACCTAAACGATTGTTATCAATCATTTAAACACTTTTTTATGAAGAATTTCCTCTTTTTAGGCGCATTCGCCTTGGTTCTTACAGTGATTCAATGTACAAAAGACAGTGTTGACACCGCTACTTGTACAGGCACGACACCGACCTACACTACTGATATTAAAGCGATTATGGATGCGAGTTGCGCAACTTCAGGCTGCCATAGTGCGGCAAAAAAAGAATCAGGTTACGATTTAAGCAGCTATGCTGGAACAAAAGCGGGAGCAGCTAAAACCGCTTTTTTAGGCTCAATGCAACACAAATCAGGTTATAATGCTATGCCCAAAAGCGCATCAAAATTGAGCGATGCAAATTTGACTAAAATTGCTTGTTGGGTGCAAAACGGTACGCCTCAATAATGGCACAAGTATAGTAGACGTAAATTGAATAGGTTTTTGCTTTTTTTTTGCAAAAAAAATAAAAAACCTATTCAATTTCCGTCTACTATACTTTTTGTAGTTTTTGTAGCACACTAAAAAGCCTTCTTGATGCAAATCAGAAGGCTTTTTAGTGTTTAAGCATGTCTATTTTTAGTTATAAAAATAGGAATGTCCATCAAAAACGTAATCATTCATCAAGTTGACTCTTAAAGACAAAGGCATAAAAGACATCAAATCCTCGTATTGATGGTCTTCTAATTCTTTTTTTAGAACTTCAAAAAAGGCAGAAACAGATGTTTCTACTTCCATTTTAGATTGAAAAACATGCGAATGCTCCAAACCATGCAGAGATCCTAAGGCAATAATAAATTCCTTGTAATCGAATTTTGTTGAAAATTCATTTTGCCATTCCTCCAAATAAAGCGGCTTAAGCTCTTTCGGTAAATAGGCAATCAAAGTACGAGAAGCAAAAAGCGGTATGCGTTCTCTGATTGTTTGGAAAATAGCCGACAATATGCTTTTGGCGCGTAAAGTATTATTCGGAATACCTAAAGCTGTTGCAAATTGAGCGACAAACGGGCTTTGTTGGATGTGTGCGTGACAGAATAGAGCTTTCATCGGAGAATCAATTTAATCATTTGTGAATAATAGTATACTGTTTTGCACTTGTCTAAAGTATGGAAATAAAATTAGGTAACGCTCCAATAAACGGAGCATATTGTTCGGTTGTTACATTTTATTAACACTTTTTCTGAATGTCTGCAATTTAAGAGGTCATCTCTTAAATTACAATGACTTTAATCATTAAGGAAAGTATGTAGCATTGTTAAAACTGATTTTGATGAAATTTTGACAATTGAAACTTTCTGATCGTTTGTTTAATTGCGTGGCATACTAATTGTGAGCAAACAGAAAATAATTAACAGATGCAAGAATTCTTTTCAATCTATTCTCGTATAGAAAATCCGACTTGGGAAATGATTCTGTTTAGTTTTATTTTATCATTTCTTTTGTCCGCATTGATTGCTTATACTTACCAAAGAACGACCCAAAACTCTATTAAACATTATGGTTTAATCCAAGCATTTATCTCAAGTGCGATGATTGCAACAATGGTGTTGCAAGCTATCGGAGACAATATCGCTTCGGGTTTGGGTATGTTGGGTGCGCTTAATATTGTTCAATTCAGAACAAATTTGCGCAATCCAAGGGACAGTGTTTTTATGTTTGCCGCTTTGGGCGTTGGCATTTCTTGTGGACTTTATGGGTTTTTAATTGCTATTTTGGGTGCTTTGTTATTTTGTGCTCTGTCTTTTATGATTCGTTATTCACCTTTTCATTTCTCAAATTTGATTGATTGGAATATTAAAATAAAAAGCGAGGAATTGGTGCGTTTGAGCGATGATTTTAAAAGTGTAATGGAGGAATATTGTTCCTATTGGACATTAGAAAGTATTTTACAGGAAAAAGAAAAAGTACCTGAAAATGGCAATACAAATACAAATGGCAGCAATATTTATGAATATAACTTACAATTCAAAGATGATACTTTGCAAAAAGATTTTTTGCAGGCTTTAAATTACTTACAGATTCAAATTGTTAGTTTGAGTAAAAAAGGTAATAGATAACAGAATGAAGAAAGTCAATATTCTATACGTTTTTTGGATAATTTTATTCATAATTGCTTGTTTTCTCGTCAATAACTTTGTCAGAACAAGTCAAACAACGGTATTTGGTACGGCTGATACTGAGGGGGTCATTTTGAATACGGAATATGCCGTTGCTATTCTCAAAGTTATGGTACGGACAGGCAGTAAAGTCAAAAAAGGTGATACATTGATGATACTGATACGCCCTGAACTCGACCGTGAAACCACGCAAAAAAACAGCGATATTCAAGTCAATAATGCCGAAAGACAATCACGAACGCAAGATATTGATAAAGAAATAGGGCGTTTACGCGCCGATTTTATCGTTAAAACAAATGAAATACGGTCACAAATACAACTTTTAGAATCTGAAGAAAAAACACAAGATGCGCTACGAAAAGTTGTTGACAACAACAAAACGAATAACACAATCAGTCTTTTGGTTGAAAAAATAAATGCTTTGAAACAGGCTATTCGTATTGAAGAACAAAGCTATGCTGTTCAATTGCAAAAATTAAATCAAACAAAAGCTGCCGCTTCAAGTTTTTTCGATTCCAAACAAAATTCTGTAAATCAAGAAATCAGCTTCCTTCAACAAGCCCAAAATAAGCTTATTTTACGTTCACCGATTGATGGTTTTGTTGAAAATGTCTTTGCTTTTGAAAACCAAATAACCCCTCAGTATAATCCACTTATCAAGCTCAATCCGCAAAAACCGAATAAAATCAAGGGGTTTTTACCTGAATCCATTGACATCGCTTATCGTTTGGGCGATACGATTGAGGTGTATGCGGCGCGTCGTCCGTACATAAAATCCAAAGCGATTTTGATTGGCAGTAATCCGCAATTGGTCGAGTTGCCGATACGTTTACGCAAATTTCAAAATTCGAGTACATGGGGACGTGAGTTGTATATCAATTTGCCCGTTGACAATGATTTTTACATTGGTGAAAAAATTATTATTAAAATGAAAGGGCAGTAGCAAAATACGAATACAGAAAGAAAGAGATTTTAATGATACAATAATTGGGGTAATTTGAAGTGTAGACATAGGCTAAAACCACAAAAAATTATGATAAGTACTTGATTTTCACCACTTTTGTATTCAGGTTGATACTTTTACATGAACGCTTATACAACAAACAAACTTATGAGAAACTTACTACTGATTACTTCACTCTTATTATTGTTCTGTTCCTTTTCAGAAGATCCTATCAAAATATCGGTTCGAGAGATTCTATCGAGTGTTATGAAAGAACGCCGTGTCATGAACAATCTCCAAACGATTGACTATTTGAATGGCTTGAACTACCGTTTACCGATTCTAAAAGATGTGGGTTTTAAATATGGAACGGACGATTTGACCAATACCAAACGCCAATATGCCACTTCTTTGGGTTTCAATACCTTTAAAATCATCAAAGAACAGGCTTCTTTGAAAAATGCACACATCAATTTGTATCAAGCCAAAAGGGATATGTTGCTCAATCAAGTCCTTCAAGAGCGTTATATGGACATGGTTGATGCCTATTTTTCGCAAAATCTGTTGGACAAACACAACCAATTGGACAGTCTTTTGAATCAAAAACAAACCGTTCTCAAAAAAAGCCTGCAAAAAGGATTGCCTATAAAAGTAAAAGATTTGGTTGAAACGGAAGACGATTTGCTCAATGTCCGCCTTGCACTATCTGAAATGAACAATGTGTGGTCGTTGAGTCATCAAAGAATTCAAGAATATGTGGGCGTTCAAACGCCTTTTGTTATGAGTTTTGACAACTTCATTTCGATAACAAAATTGGAAGAAATATTGCATGTCATCAAAACCAATAAAAACCTACAAACCCCTGAATTGAAAATAAATCAAAGCCGCATCAATGTCTCAAAATCTGAATTGCGGTTAGAAGAAGCCCAATTCAAACAGTATTTCGACGGTTTTCAGTTGATTTATCAACAAAAAAACAAAACGGATTTTTCATCATTAGACTTTTCCTTTCGCATCGGTGTCAATTTTCCGATTAAAAGCAATTTCAGACCCAAACAAAATGCCTTGCTTTTAGACTTAAAAGAAACAGAAAATGACTATCAATTCGCTCTTTTTCAAACAGAAAGAACCTTAAAAACACAATTGCTAATGATGGAGAATTTGATAAAACAATACCGTTCAAGCCTCGATGCACTCAACAACAGCTTGTCTATAAACCTTTTAAACACCCCCTCCGTATTAGCCACACTTTTACCCGCAGACATCATTGATTTAAAAATCATTCAACAAAGAAAGAACATCGAATTAGTAAAAATGAACTATGGTTTACTTAAAGAATACATAAAACTGCTGGTTATAACAGGCGATTTAACCTATTCGCCTTATCGAAACTATTTGAGTAACAACCTTGAAAAATGGTAATAATGTAAGGAAATGATGAATGATAAATGATGAGTGATGAATTTGCAACACTTTATTAACCTTTCTGTCTTTGTTTATTAATTTTGCAAAAAAATGACCCCTCAGTAATAATAAAGAACGGTATAAAAGACCAAAAATACTGAGGGCTAATTTAATTATCTACATTTCACCATTCACCATTATTATATGCGAAACCTCCTTTTCGGTTGTGCCTTAACACTTATTAGTTTGTCCTGTCTTCAAGCCCAAGACCTTTACATTCCGCGCGATGTGCAACAAGCCTACAAAAACGAAACCCGTTCGATGGATGGCAAACCCGGGAAAAAATATTGGCAAAACTACGGACGTTACAGTATCAACATCACGGCTACACCACCCAACCGCACCATCAAAGGCAGTGAAACGATTATGTACGTCAATAACAGCCTCGATACCTTGCGCAGTCCCAACATCAAACTCTTTTTGAATATCCACAAAGCCGGTGCGCCACGCGACGGCGGTGCTTCTGCCGATTATTTGACTTCGGGCATACACATTGACGCTGTTACAGCCAATGGCGAGGTCATTCAATGGGCGGACAATCCTTTCGTGTTTACCAATAGACCTTTGCAATTGCCTAATCCACTTGCGCCACATGACTCTGTCCAGCTGTCTTTCGATTGGCATTACGATATTTCTTTGGAAAGTAACCGCGAAGGGATGTTGGACTCGACCACATTTTTTTTAGCGTATTTCTACCCACGTGTGGCGGTTTATGACGATTACGCAGGGTGGGATGGAATGGCATTTACGGATGGCAAGGAGTTTTACAGCGACTTTAATGATTATACTTTGACCGTGAATGTGCCTAAAAACTATGTCGTATGGGCTACAGGGGATTTGAAGAACCCTAAGGAGGTTTTACAATCTGATTTTTTAGAAAAATTTGAAAAAAGTTTGGTCTCTGATGACCTCATTCATATAGCGACCAAGAAGGATATGGCAGCTAAAAATGTCACCGTTCAAAAGGATATGAACAGCTGGGTTTTTACATCTAACAATATTCCCGATGTCGCATTGGCACTCAGTGACCATTATGTTTGGGACGGTTCAAGTGTCGTTGTTGATAAAAATACCAACCGCCGAGCAAGCGTTCAAGCGGCTTTTTTAGATGAAGCGGCCGATTTTCATCAAATGGTTGGGTTTGGTAAACATTCTTTGGATTGGTTTTCAAACAATATGCCTGGAATGCCTTATCCATATTCAAAATCAACGATTGTACAAGGTTTTGCGGACATGGAATACCCAATGATGGTCAACGACAACACAACGCCCAACCCTGTATTTTCAAGGTTTGTCGCCGAACATGAAATTGCACACACCTATTTTCCTTTTTATATGGGCACCAATGAAACCCGCTTTGGTTTTATGGACGAAGGTTGGGCAACCGCTTTGGAATTGATGATTGGTCGGGAAGATTTGGGTGTTGAAAAAGCCGAATTGCTTTTCAAAAGGTTTCGCGTCATGGGTTGGATAAACGACCCTTCACAAGAACAAGATTTACCCATCATCACACCCAGCAATATACTGACGGGTGCGGGTTTGGGCAATAACGAATACGGTAAACCTGCCTTAGGTTATCTCGCCATGAGAGACCTTTTAGGCGATGTTTTGTTTAAAAAATGCTTGCAAGAGTACATGAATCGGTGGCATGGTAAGCATCCAACGCCTTGGGATTTCTTCTATTCTTTCAACGATGCGGCGGGTAAAAACCTAAATTGGTTTTGGCAAAATTGGTTTTTTACCAACGGCCATATTGATTTAGCGGTTGACAAAGTTGAAAAAAAATGGCGAGGATATAAACTAACAATAAAGAATATTGGCGGCTTTGTGGCGCCCGTAGATGTGATTGTTGATTATGGCAACGGCAGTACGGAAACCTTGCACCAAACGCCTGAATTGTGGCATTCCAATGCCAAAGAAGCCGTTATCCGTATTAAAACGTCTAAAAAAATTGAATCTGTCAGGTTGGAAGGCGGTATTTTTATGGATGCGGATATGAGTAATAATGTTTGGAAAAAATAACACCCCCTTCCCGATTGTCTCGGGATTTCGTACCTCAACAGTATAACGCCTTAAAAAATGACCAACAAAACATACAGAAACAACGGTGCTATCGGTGCTATTTTAGACGAATATGAACGCGCCGTTCAAGACCTAAAAGACGTGCTAAAAACCGTTACGTCTGCGGAACTTGTGGCGATAGTTGACGACAAAACCAATGATACCGATTGTCGTTCTATCCAAACCATTTTAACACATGTTGTGCGGTCAGGATATGGCTATGCAACGTATATCAGAAGAAAACAAGGCGAAATTTTAAATTTTCCAGAAAGGCAATTTCTGTTTAGTATATCGGACTACAATGACGCTTTAGATATGATGTTCGCTTACAACGTCCAGCTTTTTGACGACTACCCTGATGTACCTCTTGAAGAATTCGATTCTGATGGAAAAGTATTGGTCAATTGGGGACAACTATATGATATTGAACAACTAATGGAACACGCAATTGTACATATCTTACGACACCGCCGACAGATTGAACGGTTTCTCATGAAATTAAAAACTTTATAACAAGAAGGCTACCTCAAAAGGGTAGCCTTCTTGCTTTTAGTTCCGAGGCTCATAACAAGGTGTTTTTAGTCTACCAAAGAAATGGTATAATGTAGAAACGGAAGGTGTTTTTTAATAAAAAAATTGCTTTATAAGACCTTTTTTCCTTAAATTTGGCTTTTATTATTAATGATTGTGCTAACAAACTATGAATCCATATACTTATAACATAATACGAACATCGTAATGAACAAACATCACTATCTACAAATCTCTTTTCTTTTTTTCATGCTTAATCTCTCCCCTCAGTAGTCAAACACCAACAGCCAGTTTTGCTACATGGAAAGACAATAAAAAAGCAGCATATTCTATCATACATGATGATTACAGTGATTATGTAACAGGCATTTTTCAATATGCCGACCCCATTGCAACAGCACGGGGTGTTAAGCTCTGTTTTGGCGCAATCACCAATTTTTGTGGCCCAACAGAATGGGCAAATGCCCGCACCATGATAGCACATGGACATGAGTGTGTCAATCATTCACACAACCACCTTTGTGGTGGTTCTGCTTCAGAATGTTCGGGGCTTTCTACTTATAGTTCTGCTCAATTTCCAACTGAATTAGGTCTTTCTACGCAGTTAATTGAAACCAATACTGGCGTGAAACCACGTTTTTTCATTCATCCCTATGATGCTTCTTCAACAGCGATTATCAATTATTTGACTGGGCTTGGTTATCTCGGTACACGTGCTGGTACTCAGAATGTTGTTAATGCTTCTTCTTTTACGGATTTCATGCATCTGAATTTCGTTGTTTTTACCCCAAGTACGGCCATTTCAACACTCAATCAAGCGGTTGATCAAGCTGTAACAGCGGGAGGTTATACCGTTCGTGAATTTCACGGCATTGCTGACGGTTCTTGGGCAGCTATGACGGTTGCTAACTATACAAACCATTTGGATTATGTCAAAACTCAAATAGATAATGGCAATATTTGGTCAGCTACGACAACTGAAGCCATTACTTATAAAATACAACGCGATGCCTTTCAACCTGTTGCATCTCGTTCTGCAACAGGTGACATTACGGTTAGTTTCAATACACTTAAAACTATTGACCCCTCAGTATTGCGCACACCTGTAACGCTCAACGTCAATCTCAATGGTCTTTCAGGCAATTATAGTGTAACACAAAACGGTACGCCTATCCCTTCAACCCGAACTGGAAACATCGTAACGGTAAATGCCTATCCTCATCAAGGAAATGTTGTTTTGAATTATATTGATGTAACTCCGCCAGTCTTAACTGCTTGCCCTGCCAATATCTCTTTGACAACCACAGGGACAACGGCTTTGGCATCATGGACAGCTCCGACAGCAACGGACAACGCCAGTATTCCTGTAGTCTCGTTTACCACAAGCCCTACAACAGGTTTGACAAGCGGCGGCGCATTTCCAATTGGTACAACAACCGTTAGATATACAGCTACCGATGCTAAAAACAACACGGCAACGTGTAGTTTCAATGTAGTCGTCACGTTTATAGACCCTTGTACAACGGATAATATACCTCCTGTTTTAACGGCTTGTCCTACGAATATAAGTTTGACAACCACAGGGACAACGGCAGTCGCCTCATGGACCGCACCAACGGCTACGGATAATTGTACCATTCCTATTGTCTCTTTCACGACAAGCCCGACAGTAGGTTTAACAAATGGTGGCGCTTTCCCAATTGGTATAACAACCGTTGCTTATACTGCTAAAGATGTTAAGAATACTGCAACGTGTAGTTTCAATGTAGTCGTCACGTTTATAGATCCCTGTTTGACAGATAATATGCCTCCTGTTTTAACGGCTTGTCCTACGAATATCCCTTTGACAACCACAGGTACAACGGCCGTAACAACATGGACAGCACCAACGGCAACAGATAATTGTACCATTCCTATTGTCTCTTTAGCGACAAG
>JANLQI010000381.1:0-56690 GCA_031367705.1 Saprospiraceae bacterium | reverse complement strand
TATTTAGCTGTATTTCGAACTGAAAAAATATGAAAAGTCATATCATAATGAGATGTTTCCAAGCCCGTTGCAGGTGGTAAAATGATATTCGCGTGACGTGTCGTTTCATTCAAATAAATGTCAATAGACACCATAAAATCGAGTGATTCAAATGCTTTGTCCAATTGGCGACCATTGGGTGACGACAAAATAGGGTTTCCCGCATTCGTTATCATGGCTTTGATTTGACCTTCACCTTCGGTCAAAATCTCTTCGGCGAGGACAGAAACAGGCGTTTCGCCCATAAATTCGGGCAAACCACGCACGCGACTTTTCCAACGACCTAAAATATTACGGTGTTTGGCTTGTGCCAAAATATCAACCGCAGGAGAGGTAAACATGGCACCGCCAGCCTTATCAAAATTACCTGTAACAATGTTCAAACAGTTAATCAACCACTGGCACAAACCGCCAAATTTTTGCACCGACAAACCCATGCGACCATACGCCACAGCCGATTTCGCTGCCGCAAATTCAAGCGCAAGGGTGCGAATCGCTTCTGCACTCATACCTGTTTGAGAAGCCACTTTTTCTGGCGTAAATTCAGCGACTGAATTTTGTAAAACACTATACCCCTCAGTATATTCAGAGGTTTTGAGTTTAAAGTTTTGCGTACTCCCCTCTGGGGTTGGGGGCTGGGTTTCATTCAAAATGACATTTAGCATGGCCAAAAGTAAAAAAACGTCACTTGCAGGGCGTATAAAGTGGTGTTCCGTACCTTTTTCAGCCGTTTCTGTACGGCGTGGGTCAATGACAACAACTTTGCCGCCGCGTTTTTGTATGCTTTTTAAATAACCGCCCATATCGGGAGCCGTCATCAAAGAACCGTTTGAAGCCATCGGATTGCCACCCATGATGAGCATAAAATCCGTCCGTGAAACGTCTGGAATCGGTATCAAAAGTGGGTGTCCGAACATCGCCCATGCTGCAAAATGGCTCGGCAATTGGTCAAGCGAAGTAGCTGAAAAGAGGTTTTTTGTTTTCAAACTTTTGATAAAAGCCGTCGAATTCATCGTCGTTCCCCAATTGTGTACTGAGGGGTTACCAAGGTACATCCCAACGGCATTTTGACCCCATGTTGCTTGTATCCGTTGCAGATTGTCGGCAACATAGTCAAAAGCCTCGTCCCAACCGATGGTTTCCCAAGTGCCATCTGCCCGTTTGCGAATCGGTTGTTTGAGCCGATTGGGGTCTTCATAAATATCTTTCAAAGCATAAGCCTTTGGGCAAAGGTAGCCTTTACTGAGGGGATCGTTTTTGTCGCCCGCTATATGCGTAATATTGTTGTTTTCAACAGTAATTTCAAGTCCGCAAATCGCTTCGCAGAGGTTACAGGCGCGGTAATGGATGTGTGATGTCATTATTTTACTGGATTGATTTGAGGCATAAAGTTAGTTTTTTTAGGCTTGAAAGACTCTTTTAAGCCTAAAAACATTGAAAATAAACCCTTATCTTTACACCCTAAATTGAGCAAAATGAGTTTAAAACTGCCGATTGGTATTCAAGATTTTTCAGAACTACGCACGGGTAATTTCGTCTATATTGACAAAACGGAATTACTCTATCCTCTGTTGACAGAGGCTAAAACCTATTTCCTATCCCGTCCTCGTCGGTTCGGCAAATCGCTCTTAATTTCTACTTTACGCTACCTTTTTGAAGGAAGAAAAGACCTTTTTGAAGGACTTTGGATTGAAAACAAATGGGATTGGAACGAAAAATATCCTGTTATTCGCTTATCCTTTGATGCCATTAGCCATAAAGAATTGGGTTTGCGGTTGGCTTTACTCAAGGAAGTGAACCGCATTGCTTCTGACTTTGGTATTGAACTTATGGCTACTGAACCTGCTGAAAGTTTTCGTGAACTGATACGCTCAATTACGGAAAAACAAGGTAAAGTTGTCATTCTCATTGACGAATATGACCGCCCAATCATTGATTTTCTCGGTCTCGATGAATTGCCAAAAGCCGAAGCGAATCGCGCTATTTTGAAGTCTTTTTTCTCCATTTTAAAAAGCGAAGATATCAATATTCGCTTTTTATTTCTCACTGGCATTTCTAAATTTTCAAAAGTCTCTATTTTTTCAGACTTAAATCACTTGCGTGATTTGAGTATCGAAAGCCAATTCAACGATTTATGCGGCTACACTCAGGCTGAAATTGATTATAATTTTGCACCTCTTTTAGCCGAAATGCCGCCCAATACCCGCGAAAAAATGCGGGAATGGTACAACGGCTATTCTTGGAATGGGCGCAGCTTCGTTTATAATCCGTTTTCTGTACTCAATTTTTTTGCCTCAAAAGAATACCATAATTTTTGGTTTTCGACGGGTACTCCGACTTTTTTAGTAAAACGGCTCAACAAAGATTTTCAGTATCAACTCGATGGACTGGAAGTAGATATTCATGTACTGGAAGCCTACGAATTGGACACATTGGAGCCAATTCCTATACTTTTTCAAACAGGTTATTTGACCATTAAAGAAAAAACGGCTTTTGATACGGTTGTTTTAAAATATCCAAATAGAGAAGTCCAACAGTCATTAATTCGTATGCTTTTGGCTGAATTTACGCATCAAACCTCTGTTTTGCCACGCATCGGACAATTAACACGCAGCTTAAATAATAATGATATTTCTAAAACGGTTGAACTCTTGCATGGGCTATTTAAGAGCATTCCCAACCAAATTTTTATAGCCCATCGAGAAGCCTATTTCCATTCTGTTATTTATCTCACCTTTGTTTTGCTCGGCATTTATATCCAAGCTGAAGTCAACTCCTCTGATGGTCGCCTTGATGCCCTTGTGCATACACCTGAACGCATTTTTATTTTTGAATTTAAACTCAACGAATCCGCAAAAGCCGCTTTACAACAAATCATTAATAAAGATTATGCAGCCGCTTACAGGCATCTCAATAAAGAGATTGTGGGCATTGGTATCAAATTTTCAGAGATAGAGAAAGGGATTGAGGCTTGGGAAAGTGCGGTGGTTTGACCCCTCAGTAAAAACAATGAAATTAACTGTTTTTTAGTTTGTTTTTCAACTTTTCAATCCCTCTCAAAACAACTTTCCTATTCTTTGCCGTCGTCATCCATTGCGGTAATCGAGCAGCCAAAGATTGATTGCTACTCACAGGACGAGAACGATGTGTTGCCCCAATATAATCTTCAAGCCATTGCAAATGTGCTTCATTCAATGCCCAAAGCGTATTTTCGGCGCAAGAAGTGGTCAAAAACAAGGTGTAGTTTTCAAAAAAAGAGCCGTTTTTCAAAATCTTATTGTAGCCACAATGCAGACAGGTCACTTTACTCGGTGACGTGTTTGCGTATTTATCTTTCAATGGGTCAAGCACCCGAACATCTGCCCTTTTTTGACAATTTGGACAGGCAACAAGGGTATGTTGCATGAAATCGCTTAGAAATTCATTGAAAATACGATTTGTCATTTTGAAAGTATCTTAATTTTTAAACCTTACGAATCCGTTACCTTGAACACCTTGTTTCTGTATGAAAAACAACTTTTGCACCCCCTCAGTAAAAGTAGTAAAAAGTTTGTTTTTAAAATAGAATTTATCGTTTATATTTACACCATTCTTTTTCTCAATCTCTATTTGTTCAATCTAAAGCCCTATATTACACATGAATTACCTCAAATTCTACGATTCTACGATTCTACGATTCTACGCTGTGCTTGCTGCGTCGTATCATTCATTTCTCTAACTGGCAACGATGTTGGGTTCTCGCCTTGACTTTCAAACAATGTGTTCGAAAGTCCACTCTCTTTTATTTTTGAAAAATGATTTTTAAAACCAATAAACAAAATAACAACATGGCAATACCACTAAAAACACGGCAAAATATGGCAGATGAATTCAATATGAATATCCAAATGTTTATGCGCCTCATCAAATCGCTTAATATTCAACTCCCTGAAAGAAGACTGCTGCTGCCACCTCATCAAAAATGGGTTTATGAAGCTATTTACTACCCTGACTGTGTGGATAGAGCTTTGTATGAAAAGTTTTAATATTTGTGAGTGATATATTATGATAGATTTTGATAGATTAATTGTCTTTTATGTGCGGAATTTTGACTATACTTTTGTGGCAATACCAAACGGTAATATTCAAAATTATTTTTAATCAAATTTTAAAACTTTTTAAAATGAAAAAAGTGAGATCTTTGTTTTCTTTTATTTTACTTTTAGTGCTGCTCCCTTCATCCGAAGCTATGAAGGATCTGGATGAAGGAATATGCAGTTGCTATACACAATGGCACCCTGGTTCTACTGATGGTTTTTACATGTTCTATTCATACTGGGGTAATTCTGATTGTTCAGTTGCATCTGGTTATATCTTGACAGACTATTACATGGTTTCTGGCAATGGAGCAAACTGGACCTATACGGGTAGTGGTTATATTTCTCCGGGTTTAGGAGGAAGTCAATTTGCTCACTGTCAAGGTATGAGTCCTCAATAATATTAAAAACTTATTTTTAAAATATTAAAAACTTATTAAATGAAAAATTTATTTGCCGTTATTATAATACTAAACATTTTTGGTTGCCAAGGTAGAAGTGAGTTCTCAGATAATTTATTGAAAGCTCAAACCTTTAATGAAGAAAAAATATTCAAAAAACCGCCACTACCTGAATATGATTTCCAAAAAGTGAATTGCCCTGTAAGTTTTGGAAGCAGTGCATTCGAAGTTATGCAAAACAGGGAATTTTTATCTAAAAATGGTCTCTCACCAAGTTTAGATATTCTACCACAAAAACCTAATTGGCAAATAATTGATGCCAATTACGCCCAAAAAAAAGCAGCAATTAAAGATGATAGGCAGAAAATGCTTTATTGCCAAGTCGCTTCGATTTTAATCCTTCGCAATAATGCTTTGTTATCCCAGACTTCCGAGACTGAAAAAATAGCATTTTACACTAAAGAATATATTGAAAATGGAGGGCAGAGTGCCGGACTACTATACTATTGTTTGGTGGCACTGGAAGGTAAATTGAGTAAATCAGATAAAAATAACTATATTCAACAAATATCATCACGTGGGCTTCTATTCATTTCAGAATTGAAGAAAAATTTACCCGCTAAAAATGAACTTGAATCACCAAAAGCAGATAGCTTACTCGTCGTAGGTTGGCATAAAGTCGAAGATTTGATTTCAAATGAAGAAAATTATTTAAGAAAATTAAATGCTATGCTTGATTAAAATTTATGATATTACAACCATTCCATTAAATAAATTCATAACAAATACTCAATATTAAAGTATCACAAGCATCGGTTTTTTAGCCGATGCTTTTTAATTATGCACATTAGAATGATATCTACGCTATAAATCCAATAAATTTGTCTTATCTTCACTTGCATCTAAAAAATTCGCCGCCGAAACCACCTTTTCCCCCCGTTCATCTTCAATCAATTTCCGTGCTTTTCCTGCCAAAGTACCGCCTCTAATCGCCATATCTCTGTTTTCATGGAAGCCTTGTGCATCGTTTTTAACCGTTTCCCCTCGTGTTATTTCCTCACCTAATGCCGTGAAAACGAGTTCCAAATTGGTCATGTGGTCTCTTAAATTTTGCTTATCGAGGCCTTTAAGTTGAGCGTGTTCGTTGGGTGTTAAACCGAAAGTGGCTTTGGCAATTTCAGCCGTAAGTATCGCATATTCTATATTGTCCTTAACACCTCGTTTTGCCATTCATCGGTCAATTCTTTACGAATACCTATTGTTTTTAAGCGATTTCCTATCCAAATATCGTCTCTTCCTTTGGCTCTATATAGTTCCGTCAAACGCTCAATACTGATTTCAGGGTTTTCCGTTTCTTGAATACGCTCCATTCCGACTTGTGCCAACCACAATTTTAAAGGCTCTGCTTTTGGCGACGGCACAGACATGACAATACGAAGTACCCCCTCAGTATTGGCGCAATCGGAAGGATATTTTTTACCATCTCGACCTTTTAATTTCACCTTTTCACAAATTGTGAATAACTGGGGTTCACGCTTTTTGAGCATACCCCAATATGTTGACGATTTAGGGCTATCCGTCAAAACTTCAATGACATCTATGACAGAAAAAAACCATTCGTCGTTATGCCAGACTTTTCTAATTTCTTTTCCTTCAAAAGGTATAAGTATGTTTTCATTTTTCATAATAATCTGCTTTTGACTTGATTTAGTAGTTACAAATTAACACAAAATATTTTATTAAAACAAAATAAATTAAAATTTGTGTCGCTTTCATTTACCGACTCTTAATCAACGCCAACAAATCATCTGCCGACAACCTTGCGCTTACATCGGCACCCGTCAGTAACGAGTCCGCCAAATCGCGTTTTTGTTCGTGCAATTTCAAAATTTTCTCCTCAATAGTCCCCTCAGTAACAAGACGATAAACGGTGACGGGTTTTTCCTGTCCGATGCGGTGTGCGCGGTCAGTCGCTTGGTCTTCAACGGCAGGATTCCACCATGGGTCCATGTGAATCACATAATCGGCTGCCGTGAGGTTCAAGCCTACCCCACCCGCTTTGAGGCTGATGAGGAACAAATCGCCTTCGCCACCTTGAAAAGCCTCGATGCGCTCTTGCCGTTTGTTAAGCGGTGTTGAACCATCAAGGTATTGGTATTTGATGTTTTTCTTTTTCAAATAGGCTTCCAAAATCTTTAAATGCCCAACGAACTGACTGAATACCAACGCTTTATGCCCATTATCCAATAATTCCTCAACCACTTCACCAAACAAACGCAGTTTTGAGCTTTCCACAAAATCTGCATTTTCATCAACCAAACGAGGATGACAAGCGGCACGACGCAAACGCATGATTTCAGCCAAAATCTGCAAGTGTTTTTGTCCACCACCGACCCCCTCAGTATCACGCTCCAAACTGGCAATCGCTTTGCGGCGCAAGGCTTCATAAAACGCACGTTCTTCAGGCGACAATTCTACGGTGAGTTGAATCTCCGTTTTAGGCGGCAATTCCTTCAAAACCTCGTCTTTGCGTCGGCGCAACATAAACGGTTGCAGCAAACGGCGCAATTGGTCACGACGATTTTCGTCTCTATATTTTTCAATCGGTCCAGCAAATTTCTCAGTAAAACGCTCAGAACTACCTAACAAACCTGGATTTATGAACTGAAACAAGTTCCACAATTCGCCCAAATGGTTTTCCAAAGGCGTTCCTGTGGTCAAAATTTTGAAGTCGCCTTGCAGTTGCATAGCCGTTTCAGAGCGTTTGGTTGCCCTGTTTTTGATGGCTTGCGCTTCATCCAAAATGATGGTTGTAAACTTTTTATTGGTAAAATGTTCCGCCTCACGGGTCAATAAATCGTAGGTTGTGATGACAATATCTCTTGCACCCGCTTGGTCAATCATCGCTTCTCTATCGCCTTCGCCAAACAAAACAGCGTTCAAAGTCGGTGTAAACTTGCCAATTTCAACCACCCAATTGCGACAAACTGACGCAGGCGCGACCACCAAAGTCGGTCCATTATCCGCCCGATTCAGTACCAAAGCCAAAGCTTGCACCGTCTTACCCAAACCCATATCGTCCGCCAAACACGCGCCAACGCCCCACATTGCCAAACGGCTCAACCATTGAAAACCTTCAATTTGGTATTCTCGAAGTGTCGCATTGAAATTTTCAGGTACTTTGAACTTCGTTTTGAAGGCTTTATGAAGTAAATCGAGGTTATGCTTGTATTTTTTATCAAAATCAAAGGCTTTCAACTCGTCTGTAAAAACTGACATCGCAGAGGCAGCCAATTTGTGCAACTGCATCGAACCATCCTTTTGCGGATTCATCAAGCCATTGATTTCTTGCAAACGCTTGCGAAATTCATTGGTCAAAGCCAAAAATTTGCCAGGCGACAGTTCTATAAATTGACTTTTTGACTCGCTCAAACGCAGTAAGTCCTGCATACTCAACACCATCTTTTCGTCTATCCGCAACTCGCCGTTTACCTCAAACCAGTCGTTTTTCTCCTTGATATTCATCGAAAACTGGTCAAAACCTGCAATTTTTGTTATCCGAAATTTCTCACCTTTGGGCCATTCTAAGATGATTTTTTCGTCTGCGACTAAAGGTTGTAGTTCCAACAAAAACTCTAAACATTGCTCTGCGTTTTCCAATTGCCATGTATCGTGTTCGGGTTTTACCCCCCTCAGTATTTGCAGCGTTTCGAGCAATTCTTCAGCATTTTCTTTCTCTTTTTTCAAATCCCTTTTGGTCTGTACCCTTTCGCCATTGACATCAGCAATAACCAACGATTCGCCCACACCAGGCTTGAAATAAGGCGGATTTTCGGCAAACGGTTTAGCATAAAACTCAACATGAAAACCATCACCAACGGGCAAAAGATGCACACACGTCCGCAAATCAGGTTCAACAACAGGCAAATTATCCGTTGTCTCAAAAGCCGATTGCACCGTCACGAGGTTCGACAAACCTTCAATCACTTTTTGCAGCCTTTCACGCCCTTTGGCGGGTACAACCAATTTATTACCATTCATAGCCCGAGCGATTTGAGCATGGCTTTCCGTGATTTTCAGTAACTTATAACGTGTCGGAGACTCCTTGACGACTGACCAACCCGCACCCTCAATTTTTTGAGAAAACGACAATTCATAGCCTTCTTTCACCTCTTTTGCCCTCAAAATAGGCTTATCTTCAATAAATTGAACGGCAACTTGCGGCGAACGATAGAGGAACAAAAGCGGATGCCCGACCAATTCAGGAATCGCAATATCGGTATCAATCGCATATTCATTGCCACCACTCCAACCATAATATTGCTTAACGCTGCGGCTAATGCGCCGGTCTTGGTCGGTCATATTGTTGAGTTCCGCACGCATTAAGCGGTGCAAAGCCACATTTCGACCAGCCGACCAACCTGATTTGCCAAACACTTGTTCTTTGGGTTGTATTTGTAAATTTTCAAAATCAACAAGCCAAATGAGACGGGAATCATTTTCCTTCGCTAAGGCTTTGGCAGCAGGGCCTGAAGTCATACCCAACAAAGCATTGAGCGCAGATTCCCACTCCTCGATGCGTGGAACAAGGTCAATAAGCGGCTCAATATCGTCTAAGACGATATTTTTACTGAGGGGTTTACTTTTCAGTATATCCAACTCAATTTGCCATTTTTCAACACTGGGTTCAATGCGATTGAGCATTGTTAAAACCTCAAAAGCCAACCAATTATAGCCATTTTTAACGAGACGGTCTGCCATTGTCTTCACCGTTGTCATGGGCAACAGCTTTTCGTCCACCCAAAACATGGTCAAATAAATGAAAAAACGGTTCATTTCAGACGTTGGCATCATGTTTTGAAGGCTCCGTTTTGCCGCGTTTTTTTCATTTTTCAAAAGGCTGACAACCGCCAATAGCGCATCATAAACTTGATTATACGCCCCATTGGACTTGTTTAATTGCTTGTAATGCGTATCAATTTTGCCATAATAAGCGGCATCCTGCGTTTTTAGCTGCGCTAAAATTTGAAAAACGGCAGCCAAATTGACCAAATACTCTTTTGGATTTTTTGAAACCTTACGCAAGGCTTTAAGTCCTGCATTAAAAATATCAACGGCTTCCGTTGCCGACCCCTTCAGTAAAGTTTGCCAACCTAAAATAATGGCAGAATTAAGGTCATCAAAATGTCTTGATAATGTGCCAACTAAGCCCCAATCGCCTTTAAACATCGCAATTTGTGCCGCCAAACGTGCTAAGTTAGGACGGTCAGTTTCTGGCAATTTATCCAAATTGTGAATCACATAATCATAATAACCATCGGTTGCAGACAGCCCAAAAGTTGTCATAACAAGTTGTTCACTCAATAAAAAACTGCGAATAGGTGCAGGTATTTTATCAATATTCTCCAAATTGAAAACAGAAGGCAGAAAATGCTGCAACAGCTCTTTTTGAGAATACTTAGATAAACTACCACTGTTTTGTATTGTTAAAAAATAATTGCTCCGAAACTCGTCTATATTACCCAAATAATAAGCAAAGCGTAATTCTCTGAAATAGCGTTCCGAAGGCTCAAAATCACGATAGCGTATTGGTGAAGGCTCCATCAAACGACGAATACGCGGTACAAGTACCCGAAAATCTCTATCTTTTTCAAACTCCTGTTCGAGCAAATAATCTGCAAAATCGGGCTTTATACGGTATTGTCCTGTGGGTAAATAAAGCAAAAAAGCGGCTTGATTGAGTTCTAACAACCAAATTTTAGCCCAACTGGCTGTCAATCCCTTGCCCATGTGCTGAAAACTGGAATTGAAAACTTCAATCAATTTGGTCATTGAAAACGGCTCATAAACGAGGGCAGCAATTTTTATCGTTCGTTGCTCACTTTCGGGTAGTGTTTTGTAAGCGGCATAAAGTCCGCTTGGGGAATAATCTTTATTCACGTTATTATCATTTTTTAATCTATAAACACCGTCCGCATCTTGCACAAGGGTTTCTGCACGCTGCGACAGCACTTCTGAAAATTGTTTTCTCAATTCAAAAAGGAGGGCAATGGCGTGTTTACACAAACCATTTTCGTAGGAACACGTACAGTTAGATTTTGTAATTTCTTTATCTTTGAACGCCACACGCACCGCATATTCGTCATTCGTTCCTTCGACATAAGCCGTCCATGCGCCTTCATTTGTCTGTGTCAAATCATACACTCGCTTCAACTTAAACAAGCGTTCACCTTCCGCAAGAACCGTTCTATCGCCGATTTTGTCGAAATTATGGACAGTTATTACCATTTTTTCAAATTTAAGGGGCGAATTTACGCATTTTCCATGAGGTAGCTTCCCTTATTTGCCTATTTTATTAAATCAAACGGTTTATTGCCTTTGGATTTTTAATCAAATGAAAATCAATCGGTTAGGTTTACCCCCTTCAGTATAAAACACAAAAATTATAGGAAAAGAAATTATTTGTTTAACAATCGAATAAAATTTAACTTTGTAAAAAATAAAAAATATGGAGGCTTTACAAATACAATACGGTGTGCAAGGAAATGGTATGACTTTCGGTTTGGGATGGTCTGATTATAAAAAAATAAAGGAAATGTTTCCAAATGCTCAACCTGCCAAAAGTATTTTCGTCGAATACGATTGGCGCGTTGATTTTGAGCATAACCATGCCCATTTAGAAAAATACGTTTTTCCCGCTTTATTGGGTTTTCCTAATGAAACAGAACTTAAACAATTTAAAACCATTGAATTTGTGAAAACACCTGGGTTTATCGTTACCCACACAATCAAACAAAACTATGAGCAAGAAATTCAACTTGAACCTGGGTAAAGCAGGTCAATTAGTCACGATGTCGGAGTTTTTAGCATGGGGTTGGAATGTTGCAACACCCGAAGTTGATGTTGGCGATGATTTATTCGTTGTTGAAGATAAAAAGGGGCTTTTTCTACGCGTTCAAGTCAAAACAGCGCAAACTATTGAACGAAAAGACGGTTATAGCGTCCAGTTCAATATTCCTATCAATCAATTAGAAGCGTACATCAATCCAGAAATTTATTATATTTTCTTAGTTCGCAAGCAAAATAAGTGGTCTGATATGTTAATCATTGCACGTAAGACCCTTTTGTCATTGTTTCGTGAGCATCAAATTGGTAGCATCGTCGAAAACAATCTTATGCTTTATCTGTCTTTCAAAAAGCCTATTGTGACTTGTTCTAAAGTGGATTTTACGCCATTTATGGATAATTTTGAAGATTTTCCGATTATTGAACATTAACAAGACCACTGATTCGACTGGTTTCCACTGATTTTTTGTTATCACCATAAGTGAAAAATCAGTGAAAACCAGTCGAGCCCAATCAGTGGTCAAAAAATCAATCATTATCATCACTCCCATTAGCCCAAACAAAAGCCGCACGAACAGGTGGTGGCATTTCCGAATTCATCCCTTTTATCGCTTTCCAAAGCACCTCATTAAACGCTCGCTCTGGCACAGCATCTAATTCAGCCAAATTAAAAAACGCTGATTGGCGTGACAATTCATTATCCGCTATATTGCGTTCGTTGATGTCAATACTCGCAGACAAGGCTTTGAAAGGCGTTAAATCTGGTTTTTCAGTGAAACAACGATACATCGGCATCGCGGCGGCATCGTATTGACTCATGGGCGGAATTCCCAAAATCAATTCCATCGTCCGCAACACCGAACTTGTGGAATACATGGTGTGGTCAACAAAATTTCGGCGGATATAAGGACTCGCCACATAAGCCGTTGAGCGATGTGCATCCACATGGTCCGCCCCATTTTGGGCATCATCTTCGACGATAAACACAGCCGATTCGTGCCAAATAGACGACTGCGATAAATGTTCCACAAAACGCCCCACCGCTAAGTCATTATCTGCCACAGCTGCATTGGGCGAATACGCCCCCTTTGACATGGCAGAAGTATGGTCAGTGCCAAAACGAATCGTTGAAAAACGAGGTAACTGATTGATTGTCAATAGTGAATCAAAATCATGTTCCCAAACACGTTCTCTACTAATGTCTTGAACTTTCAAATCCCAACTCGAATAGTTAGGACAAATACGCCCTTCCAATGTCTTATAATTTGCTTTAAAATAGTCAGCAAATTCCCCATAAGTACGGTACGAAACACCTGCTCTTTGGCATGCATCCCATATAAAACCGCCCTTTGGAAATGCTACTCGACGGCTGCCTTCAAAGTCGTAATTACCACCTCGACCTCCATAACTTGTAGGCCAAGTCTTCTCCACAAAATCATTGGCGTAAGCACCCATAGACCAGTTATGACCATCGGCACTCACTTCTGCGTCCACGTAAAAGTTGTCTAACAAAACAAAATTATTAACCAAAGCATGTTGATTAGGCGTTATTTTATCGGGAAAAAGACAGAGTTTGGCATCGCCATTACCCGCTTTCACATCGCCCAAAATTTGGTCATACGTCCGATTTTCTTTGACAATATAAAAAACGTATTTGATAGGCGAAGGCGCACCCACTTTCATCGGAATTGGATTGCCAATCACCCCCTCAGTATTCAGCTCTTTTTCTTTGGAATAAAGGGTGTTTTCATAGGTTAATTTTGAATAAACCGCCAATTCCTTCACCGAAGGCGCATCAATAACGCTCAAAGTGCCTAAAAACAGCGAACCGATGTACTGCCCCGCCCGATTGTCCTCACTCTTTTTGAACGGACTTGGGCCATTTGGATTCGCCTCCGAACTCATGCCTTTGCCATTAGAAACCAATATTTTTTTACCGACAACTTTTACATTTGTCGGATACCAACCTGTCGGAATAAAGCCTTTAGAATGGCTCTCTCCTACCCTTTCGACATCAAAAACGGCTAAACAATTATTGTCTGCATTGGCAATATACAAGGTCTTTTCATCGCCACTCAACGCCAAACCATTCGTTGTTGAGCCATTTGGCGCATCGGGATAAAGAGCTGCATTGAGCGTTTCCAAGACCTTTTTTGTCTTTAAATCAACAACAGACACCGAATTATCCAGGGAATTGGCAACAAAAAGCGTGGTTTCACTCTTGTTCAACAGCATTTCGTTGGGATGGTCACCAACGACTATATCTGCTTTTTTCTCCAAACTATTCAAATCAAAAACAGCAATACGCTTTTCACCCCAAAGAGATACATATATTTCGTTCAAGCTATGCGAAATTTGAACTGAATAGGCTTCACTACTGAGGGGGTACTTTTTCAGCACTTTTAAGGTTTTTGTATCACATACATAAAGCGCAGAATCTTCTTTTGTGGCGGTAAACAAGCGATTTGTCGCATCATCAACAGCAATGCCTGTAGCACAAATTTTATTTTTTGACCATTTTTCACCCAATTTTATAACTGTATCCTGCTTAATTATTTGATTATCAATCGAATACACCACAATCGTATTGTCATTGCCACCCGAGGCAAACAATCGTTTTTCGTCTTTTGAAAATGCCATACCATACCATGATTTAGGAATTTCTGCTTCCGAAACCAGCTTGACCGACGAAACGGCATTGTCAACATTAAAAATCTGAATTTTCTGTTTGCTGACACCACTATTTATCACTGCTAATAGCTTTTTTGAAGGCGAAACGACCATATTCAAGGGCAAATCGCCCAAAGGCAGGCTCGTTCCAGCGGGTGTGAGTTTCCACTGATTGGGTAATTGAAGACGTTTTGCCGTTAGGCTTTTGTATAAATTATCGTCTTTTATAGCTGTCAAAGAAGCGGTATGACATGCTACTAATAGGCATAAAGCGGCTAATATACTGAGGGGTATCCATTGGATACGCCGGAAGGTAAAATGGTTTTTCATAACGATTTTAGATGTTTAAGCTATTGAAAATCAACTATTTAAATCTTTCATTTCATTGGTCAATGCTTGAATTTGGGGCACATATATATTGTCTATTTCCGTAAAATGCATTTTATTTTGCGTTTGAATTTGCAAAATAACGAGACCCCTCAGTATTTTGTCTTCTCTAAAATCATCGAGTGTCAATTTTTCTGTTTGGACACCTTTTAAAGCGAAATAGCCTTTACTTTCTTCTTTTATCGCTTCAACAGCAGCTATCGTAATGTTAGTGTCAACTTCTGTAAGCAGCCGAATTTTATGATTAAGGGCTGATTGATAGTCTTCTTTGAGCGATTTCAACTGGTTTTCAAGTTGTTTGAGCTTTGTTTTCTTGTTCGTTTCTGTTTGCGCACGTTTTATTTGCTGCTCTTTAGGGTCTGTAAAGTCACGACGCAAGGCTTCAATGAAAAAGCCCGATGGGTTTTTCAATTTCCCTTCCTGAGCGGCACGGCGTGTCACGCGAATCGCTTGTTCAAGCCTCCCCTCAGTACAATCCTCCAATTCTCTCAAAAAAACAGTGGGCGAAACGCCAAATTCACCGACAACAACGCCCTGAAACTGCAAAAAAAGCTGGTCTTTTTGCCCATGTTCTGGTACGGCTTCAACTTTTTGAGTGCTTTTCACTGCCCGTGTTGGTGACTGAATAGCTTTTATCGGTTGTTTCCCAATTTCTTTTGATTTAGAATGAAAGAAAAATTGCAGGCTTTCCACCTTTTTTCCCGCTTTGAGTTTTTCAATGCGTGAAATATTCAAATCCGTAAATTCATTGATGTCTCTAAACGCTGGGTCAATGACTTTTTGATAAAAGTTGGCAAAAAGCGGGTATTCTGTCGTCAATTCAAAGATGCGTTTCAAGTACTCAATGTCCATCGTCCGCTTCCCTATTTTCTCATATTGTTTCAAATGCTCATAAATCCGCAGCGTATAACTGCTCTTAAATTTGACGACATTCTGAACATCATACGTCGTAAAACGGCTTTTTAACTCCAAAAGCAAGGGCTTCATTTCGGGGTCAATCGAAATATCTACATATTCATTCACTTTGCGTCGTGATTCGTCCAAAATAGACTTCATCACGTCTGCTTTGCGAATAATATGATAAATTTTCTCTCTAATAGCGCCATCATGTTCATAGTTGACATACAGTTTTTTATTCATCAAACTATGTGTCGCTTGACGCAACAATTCATAAGCATCGCCATTATTTATGTTGAATTCCTTGATAATATCACGCAAATAGACCCGATAAACACGAAAGTCCTCATCGTGCAACTCAATTTCAGACAAGATGCTCGTGAAAACACGGGTTTCCCAAATATCAAAGCGGTATCGGGCTTCGATGAGGTCATTTGACTTCTTGATGAGTTTAATGCCTCTATTTTTTTTTGTTCGTTGGCTCATATCTCAGAACAAAGTCTGTTTTGTAACTATAACTTAAAGCGAAATATAAAGGCTCGTAGTTTTCGTTTTTGGTTATAGTTGAGTGACGACAATGTATTTTTTAAGTTTAATGTGCTGTTTTGTGTCAAATACCTGCTATATAATAAGGTGTAAGTGTGTTTTAAATACCGCAGACTATCCAAATTTTAGGCATATCAGTTATATAGTTCGTTTTTGGTTATAGTTAAAGAGCTTTCTTCGTTTCAGTTATAGTAAAGTTCGTTTCAGTTATAATTATCTTCGTTTTTGGTTATAGTTGAATTCGTTTCAGTTATACTTTTTTCGTTTTTGGTTATAGTTGGCTGCATAAAAAATTGATAATCAATAGATTAGCGATGTCTAAAAGGATTAAAAGATATTAAAAATAGAAAAACAACAAAAGGCTTTTTGTTGATGCTTTATTAAATTTAGTCGCTAAATTACACAAATAATCAGTTTTTGTAGTGTGCTAACAACAATTTTAAAATTTGACCGCGCACAGTAGAAAAATTTTCATCAGCGTCAGATTTCATTTTTTCGAACAACCAAAGCGGCAAATCTATGGCAAAACGGTGCATTTCTACTGTATTTTGCTTTTTTCGTCCCGCTTTTTTCTTTGGAACAATTACTTTCGGTTCTTCGTTTTTGGTTATAGTTCGTGGTTTCGGTGCCGTTTTCGGTTTAGTCACAGGTGTCTCTTCGGACGATTCTTCAACAAGTGTCTGCTTACTGCCTTCTCTTATGCGTTGTGTCAAAATCTCCAAATCAATATCAGGATTCGATTTTGGTTGAATTTTTTTTATTTGTTTCATATTATTATGATTGATTTTGTAATGATTAATAAAAATATGAATTCATAGAAATAAAATCATAATTATCTAAATTAATTAATAAAAATACAACTTTATACAATTAACTATGAAATAATACAATTTTATACAAAAAGAATTGTAAGTAATTACATTAAATACTTTTTAGTATCTCTTCGATTTCATCTACCATCCCACTCACTTCGTTCTTAGCTTTTTCGTCTTTGTATTCCAAAACACCCAACCCCTCAGTAAAAGTATCCTTGTAAGCCAGCCTATCTGCAAGACGATTTGTCAAAAGTCGGATACCGTAACTTTCAACCGCTTCAGGAATTTCATTGACCAAACGGTTGCGCTGGACGCGATTCATGATAACAGCTCCTTCCACTTTGCCACCAATCTCTTCCTTCATCAATTTGATTTCCTTGAACTTCCGAAAGAAGATTTCAAAACCCCGATAATCAATCAAGCTGGGGGTTATGGGAATCAAGACCAAGTCACTTACGCCAATTGTGTATTGGGCGAGTTCTGATAGTTGGGGTACGCCATCTATCAACACGATGTCAAACTTTGCTCTAAGGGCTTTAATTTCACTTGTAAACTGCTTTTCGGACACGCTGACCACCGTTATCTGAGGTGATTCCTTCGTTCTGTTGTCGCGCCACTCGGTTGCAGAGCGTTGTTCACGGTCACTGTCAACGAGACAGATGCTGTATCCTTTGAGTGCCAAGCCCACCGCAATATTGATTGAAACGGTTGTTTTACCAACGCCGCCTTTCAAGTTTGTGACTGAAATAACCATATCTATTTGTATTTTTATGAATTAAAGTGTAAAAATATAAATTGTTTTGTATTGAAGTGTATTTAATTGTATTAAAGTGATTTTATTTTTATCATTTAATATTCATACAAATATTTGCAATTTTATACAAATAGAATTATAAATATTTGTATGAATATTAAATGGCCTAATGTTGCGTGAGCGACTACATAATTAGAACACACCTAACTTTATTTTTCCCCTTTGATTTGTAGAACCAGTATGTTAACCAATATTGATTCTTAGAATGAAAAAAAATCTCGCCTTAGTCTGTTTCAAATATGTAGTCGCTAACGCGACTATCAGAGCGTTCATCCCTGCCAAAATATAGTGTAAGTGATAGATAGAATAAAACTAAAATAGAAAGAATGAGGCACGTATTCAAACAGTGAACAGAATTAGACCGTATCGGAAATGATGACTATTTCAAGAAAACGCAGTAGAGTTCTGATTCTCAAAATATAGATTTTAAAGAAAAGGGTAGGGTAGTGGCAAAATAAGAAATTTTGAATAATGAAGTTTGAGTACAATAATTACTCAAATGTTTCTTTTTCCTAACGAGTATGTCTAATTTCGCCCCCTCTTTGGTTGAATTGTGTTTTGAACTAAGCTATGTACGTGGAACATATCGAGGGCGAAGCCATGTCCAATTGAAATGTTTTGACCCATTTTACGAAAAAAATGGGTATTCCCTCAGTAATTTCTTTTTTTTAGACAATAACACTTACTACTTTAATTAATGAGTCATAATAATAAGGTGCGTTTTGCGGTCGTTGGCTGTGGTCATATTGGAAAACGTCACGCAGCAATGATTTCTCAAAACCCAGATGCTGAATTGGCGGCATTATGTGATATTCAACCCAAAGAAGCCTTGGGCTTAGACAGCTATAGTGTGCCTTTTTTTCCGTCGATTGACATATTATTGGCATCAAATGTCGAATATGACGTTGTTGTCATAGCAAGTCCAAACGGTTTGCATGAGCAACAGGCATTGAAAGCATTGAACGCAGACAAAAACATTGTCGTAGAAAAACCAATGGCTTTGACAAAAGCAGGTTGCGAGCGCATTATTTTCAAAGCTTTGCAAAAGTCGAAGCAGGTTTTTTGTGTCATGCAAAACCGTTATTCCCCCCCCTCAGTATGGCTCAAAGAATTGCTCAATAATGGCACACTCGGGAAGGTATTTATGGTGCAAATCAATTGCTTTTGGAATCGTGATGACCGTTATTACAAAAAAGAAGGTTGGCATGGCAAAGGTGATTTAGACGGTGGTACGTTATTCACGCAGTTTAGCCACTTTGTGGATTTGATGTATTGGTATTTTGGCGATATTACAAATGTTAAAGCCCGTTTTAATGACTTTACGCACAGTCATTCAACCGATTTCGAAGATTCTGGCTTTATTCAGTTTGATTTTGTAGATGGTGGAATGGGTTGTTTAAGCTATTCAACCGCTATTTGGGACAAAAACTTGGAAAGCAGCATTATGGTGATTGCCGAAAATGGTTCTTTAAAAGTAGGCGGGCAATATATGAATGAAGTCGAATATTGTCATATTAAAGACTATCAGATGCCGACACTCGAAGCCTCAAACCCGCCAAACGATTATGGCCCTTACAAAGGTTCGGCGGCAAATCATCACTATATCATCGAAAACGTGGTAGATGTCTTGAAAAATCGAGGCAGTATCACCACAAATGCGCTCGAAGGCATGAAAGTTGTCGAAATCATCGAACGCATCTATGCTTTGCGTTAAGGATTAGCACACCTATTTATATATACGTATGAATCATCAATACTCTTTATCAGAAATAGCTTCTAAAATCGGGATTACGCAGATTATTGGTAATGAAAATACAATTATTACTGAGCCGATTCAATTGGAGCAAGACAATGACCGTTCCGATGTTGTTATGTGGGCGAGTGTCAAAAACTATGATGTCTTAAAGCAAGTCAAGAAAGGTGCGATTATTTGTCAAAATATTGAGCAAACAGATATTCATCCAGAATGTCAATATTTGGTTACAGATAACCCACGCAGTGCTTTCCGTTTAATGCTTCAGACGTTTTTTATGCCTGTTGAACAGCGTGAAATTGCACGGACAGCCATTATTGACCCCTCAGTAAAATTGGGTAAAAACCTATCTATTGGCGAAAATGTGGTCATTGAAGCAGGCTGTATTATTGGTGACGATACGACGATTGGGCATAATACTGTCATAAAAAGGCGTACACATATTGGGAAAGGCGTTCAAATTGGTGTCAGCAATGTCATCGGTGGGGTAGGGTTTGGCTACGAAAAAGATGAAAATGGCGATTATGCGCTTATCCCACATGTCGGAAATGTGGTTATTGAGTCGGGCGTTGAAATAGGCAATAATACCTGTATTGATAGAGGTGTTTTAGGCAGTACACTTTTGAAAGAAAATTGCAAAATAGATAATCTTGTTCACATCGCCCATGGCGTGATAGTCGGGCGCAATGCCCTTGTGATTGCCCTTGCATTGGTAGCGGGCAGTGTTGAAATTGGGGATAATGCTTGGGTCGCACCTTCGTCGAGTATTATACAAAAAGTAAAAATTGGTAAAAATGCCACTATCGGAATGGGTGCGGTTGTTTTGAAAAATGTCGGCGAAGGTGAAGTTTGGGTCGGCAACCCTGCAAAAAAACTGTTTCCAAAAGACTAAATAACGACCTTCTTTTGCCTCAGTGGGCCCCTCAGTATTTTTGAGTCACTACTAAACTGCACGTCTGAAATAACACTACTTTATTATAAAAATGGCAGAAAACAACATTAAAGCAATAGGAAACGATGAAATTTCCTTTAAGGACATCATTCTTGCGATTCGTGAATATAGTCGGGAAGTGCTTCGTAATTGGCTGTGGCTTTTGGTTTTTATTGTACCGATAACAAGTTTTTTACTTTATAAGGCTTTTACGGCAAAACCAGAGTACAGTGCAAGTTTGACTTTTTTAGTCAATGGCAATGAGGGCAGTTCGTTGGGTATTGCAGCGATTGCGGGCAAATTGGGCTTAGATGGTTTAGGTGGACGGGGTACTAATTTGGATAAAATTACAGATTTATCGAAATCGCGTCGCATCGTTCAAATGGCTTTATTTCAGCGCGTGACGATAGATGGTCAAGATGATTTTTTTGCGAATCACCTCATTCGTGAAAGAGAATTGCACAAAGCATGGGCCAAAGATACGTCTGGATTGGATGGATTTCTATTTAAAAACAATGATTTTGATCGATTCAGCCGAACAGAAAACAAGGCTCTGTTGAACCTGTACGATATACTTTCTGGAAAAAATGGCATCTTTTCCTGCTCTTTTTCCAAAACATCGGAGATGTTAACCCTTGATTTGAAAACGAAGAATGAGACGCTTTCGATAGAACTGATTAAAGCCATTTTCGCTGAATTGGGCGATTTTTATGTTGAAAAAACAGTGATTAAAGAGGCTAAAACATATAAAGTATTAAAAGATCAGTCCGATTCTATAAAAAGATTGGCAAGAGCAAGAGAAGCGTCGGCAGCCAGTTTTGACGATACCCAACGCGGTTTGATTTTTAATCAAAATAAATTGCCTGCCGAGCAAATGAAAAAAGAAGCCTTGATTTATAATACGATGTATGCCGAATCGCAGAAAAATTTAGCCATTGCGGGTTTTGCCCTTGAAAGCAAAGCCCCTTATATCCAAGAAATTGATATACCCATTGCGCCTATTGAACCTGACCGAAAGTCAAAAAAAATGGCGGTTATTCTCGGTTTTTTATTTGGCGGTTTTCTCGGTGTGTTATTTATTGTTTTTAGGAAAAAAATAAGGGATTCACTATCTGCTGCTTAAAATATAGGTTGAGTAAATTTCAAATTTACTCAATCTAATAGACCCCTCAGTATCTCTACATTTATTCATTTACTCATTCTATCATTGATTATGTACAACAGTCTTCTAAAAAAAGAAAAGAAAATAGCCGTCATCGGCTTAGGTTATGTCGGTTTGCCTTTGGCATTAGAGTTTGCCAAATATTTCAGCGTTGTTGGTTTTGACATCAACCAAAAACGAGTTGATTTAATGAATCAAGGCATTGACCCGTCAAACGAATTGGAAAAAACAGCTTTTGACAACAAAGACATTTTGTTTACAACAAGTCTTGAGGACTTGAAAACAGCGCATTTTTTCATCGTTGCTGTCCCAACAGACATTGACCACAACAAAGTACCAAATTTAACCCCTTTGAAAAAAGCCTCAGAAACCATTGGCAAAGCCATCAAAAAAGGGGATTATGTGGTGTATGAGTCAACGGTTTATCCAGGTTGTACCGAAGAGGATTGTTTGCCAGTTGTTGAAGAAATATCTGGTTTGAAATTCGGTGTGGATTTCAAAGCAGGTTATTCACCTGAGCGCATCAATCCAGGCGATAAAGAACGGACGATTGACACCATTTTGAAAATCGTTTCTGGTTCTGACGCCGAAGCTTTGGAGGAAGTAGCAAAGGTCTATGGTCATATCATCACAGCGGGGATTTTTAAGGCAGAGAGTATGAAAGTTGCTGAAGCGGCGAAAGTGATTGAAAATACACAGCGCGATTTGAATATATCGTTAATGAACGAATTGGCGATGATTTTTAATAAAATGGGTATTTCTACAAAAGCGGTTATTGAAGCGGCAGGAACGAAATGGAACTTTATCAAACTGCAACCTGGTTTAGTTGGGGGGCATTGTATCGGGGTTGACCCTTATTATTTGTTGCACAAAGCCCGTCAAATGGGTGTTGAACCGCAAGTTATAGCTGCGGGAAGACGCATCAACGATGATATGCCGCGTTGGATTACCAAACGTTTGGTGCAGATGCTGATTCAAAATGGCAAAAACCCGGGACAGTGCAAGGTATTGGTTCAAGGCATTACATTCAAGGAAAACGTCTCGGATATTCGCAACTCAAAAGTGGTGGATTTAATTCGTGAACTGATGGATTATTCCATTAATGTACACATTACAGATACTCATGCCTCACCAAATGAGATTGCACACGAATACAAATTGACAATGGTTGACAATGTTTCAAGTGATTACGATGCCGTCATTGTTGCCGTCGCACATGAAGATTATAAAAAAATGACCCCTCAGTATTTTGAGTCTATTATGAAAGAAGGCGGCGTTTTGGTGGATTTGAAGGGGCTTTATGGACCTTCGGCGGGGTATAGTTATTTGCAACTCTGATATTTTAAGCAACAAGAACGATAAAATTAACGCCTTATGTGTGGTATTTTAGGCACTTTACCTAAAACAGAAAATAGACAATTTGAACACGCTCTAACGACTTTGCAACATCGTGGGCCTGATGGCTCTGGTATTTGGCATGATACTGAGGGGGCTGTTTCATTGGGGCATAGACGCTTGTCTATATTGGACACCTCCGATTTAGGAAAACAACCGATGCACTTTGAGCGATATGTCATCACGTTCAATGGTGAAATTTACAATTTTTTGGAAGTTCGAAAAGAGTTGGAAATCCTGAAATATCGTTTTAAATCCGAGTCAGATACAGAAGTTATATTAGCCGCGTATCAAGAATGGGGCGCGGCTTGTTTATCAAAATTCAACGGCATGTGGTCGTTGGCGATATGGGATAAAACAGAAAAGCGGCTTTTTTTAGCGAGAGATAGATTCGGCAAAAAGCCGCTTTTTTATGCTTTTGAAGGAGAGACTTTTATTTTTGCATCGGAAATGAAAGCAATTATGCCTTTTTTGAAAGAAAATAAACCTTCAAAAGAATTTCATTGGTGCCGCCAAAACATTTATATGTATGAGGCAACCGATAAATGTTTGGTAGAAGGCATCAAGCGTTTTCCTGCGGGGCATTATGCTTATGTTGACTTGAAGGAAAAAAAACTGACATTTACGAAGTATTGGAATCTATTGGAAACCCTCGTTGAAGCACCCCCTCAGTATGAAGACCAAGTTGAGCATTTTAGAGAACTTTTTGTAGATGCTTGTCGTATTCGTATGCGGGCGGATGTGCCAATTGGCACGTCATTAAGTGGCGGCATGGACTCAAGTGCCGTGATGTGTACGATGGCAGAAGTTGGTCGGCGGGGCAGTTTGCAACGAGAACAACGCGATTGGCAACACGCTTTTGTAGCGGTCTTTCCAGATACAGAAATTGATGAGACTTACTATGCTCAAAAAGTTGTTGACCACATTGGCACCCATGCCACGTATGTAGATGTTGATCCACAAGATGGGATTGATAAACTCGAGGAGTATCTTTATTTATTTGAAGAATTATTCCCAACAGCACCAATTCCGATGATTGAAACCTACAAAAAGGTACGCGAGAATGGGGTAGTGGTGACTTTAGACGGACATGGCGCGGACGAAATTCTATCGGGTTATGCCTATGATTTGTATGAATCATTTTTTGATATTGGGTTGAACCCTTCAAAAATGAAAGAAGTGATAGCAACGCGTAATGGTACGCATAATTGGAACCCAAATGCGCCGAAGAAAAATACTGAGGGGTTGTCAGATGCAGAATGGGCAAAAGAAACGGCGTATTTTATGACCCGTGTGGCTGGTGTGAATGTGCTTCATGGGTTGAACAAACTACCTTTTTTAAAGGATAAATTCCGGTTGCCTTTGCGTCGGTATAAAAAAATAGAAGGTTTGGATAATTTCAACTCTGTATTATACGATTTAATGCACCATACCTTATTACCTGTTATGCTACGCAACTATGACCGTTTTGCTATGGCGGCAAGTGTCGAAAATCGGATGCCTTTTTTGGATCATCGGGTTGTCAGTTTTTTAATGTCATTGCCGTGGACGAGTAAAATCAGAGGTGGTTATACAAAAGCCATTTTGCGTGATGCTATTGGGCCATTTATGCCGCCCGAAGTGACGTGGCGTAAGCCTAAAATTGGCTTTACATCGCCACTCAACAAATGGATTCAAGGCGCATGGAAGCCTTATATCATGGATAATATCAACTCCACAGCTTTCAAAAACTGTGATTTGGTAGATGTCAAACGCACCACAGCTCAATTTGAAGCAATTATAAAAGCAGAAAACCCTTCCATCAATCAATGCCAATACGCCTGGCAAGCACTCACGCCCTTCCTTTGGGAAAAAGCAATGCTCAAAAAGCAATTTTGATGGAAAAAACAGAGCAGAAACGTTTTTTCAAAAATGTTTCTATTTTAGCGTCTGGTTCTGTGGTGGCTCAAGCTATTTTGTTTGCTGTTTCACCTATTTTGACACGGCTTTACACGCCTGAACAGTTTGGTATTTTTCAACAATTTATGAGTTACAGTTTGCTAACAGGTGTTCTAGTAACAGGCAAAATGGAATTGGCGATTGTTTTACCCAAAAGTGAAGAAGAAGGGCGACGGGTGACTCAAACGAGTATTCTGTTGAGTCTCTTAGCTTCGGCGGCGTTTTTATTACTTTTTCAGTTGTTCAGTCCGCTTCTTTTGAAAAATGTTTATTTTCAAAATCATCCGCATTGGCTTTATTGGATACCCCTCAGTAATTTGTTGGGCGGCTGCATTTCCTCCGTCTTACTCTGGATTCAACGCAAGGAAAAATATCTCAAAAATACGTTTTTCTCTATTGGTCAAGCCCTTTTAGCAACGGTCTTGAACATCGCAATAGCCTATTCAAGTGCAAAACAAGAGGGGCTTTTTTGGGCTTTTTTACTCACGCAATTCATTCTGACAATCGTCATGATGAGTGGCGAGCCGCTTTTTGAACAGTTTTGGGATTGGGCGGCGACACGGCGTATATTGAAACAATACATTGCGTTTCCGAAGTATATGCTTTGGTCGGAGTTCCTTTTGACCGTCAATCAACAAGTTGTTCCCATCGTTTTTGGTTTTTTATATGCGCCTGCAACTGTTGGATTATTTTATTTAGCGATTCGCATTTTGCGTGTGCCAACATTGGTCATAGCAAACGCAGTAGGCAATGTTTTTAAAAACGATGCAATCAATACGTTTCGGGAAACAAACGATTTTCAACCGCTATATCGTGCCACTTTGAAACGCATGGTTTTATTGGGCATCGTGCCTTTTTCTGTATTGCTGTTCACAGCACCCTTGTTTTTTTCCTTTTTTTTTGGTGAAAAATGGACAGTGGCAGGCACGTATGCACAGGCGTTGAGCATGATGTTGTTTTTTGAGTTTATTACAGTTCCGTTTTTGACGGTTTATATTGTCACCCAAAAAACAAAACTTAATTTGTTCGCGCAAGTTATCAATACCGTTGCGAGCCTTTCAGGTATTTTTATCGGCTATTTTGTGTTTCAAGATGCTTATTATTCGATTGTTTTTTTTGTGGGTTTTAATATTGTTGTTTATGTTTTGAACTTGTTTTTGACCTTTAAATTGGCTAAAAGATATTGATTACAGCGCAATATACTGAGGGGGGGGACAGCACATCTTTTGAACGCAAATCCATCGGACGATACCTTGTCAGTGATAAAGTTGTTGGTAAAGTGGCATTGTGGCTTATAGCATTGTTGACTTTTAGTTATCCTATTTCGGCAGCCATACCAGCCTTAATACACCTACCTTCAACACCCGTCAATATCGCTTTTAGAGCATTATTTGTGGCTATGTCTCTGTTTTTGTTAGGTGCATCCGTTTTTAAAAAACAAACGTATCAGTTTCGATGGTATAATGTTTTAATGCTTGCTTTTTGGATATTATATATTATTAGATTGGTCTATGATTTTGAAATATCACATGTTGTTCCATACGGCATACCCAAAGAGACGATTTATCTTTTTTCGATTGGGAACTGTATTCTGCCGTCTATTGCGATGATGTCAATGAGTCGTTATATTGATTTACGTCAATTAGAACAAGTGACACTTTGGATTTTAATTATCAGCAATGTACTTATGATAATTCTTTTAGCAACCCAAGTTGGGTTGAGTTTGCAGATGTTTGTTATTCGCAACCTTATCAAAGGTGCAGATGATTCGAGAGCCATTAATGAGATTACACTTAGTTATACAGGTTGTCAATTGATAGTTATTGCCTTAAACAGGTTGTTGATGGGTGAAGAGAGCAATCGTCTCAAACGGTTTTTACTGACATTGTGTATTGTTTTAGGTTTGATCAATTTATTTGCAGGAGGGTCACGATCACCGATGATTTTAGCGGTTTTGATGTTGTTATATACGCTTGGTTTTTATTTTTATAAGGGGCATCGTTTTAACCGATTTATTAATAATTTTAAGGTGTTCATAATTGGTATTATCATCATTTTCATATCGCTATTTGTTGCCAGTACTTTGAAAAATATAGATTTTACCTTATTAAATCGTTTGAAAGACACTGCCGAAGAAAGGCAAAAAGGGGGTAAAGAATTACGCGATTATGAACAAGAAGCGGCGTGGAACGATTTCTTAAGCAGTCCTATTATTGGGCATCAATTTGTCAATTCGTATGATAAGACATATCCACATAATCCATTTCTTGAAACTTTAATGGCTTTGGGTATTTTGGGCGGAATTATGTTTTTTCCTTTTATGGGTAAGTTCGTCTTTAAGCTATTTTCTTTACCATTCAGATATCCATCTATTTTTTGTTTTAGTACATTGGTCGGCTTGTCCTTTTTCGTCAGTCAATTTTCTGGTTCACTTTGGGCTTCAGTTGACTTTTGGGCTTTATCTATTTTTTGGGTTAATATTGATGAAAAGCAGCTTCAAAAGCAACAGAATTTTTCGGATTAACAAACCGATTTATTATTAGCAAATTCAAAGGCAGGCTTAAAAAAAACACTATGAAAATTGTTCATTTGACCAGTTATTATATGCCTTCGATGGGGTATCAAGAGAATAGTTTGGCTTTGGCACATCAACAAGCAGGACACGATATAACGGTTGTAACTTCTGACCGCTATTTTCCATTTCCTGAATATAATTCAACAGTTAAAAATATTTTAGGCGAACGTATCATCGGTAAAGGACAGTTTTTCGATGGGGATATAAAGATAATTCGGTTGCCTATTCGTTTGGAAGTTGCTTCAAGGGTTTGGTTAGTTCGGTTTAAAAAAACGTTGTTCAACCTAAAGCCCGATGTCATTATTTGCCATGGATTATTCAATATTTCAGCAATTAGGCTTCTTTTTATTGCTAAAAAACTAAATGCCAGAATTGTTTTTGATGAACACACCATTCCGAGCATTGTCCGAGAGGGTTGGTTATCAAAAGCCGTTTATGCTTCTTATCGCTTATTTTTAACGCGTTTAGTAGAACAGAAGGCATCAAAAATTGTCGGTATTTCTGATGGATGCATGACCGTATTGAAAGAAAAATTAGGTTTTAGTAGTGGGAAATTGGAGATGATTTCGTTGGGTACATGGCTTGATATCTTTAAACCCATCCCAGAATTAAGGGTAAGAAAACGCCACGAATTAGGTATCAGTGATGAGCAAATTGTGGTACTTTATACAGGCAAAATATATGAAGGAAAAAACGCTGAGGATATTATTAGGGCGATTGACGAGTTAAATCGCCCCGATATATCCATCGTTTCTGTTTTCGTTAGCGGAGTGGCTCATTCATTTCAAGCTGAATGGGACAAAGTGTTTTCGGCAGCTCGGCATCGTGTCATTTTCCAAAAAATGGTCAATCAATCCGAATTAGTCGCTTTCTACAATGCTGCGGATTTAGCCGTTTGGCCTGGGCTACCGACTATTAGCACAATTGATGCCTCTGCCTGTGGTTGCCCCATTATTTGTTCCGATGATTTGACAGAACGTTTTAGGAACAAGAGTGGTTTTGGCGTTAAAGAAGGGGATTATGAAAGTTTTAAAAATGCCTTTTACTCTTTGCTATTAAATACAAGTTTAAGAAAAAAAATGGGAGAAAACGCTTTTCAACTTGCCAAAAAAGAATTTGATTGGCGCGTCATTGCTGAAAAATTTATTTCGTAAACTAAAAATACTGAGGGGTATCCCCACTGATGAATCCAAAACGAATTTGGCGAAAAGTAAAACTCCAGATTGAACAATGGCGTGGTATAAGTCCTGGCTTTTCCTTAGATACGCGTATTCAAATGGAAAAGCACGGGTCTGATTATGGTAACTGGACAATAGAAAAAGAATCCTTGAATAGTAAAAGCATCGTCTATGCTTTTGGTGTTGGAGAGGATATTTCTTTTGATTTATCTATTATTAAAAAATACAATTGCCCTGTTTTTGCTTTCGACCCAACGCCTAAAGTACATGATTGGCTTTCAAAGCAGACATTGCCGAGAAACTTTAATTTCATTCAGATTGGTCTTGCTGAAGAAGATGCTGTTGTCAAGTTCTATACACCCGAAATAGAAACACATATTTCACATTCATCGCAAGCAAAAAGTGCGGATGCTCATTTTGTTGAGTTACCCGTCTCGCGTCTTTCTACTATTATGAAAGAACTAGGGCATAAATATATTGATGTTTTAAAACTTGATATTGAAGGTTTTGAATATAAAGTTATTGATGATATACTGGCAACAAAAATTCCAATACGTCAATTTTTAGTTGAGTTTCATCATGGTATGTATGGATTCATGAAAGAAGAGACAGAGGAAGCGATTTCAAAACTAAATAAGGCAGGCTACAAACTGTTCTTCGTATCAGATGTTGGGCGGGAACTTTCTTTCATAAAATATACCGCATAACTTTACTATTTTGACTAATATCAAAAAGCTGCATCGCAAAATATTACTTATAGGTTTATTTCCTCCACCCATAACAGGGCAAGCCGTAGCAACACAGGCCTTGTTTGAGGAGTTAAAAAAACGGGACTTGGACGTTGACAAAATAGAGTTGTCTAACAGAACGAATGTAGAGTCTCTCGGAGGGAAATTCATGAAAATCTTTGAAAACCTAAGTGTTTTCATCATTTATCTTTGGAAAATACCTTTTGGTAAAAAAATCGTTTACATATCACCCGCCGCTTCGACGTTGGGCTTTTTTAGAGATTTTCCTGCCATAACATTGTCTCATTTGTTTGGACAAAAAATTGTTGCCCATTTCCACATAGGAGATTACAAAACATTTGTTGACAGTCGTTCGCCTTTTTTACAGAAATGGATAGTTCGGACTTTGGAAAAAGTAGATAAGATTATATTGTTGGCTGAAAATATTCGTCCCAATTTTGATATTGCGCCTTCTATTTTGGACAAAGTAACGGTTATCTCAAACGGTATTCCAGAGCCAGAAAGTACGCTAAAACCGAAGCATTTAGGTAGTGAAAACGATGAAATAGTCCTGCTTTTTTTATCTAATATGATTCAAAGTAAAGGGTATATGTCGGTTTTGGAAGCAACGTGGTTATTAGTAAATAAGTATAACATAAATGTTAAAACATTGTTTTGTGGTCAGTTTATGACAAGTCCCGATGATACGCTACAGCAATCAACGGAGGAAGCAGAAACGTATTTTTGGGATTTTGTAAAAGAAAAACAACTTCAAAACAATGTATCATTTATGGGTGTCGTAAAAGGCAGTACAAAGACAGAAATTTTAGAAAAAGCCCATATTTTTATTTTACCGACTGAATATTATATTGAAGGATTACCCATTTCTATCATAGAATCCTTGTCTTATGGTATGCCTATCCTTGCAACGCCACATCGGGGCATACCTGATTTAGTCATTGATGGTCAAACTGGTTTTTTGATTTCAGATACGGACAAAGCGGCTTTTATTGCTGAAAAAATAAATGAACTAAAGCAAAATACACCACTTTATGACTCAATGAGTCAAGCCGCAATGACGCATTTCGCAACCTATTTTACAGCCGATAGACATTTTGACAACGTTGTTTCCGTGCTTAAAGAGTTGGATACAGATTTATGAAAATCACCCTCATCACAACAACCTTCAACAGTGCTGCAACAATTCGCGAAACCCTCGAAAGTGTCAGCCGTCAAGACTATCCAAATATCGAACACATTATAATTGACGGAGCGTCGAAAGATGAAACATTAGACATCGTTCAGTCGTATCCCTCAGTATCTCTTATCGTTTCAGAGCCTGATAAGGGTATTTATGATGCGATGAACAAAGGGATAAAATTAGCAACGGGCGATATTATTGGTATTTTAAACTCAGATGATATATTAGCATCTGATACCATAATAAGTGATGTGGCTAATGCTTTCAAATCAAACTCGATAGAAGCCCTTTACGGTAATTTATCTTATTTTCGGACAGGGGCGGAGGATAAAGTCGCACGACTTTGGTGCAGCAAACCTTATTATGACCGTTTTTTTGAAGATGGTGAATTGCCACCGCATCCGACTTTATATGTCCGTAGGCAGGTATATGATAGGGTAGGGGTATTTCGGACGGATTTTAAAATTACTGCTGATATTGACTTTATGTTTCGATTATTTAAGATTTCAACCTGTAAATCCTTCTTTTTAGATAAAATAATGGTAAAAATGCGTCTTGGTGGCGTTAGTACAAGTGGTTTGGGAAGCTATTGGACGGTGACAAGAGAGACAAAAAAAATTTGGATTGAAAATGGGCTACGTTATCCACTAACGTTGTATGTCATACGCCCATTCAAAAAAATAAGACAACTTTTTGATCTGACTTGATAGCTTGAGTCGGAAAACACCTATTATTCGATATTAATCGAATAAAAAATGCTATATATAGCAATAATGTTTTCATGTTTTTAATCTTTGCTTTGGTAATAAAAAACTTTATTCTAACTTTGAGCCTGCTGTTATACAACGCAAAATATATGAAAAGAATTTCCTTTTTTTATCAAACTTTAGAATTTAACTTTCACCGTTTTTCAAAAATGTTTTTTTGGTACAAAAAGACAAAAATTTTAAAAGAGTAATGCTGATAAAGGGAATTCAATTAACAAAAAAATACAAACGTGTCGTTCAGATTGAAATGAACGAGATTTCAAGTGCTGTCATTGACTCTCTTATTGCTAAGGGGAAATTGCCAAATTTTGCGAAATTACAACGGGATTGGACTTTTTTGAAGACAACTTCAGAAACTGAATACGATAATTTGGAGCCTTGGATACAATGGGTAACAGCTCACACGGGTAAGACTTATGACGAACATGGCATTTTTCACTTAAGTGATGTGCATCAACTTCAACACAAACAAATTTGGGAATCGCTTAGCGAACAAAACATCGAATCTGGCATCATCGGCAGTATGAATGTTTTACGTCGTAATACTGAGGGGGGCATTTTTTTCTCTGACCCTTGGGCCATTCAAAACGAAACATATCCTGCCAGCCTTCGTCCTTTGTGGGAAATTATCTCCCGTCGTGTTCAAGGTCATGCCACTTCCAGCGTAACGTTTAGTGATATAGTGAAAGGTTTACGCTCATGTTTACAGTTTCGCTTGCCTGTGAAGCTTTATGCTCAAATGGCATATCAAATTGTGAGTCAAAAATTGAATCCAAAAAATAAGTGGAAGTTGGCAACTGTTTTTGATTGGTTCTTGGTTCATATCTTTAAAAATGTCCTTAAATCAACAGATTTTGGATATTACACCTTATTTTTGAATGCAACAGCTCACTATCAACACCATTATTGGCGGTCATTTGATGGGAAAGATTTTGACCCATCTATAAAATATCCAGACATTAATGATGATGATGACCCCATGACTTATGGTTATACAGCGTATGATAAAATTTTGGGTGAAATTTTCTCTATCACAGAACGCGACCCCGACACACTCGTTGTTATTCTTTCGGCTCTGTCGCAAGTACCTTATACTGCCAAAGACGCAGAAGGCGGTATGAATTATTACAGACTTAATGACCACAAAGCTTTTGCTCAATCTATTGGTTTAGGTGATGCTTATGAAGTTTTCCCGATGATGAGCCGTGATTGGCAAATCAAGTATTCAGATGATATTGACCGCCAAAATGCGATTAATATTTTGCGTCATTTGACGATTAATGGCGAGGAGTTGTTCGAAATTAAAGAATCTACTGAGGGGTTCATTTACATTGAAACAAAATATACAAAAGGTATAAAAAAGACAGATAATATCCTTGATAGATACGGTAACAGTATCGCCTGTTTTATGGATGTTTTTACAAATACCGCTATCAAAAGTGGACATCATACGGGCATAGGTAATCTTTGGCTTTCTGAAAAGCAAATGGATTTGCCACAAGGGACAAAAGTGCCACTCACTTTTTTGTATGACTTTACAGAAAATGCCCTCGGGGTAAAAAAATTGCAACCGCAGTAAATGAAAAGGGTTTGAATGTCAATAGCATATTCAAACCCTTTTGTCTGTTTACCCTTTCCTTAAAACTCATATTAAATCAAATAATATAACTATGAAAGTTGCTCTTATCACAGGTGTGACCGGTCAAGACGGCGCATACCTCGCAGAACTCCTTTTGAAAAAAGGCTATAAAGTTCATGGCATAAAACGCCGCGCATCTTTGTTCAATACCGACAGAATTGACCATTTGTATCAAGATCCGCACGTGGACAATGTCAATTTTATCTTACACTATGGCGATTTGACGGATTCGACCAATCTTATCCGCATAATTCAAGAAATTCAGCCCGACGAAATTTACAATTTAGGTGCGATGTCGCATGTACAAGTATCTTTCGAAATGCCCGAATATGCGGCTGATGCCGATGGTATAGGTACGTTACGCCTTCTTGAAGCCATTCGTTTGTTGGGTTTGACGAAAAAAACACGGATTTATCAAGCCTCCACTTCCGAACTGTATGGTTTGGTGCAGGAAGTGCCACAGTCTGAAAAAACGCCTTTTTACCCGCGTTCGCCTTATGCAGTTGCTAAATTGTATGCCTATTGGATAACGGTCAATTACCGAGAAGCTTATGATATGTTTGCTTGCAATGGCATTTTGTTCAATCACGAAAGCCCTTTGCGTGGTGAAACCTTTGTGACGCGTAAAATTACACGAGCCGTTGCCAAAATTGCTCTGGGTTTACAAGACAAAATGTACATGGGCAACCTCGATGCCAAACGCGATTGGGGCCATGCGAAAGACTATGTCGAAGCCATGTACTTGATTTTACAGCAAGACACGCCCGAGGACTTCGTCATTGCTACTGGTGTAACAACCGAAGTCCGGGAGTTTATCCGCATGGCATTTGCAGAAGTCGGTATTGTCATAGGGTTTCAAGGCACAGGCATTGATGAAAAAGGCTATGTCGTTGCGTGTTCAAATCCAGACTATCAAGTTGAAATGGGTCGTGAAGTTGTTTCAATTGACCCACGTTATTTCCGTCCAACTGAGGTTGAATTACTTATAGGTGACCCAACAAAAGCCAATACAAAGCTGGGTTGGAAACCTAAATACGATTTGCCCGCATTGGTTCACGAAATGGTCGAAGCGGATTTACTCCTTTTCAGAAAAGAGAAAATATTGCAAGACGCTGGTTTTGAAACTAAAAATCAATACGAATAGATAGTTGATAATGGATAGTTGATAATGGATAGTGTTTAGTTACTATCCATTATCAACTATCAACTATCCACTAAAAAAAAAGCTCTTTCTATTTTGGAAGGGCTTTTTTTATACCCAATTGAAAAAATGGTTTGCCTAAAAGTCTGGTTGCAACAAAATGATTTTCAACTTTTTGAATTATCCATTATCAACTATCCATTATCCATTAAGTTTAAGCACTAACTTCGCACGTTCATAAATCATAAAAAATAATGAAAAACAGTAAAATTCTCCTTTTTTCCCTTGTATTGACATGCCAATCGGGTTTTGCACAAGGCGTAGGATACCCCCTCAGTAACGAAGCCGTTTATCATGCCATGAATCGGTTTGAGATACTTTATGGCAATCCTTCAATGTTATATTCTGCTCAAAAAACATTTACACGCGGCGATGTCACTCGCTATGCGCAGACACTTGATACGATGTCTAACATTCATTTGTCGGATTTAGACAAAAAGGATATTCGATACATTTATGACGATAACAACGATTGGCTATTGCAATCGGAGCAACCAACGACATTGACGGGTAAAAAAGAACCGCTTGTGGGTGCATTAGCCCCCCCTCAGTATCGGCTCAATAAGAAGCCACTTTTGAAGTACTTTTACAAAACGCCTGCGAATTTATGGGAATTAGACACTAAAAACTTTAGCCTGCGCGTCAACCCCATCATCAATTTTAACTTAGGAAAAGACCGAAACGATGAAGAGTTGGTTTTTAAGAATCTACGGGGTATTGAAATACGCGGCAGCATTGACAACCGTGTGCATTTTTATACCAATATCCTTGAAACACAGTCGCGTTTTCCGAATTATGGAACAGATTGGGTCGAAAAGCATAAAGCTGTACCAGGTTCAGGATTTTACAAATCGTATCAAAGTATGTTTTTTAATATCAAAAACGGCTATGATTATTTGAATGCGCAAGGGCTTGTCAGTTTTAATGCCACGCCACACATCGGTATTCAGTTTGGTCATGGCAATAACTTTATTGGAGACGGTATGAGGTCGTTGTTCTTATCCGATTTTTCAAACAATTACTTCTTCCTCAAACTGAGTACAAAGGTTTGGAAATTTCAATATCAAAACATCTTTTCAGAACTCAATAATATTGCGGCACAGAAGTCAGGTGATGACCTATTACAAAAGAAATTTATCGCCCTCCATCATTTGAGTTATAATGTTACACCCAACCTCAATTTTGGTATTTTTGAATCTGTCATTGCCAGCCGCAAACAACAATTTGAATTGCAATATTTGAATCCCATCATTTTTTATCGCAGCGTAGAACATTCATTGGGCAGCCCTGACAATGTGAATGTGGGTGCAAACTTCAAGTGGAATATTGCCAAGAAATGCCAAGTTTATGGACAATTACTGCTCGATGAGTTTTATTTTAAAGAAATTATTTCTGCCAGTGACGGCTGGTGGGCGAACAAATATGGCGGGCAAATTGGCATCAAATACCCCAATGCGTTAGGTATTGACCACCTTGACTTACAATTGGAATACAATAAAATACGCCCTTTTACTTTCACACATGGCGACAGTACGAACAGCTACTCACACGCGGGTCAGCCCTTAGCGCATCCATTAGGTGCGAATTTCAAAGAAATACTTTTACGCGCCAGATACCAACCCCTCAGTAAACTCGTCTTTGATGCTCGTTTGATGAGCGCAACGCAAGGAGAAAGCAGTATGACCCGCAACTGGGGCGATGACCCATTAACACCGTACACAACTCGAAAAGGCGACTATGGCTACTTTACAGGCGAAGGCGTTCAAGCTAAAATTTTGCTCATGTCGCTCGATGTGAGTTATCAAGTCTATCACAATATGTTCGTGGATTTCAATATTTTGGCCCGTAAAAAAGACAGCGACGACCCAACCCGCAACCAAAGAACCCTTGTTTTTGGTACTGGTTTTCGGATGAATATTGGTCAGACCAAATTGATGTTTTAAAATGTGTAATTGCGGTTATGTTTGTTTAGCATTAATCACATGTTGTATTACCCTAAAAAATGCACCGTTCTCATCGGTGCATTTTTTATTTGTACATAACGCAAGCAAGGCTTCCGTTAACACCTCATTTTGCCCATTTTATACTGAGGGGGTGACATGGGTCTTCCACTAAAAAACTACTAATAATTAATACTATATTTTGTTTACCTTTATCAAAATTATGAAGAAGGTTTGTGGCACTGCTAATGATTTGAATCGTTTGGCACTCATTTATAGCGAATAAATAAAAAAGATAATAAAGAATATCACAACAACTAACGTGAATCGGAATCACTTACTTTTAATCCTTTACATAAGTATTTTAGAACTCCTCTCTTTTACCAAAGGGCAAGCCCAACCGCCTTTGGACGTGTCCGCTTTTAGCGCAATGTCTCCCGCACAACGGTATCGTTTTATCCATGATTGCCCTTTGGGCACAGCCGATTCGGCGAGTTTTTGGTCATTGTACAATCCAATGCTTCAAATTGCTTTGGATAAGAAAGACCGTCACGCCGTGTGGCTGCTGAGGTTTTATTATTTCTTCAAACACGAGGTGTTGGGAATGTCAGAAGTGGAGATGTTTAGCCTTCTAACGGAATTGGAAACCTCCGCAAAAACCTCTAATTTTAAGGTGGAGTTGCTCGTCGCTCAATATTATATGCAATTCCAAAAATACAAGCACGATAAGTCTTCTTATGAACAGAACTATGCCCAACTCCTCCGCCAGTTTGATGCGATGGATGCGGTGGGCTTCGATAAATTTAAGGATTACAGCATTACGATTGTCATGTTTCAAGGGGGCGAGTTTATGTATGATTTAGAAGATTTTGAGAAAGCCCTACAATTCTTGAAAGTTGCCGAAAGGTTTATTGAACCGACAGAGAATGGCTACCATTTTTATGTATTGATATTGAATTATATCCAAACCATTTACCAAAAACAAGAGAAATATGACCAAGGCATCGTTTACGCGCAAAAGATTTTAGATTTCACGCAGTCTTTCAAAACCAATGATGTGAAAATCCAGCAGTTTTGCCAGCTTTGGCAAGGCTTCACGTCCATTGATATGGCGACCATATTGTTGCGGCAAAAGAAAATGACTGAGGGGGAGCATTTTGCGGATGCGGGTTATATGCAAATCAGTCAACTCGCGAACAGTGAGCCTACTTTTGAATCAGCAAAGTACGAAGCCCTGAAAGCCTTGACGGGTACGAAATTGGAAATGGGGCGATTGGATGAAGTGGAGTCGTTTCTAAAACAAATGGAAGCGATGGGCAAAAAAGAAGGAGCTACGCCGTCCAGCTACTTTAAGCACCTCAGTATGTATCAATTCTACGCTAAATTGTATGAATTGAAAGGTGATTATGCCAAGGCTGTGCGGTATAACAATCTGGTCAAACCGCTTGAAGACAGCTTGCGCCGCCGCAACGATGTACGTAAATTGGAGAAGATACAGAAACGACTTGATGCCGAGAAGTACAACACTAAACTCACGCTTGTCGAAAATGAAAAACAAGACTTGCGACGGTTACGCAACCTATCTTTTGGGTTTTTATTGCTCGTCCTCGTGCTGGCTTATGTTATCTATCGCCGTATTCAAACCAAACGACAAACAGCCATCACCGCCTTGGCGGCAGCCGAGCAAAACCTCGAAAGTGTCAATAACAGCGTACTCGAAACCGCGCAAAAGGTGGACATGCTCAACCTCGAAATCGAAAAATTGGAATACTCGGACGTACGCAACGGCTATCTGGAACAACTCCTCAACAGTACCATCCTCACCGAAGACGATTGGGCAAAATTCCGCCACTTGTTTGAAAAGATTTATCCTGATTTTATTGACCAACAAAAGACCTTATACCCTGACCTCACCCCCGCCGAAACCCGCTTAGTAGTACTCGATAAACTGGGCATCAATCTTCAAGAAATGGCGAATATGTTAGGGGTTTCCAAGAACGCTATTCATCAAACGCGCTATAGATTGCGACGCAAATTGGGCGATGTGTTGTAATACATTCACCGTTTAAAGGGATTCAAACACCCCCCTCAGTATAAAACAACAAAAACCGCTTGTTCGTATCATCGAACAAGCGGTTTTTGTTTACATAATCGGGGAATGAGCGCAACAAATAGCGAATTGGGTCTATTGTTTGTGCATTCCGCCACCACAGTTTTGTATTCCGCCACCACAGTTTTGCATTCCGCCACCACAGTTTTACATCCCGCCATCACAGTTTTGCATTCCGTCATCACAGTTTTGCATTCCGCCATCACAGTTTTATTATCCCGTCTCCACAGTTTTGTATTCCGCCTTCACAGTTTTATTATCCCGCCTCCACAGTTTTGTATTCCGCCATCACAGTTTCGCATCCCGCCATCACAGTTTTATTATCCCGTCTCCACAGTTTTGTAGTCTCGCTACCACAGTTTTGCATTCCACAAACCCAACCAAAGAACATCGTCATTGCGAGGGAAAACGACACTGTTTAGGTGTCGGTTTCCCTCGCAATGACGATGTTGTTTGATAGGGTTTGATGAGTAAAAACAACGGTCAACGGACTCGGAAAAAGATGTGGGTGAAATGAAGAGCGTTCTAAGCTTTATAGTGTTTATCCGGATTGTTTCAATGCAACTTTACGTTTGGGGAACGTTCAAAATTCCCCAAACATAAAAACGTATCGTTACTTAAGCAACTTAATCGCTGTCACCTTCTTGTACGTGACACCCGAATTACCTTCTTTACTAATCAATTGGTCTTTAATGTCCTTGATGTCTGAAAGAATCGAATCCGTTTTGCCCGATATCGTGGCATCTCGTTCGGCACGTTTGGTTGCCAAAGCCTTGTCTGCGTCATTTGTGACCTTATTGGCGGCAGACATAGCGGTTAAAAGCGTGTTCATCGCATCTGTCGTCAATTCTGCTTCATGGGTTTTGTAGTTTTCGGAAACGGTCAAGAGCGTTATTAATTTTTTAAAATTGTCATACCGTTCTTCATAAGCCTGTTTTGCGACAGAGCGTGCCTTAGGCGTTTCGGGCAGTTCCGCGCCTTCGGGCAGGAGCGCACGGGCTTTTTTTTCTTCACGTCTCACCTTGGCGGTGGCTTGATTGATGTTTGTACCATCAATCAAATCTTTCAATGTTTTGACTTTTTCGATGGTCGTCACTTCCATTTTACAGGCTTTGGCGGCGGCGTAGATGCGCTTCACCAAGGGGTTCAAAGGCTGATAAGCTTTTTCGCGTTCAGCCGTTTTGAGTTGGCTAAAAGCCAATGCCGTACCGATGTCGTCGAGTAGGGCTTTACCCGCCGCATGACGGGTTTTGAGGTTTGCGATGAGTAGTTGGTCGTCAATGGGTTTCCACTCGGTGTCCATGACTTCGAGGATGTCAATAATGTCCATGAATTTAGACACGATTTTGCCTTGTCCAGAAATGTTTTTAGACATGTGCTAAGATGTTTAAAAAATGAAGAAAATAAGGTGAATGAGGTGATACAGGCAAAACAAGAAGTGCAGTAAAGTACAAAAGACGGTCGGTTAAAAACCAGCGTTTGCACGTTATAGAGATTTTGTTTTCAGTTCGTTATACAATACATGCATCACATATGTATTGAGATACAAATCTAAATACTTTGGTTTTTTAATATTGTTAATAAAATGTAAATATTTTATTGTTTTTCAAAAAAAATACCACACTTCTAACATTGTCAACTTTTTGTCAACTCCCTTTTCTTGCCTTTGCCCTCTTTTTAGGTGTCCTTTGTCGCACACCAATAGAAAATCGGTATGATACACAACACAGAGATATTAAGGGAAGAACGACAACGCCATTTTCAGTGCATACGCTACTGGCTTTTTTGGGCTTTATTGCTTGCAGCGTTGGCGTATGGTATCAACCGGTATTTCGAGTATCGCCTACATGAGTTGGACAAACAGAACAAGCGAAGTTTGTGAAGCAATAAAAACATACGGCACTTTGTCTTTCTATTTGTTTTAGAGAAAACAGGCAGATATTTCAAGTGATTTTATAGTAATACAATTGTATTCATTACCTACCATAAAAAGGGTTTCTTTCTCAAATGGAAGGAATCCTTTTTAATAACTATTGATATTCGTATATAAAACATATATTTTTGCAGCCAGTAAAGAGGCTTTGCCTTTGTAATGACCTCCTTTACGCTTTAAAAAACAAACAAATTCAATCAATCATGAAAGATTATTTAAACAAACTATTATTGGCCCTTTTCATTTTTTCTTTTTCAAATTCCTACATTCAGGCTCAAAACAATTCTTTAAATTTTGATGGTACTAATGATTATGTAGATTGTGGTCTCCTGTTGCCTGTAAGCTATACAAAAGAAGCATGGATTTATATCACGGATCTATCTAACTTTAACAATATCATCTCTGGAGATGGGAGTTCCCTTCATGCCTTCTGGGCACCTTCCGCTCATCTATCAGCGGGACATAACGTGAATGGTGGTTGGTTTCTTCAAGTAGAAGACCCAGCTACTTTAAGTGCTAATACTTGGTATCATGTGGCCGTTACTTATGATGCGGCGACGAAGACCATGCAGCTATACAAAAATGGTTTAGCAGTAGGTTCACCAAATACATTAGTAAGTCCTTTGGCTGCCGATGGTCATACGTATATTGGAAACTTCCAAGAAGGATTCAATGCCTTTGCGGGAAATATAAACGAAGTTCGGATTTGGAGTGTAGCGAGAAGTGCCTTTGATATTTACACCAACATGAATACTCCGTTAGCTACACCACAACCCAACTTAGTCGCTTACTACCGATGTAATCAAGGCATTGCGAGTGGGGATAATACAGCTATTTTGCAGTTGATAGACGACTCAGGTAATAACAAGCATGCGGATATAAAGAACTTCGCAATGATAGGTTCGAACTCTAATTTTATAGCTTTGAGTGCTATTGTATCCGTCGAGTTATTGAGTTTTAAAGCCGCGCCGCTGCCTTCGTCCATCACAAAATCACCCAGTAATTTATTGACTTGGCAAACAGCCAATGAAGTGAACAACAAAGCGTTTCAAGTAGAACGTAGTCCCCAACCCCCGAAGGGGGCTTTTGAGACGTGGGAATCAATCGGTTTCCTAAATGCCAAAGGCAAAGCGGCAACCTATGATTTCACAGATAATACCCCTCTCAGTACATCTTACTATCGCCTACGGCAAATAGACAACGACGGCAAAGAAACGCTCTCAAAAGTCGTTTCCGTCCAAAATGTCCCCTTTGGGGGCAAAGGCGGACTAAAAGTGTACCCCTCAGTAACGAGCCACTTTTTGACAGTAGAAACGAGTGCAAAAGGCAATTACCAAATCATTAATCTATTAGGACAGCACATCTCTCAAGGTGTGATAATCCCACAGGTGGATGTCTCTCTATTACCCATAGGGACGTACATCTTGAAAGTAGGTGATGAACAGGCGACGTTTGTGAAGCAATAACAGTTGCCACTACCCCTCCCTACCGACGGCAAAGTCTTGAACTTTGCCGTCGGTTTATTTTATCCCCACTAATACTTTACAAACTTCGTCTGTGTGATGCCTAATTTAAATATGTATATGCCATTTGGCAACCCAGATACATCTATACGGGGTGATATTTGACCCTGTTTGACTTGTTCTCCAAGTAAGTTGACAATATGGAAATCACCACTCACTTCTGTTTCCACATTCAAAATGTCTTTTACAAGGCTTGGATAAACGGTCAACGTGCTTCTGTCTTTGTTGGCAACGACAATGGTTTTTGAAAAGACCGCTTTGTCGTTGGTTTCCATCATTTTCAAACGGTAATAAGTCACATCAAAAGGGTCACTATCCACCGCCGTCTCCCCTTTGGGGTTGGGGGTACTGAGGGGGGTAAAATGAAGACCATCTTTGGACTTCTCTACTTCAACCCTATTCAAACCCTTAGTGTCTGCAAACATCCAAGTCAGATGATTACTTGTTTGTTCTGCAATGCCTTTAAAATCAAGGAGTTCTATCGGTAAAACCACAATGGATTCAAGCAACACATTGTCATAATACACTTTGTTCTCTCTGACTTCCGAACAGGTTGTCCAAAGGTTTTCGCTTTCGGCGGTAACGAACAGAGAAGGTGTCCAACTGCGTGCTTCGCCACCGATTTGGAAGCCTGTTGGCGCATTTATAAAGGCTTGGGACAAATTCAAGGTTTCGTTCAAACCACCGCCTTGAATTTTGAAAGAGATATAGGTATTGGTTGTCATGTCGAATTCCATTTCAAGATAATACCAAGTATTTGAAGCCAGCGTTGTGCCAAACTCGGATGCTTTAATGGTTTGCCAAGTGCCATTGTGCCACACATTCCACTTGTCGGCAACCCATTGATTGCCAATGTATTGGATGCCTGCAATAAAAGTCAAGTTACTGCTGCCCACTGTCCGAGTTGACTGAACGCTCATTTCTGGGCTCGATTGCGTTAAGCCAATGGTGGTCCCATTGTACGCCCAAAGACCATAACGCGCCCGCCCTGTTAAACCTCCTGTTGTGCTGATTGTATGCGCTGCGATGACATGGTTGCTCTTAGTTGAGCCGTTTTTGTTCGACCAAACCCTAAGACCATTTGTTCCTGCTTGTGCCACATCTGTTGAGCGCATGACTTCGCCAATATTGTCGCCATAACAAGCATTGCCAGAGACAATTTCCTCAAAAATCGTCCATGTTTGGGCTGTTTCGAAGTTGTCTGAAAAGAGCGTTGTGCTTTGACCAAAGGTTAGACAACTTTGTGTCAAACTGAAAATAAGGATTAACGCAATAGTTTTACTCATTCTAATTGTAGTTATTGTTTGATAAATCGGACGACTTCGCCCTTTGTTTTAATAAAATAAACACCACTTTGTAGGGATCGAATGTTAATAGTTGCATTGAGCATCCGTTTTTGTGACAAAACGACTTGCCCTAAAGTGTTGATGATGTCAATGTCTTTACCCAATACATTTTCAATGGTTAAAACAGTTGTTGCAGGGTTAGGATAGACCTTGATTTTACCCCCCTCAGTATTGAACCGTTTTACAGCAATGGTTTTTGAGAAAATCTCTTTACCATTTGTCTCTGTTATGTGTAAACGATAATAAGTTAGGTCAAAAGGGGTTTCATCAAGTCGCTCACGCACTTTAGAAATTGGAGCATTGACCTGCGGAAGGACTGTAAAAAGGCTGCCATCTTCCGACTTTTGGACTTCGACCTTGTCTAAGTCCTTTGTGTCTGCGAATGACCACGTCAATCGGTTTCCATTCTGTTCGGCGCGACCTTTGAAATCGAGCAACTCTAATGCGATGACCGTTTGGTTGCAACTGCCCTGTGCACCGCGGAAGTTATCGAGTAAGACTTGATACTTCGGTGCGGGTTGTGCATTAAGGTTTTGATTACTTTCTTCTAAATGCCCCCACGAGCCGTAACGTGATTCGCGGACACCAGTCAGTACAAAAGCTGTTGCAAAGGCGGTACCACCATAACGGCGCATCGAATCAATCATCTCTTGATACAAGGTGCGGATTTGAGGGTCTATTTGGGCGGCATATAAAGCGGTTTGGAAAGGCTCAATCGTCGGGTTCGATGTCATGTGTTGACCGCCTTCATAGTGGGCTATGGGCTTGCCATACATCTGGGCTAAACGGTAAGTTTGACTGATTAATGGAAAAAAAGCCCGCATGGTTTCTCGGGTGCAGTTGATAACATCTGTTGGTGTTGCGGCAGCACCCAATGCCCTCAAATTATCGAGGCAAGAGCCATTGTAACCAAAGTAAAACGTGGGTGCGAAGAAATCAAATGCGCCTTTGGCTTGCGCCAATATCTGTTCTGATACCCAATTATAACCTGTTTGGGTGCCTAAAACCCGCTTGACGCGTTGGGTTTGACCCGCCCATTCTTGATGCCATATCTTAAAAACATTGAGCGAACGCTCGGTATATTGGCGCGGATAACTGATGTTTTGGTTGCCATTGGCATTGACCCAATGCGCTTGTTCAAACTGCCAATTCCAGACTTCGTTTGAGTATTCGATGAAGACATTGATATGCGGCTTAAGCCCATCGCGGAACAGCCGCGCCATTTGTCGGATATAGTCATCGCTGGCTTTGTGTGGCACACACACCCAAACATCGCGGTTCAAAGTATTGCCCAATTGGATGATATGCTCATAACTGACGCCGTTGCGCATGGTTTGGCTGCGGTCATTCGGCTTCGCTCTATCGCTCCAATTGACGAGTGTAGAAGCATTTGTCACTTGCCAATCCATAAAACGAATGGGATTGAAAGGACATAGTTTATCCAAAAAGGGTTGATAAAAAGGCTGAGCCGCGTATGTCGCTTCGTCTTCTGGACGCACAAGGCGAAAGTTTCTCAAATGGTTGCCTTGTTTTGAATAATCAATGTCTAAATACAAGTTATCAATGCCATGCACCCGAAAGGTCTTTCTACCTGCTGTTGCTGTTAAGGTTGTCATTTCGCCTCGAAAGTAAAAGTCACCTTCGCCGTCATACAATAAGACATAATCGCCTACGGGCAAATGACCGCCAGCCGAAAACACGATGCGCACACGTTGCAACCCAATGGAAGTCATTGCAGGAATGACGGTTGGATACCCCTCAGTATCCATCGGTATTTCGCTCTGTACGCCTGTGTTCCACACGTTTCCGTTTGGTGTAAAGGTCAACAACTGACTGTCCGAGTTTTTCATAAAGTCTTTAAACGGCCGTCCTTTGTCCCAATAAGCCAATCCTTCCAAGTTCATGCCTATCACTAAGTTATCGCCTTGCGCTGCCACATTTGGGCAGTTCATACTGTCCGCTGGGAGTTTGATGTTGAAGGTTTCGGCACAGCCACTCTGTCCTGTGATGGTCAATGTATAATTGCCTATTGGTAGGTTCGAAAACCTTGAATTACTGAGGGGGTAGCTTGTCCCATTCTCATGCGTCAAATTAAACGAAGTCCCCAAGCCCGCATCCATGCGAATGATGCCGCCGCCTGTGCCTGCACAGTTGGGAAACGCTATGGGTACGGGCGCAGACAAGCAACTAATTTGCCCATTTGCATCCGTAACAAGTATGTTATGAGTCGTTGAATTGGTCGAACCACAGTTGTCCGTAACCTTTAACCGTGCATAAAGCACACCTGTATTGTTGAAGTTATAACTGGTTGTTGCACCCGTTCGTGTGCCGCCGTCGCCAAAAGTCCATTCATAATTCACTAAAGTTCCGTCAGGGTCAGACGAGGTTGTACCGTTCAGATTGACAGTCAAAGGGGCAACCCCTGTAATGGCAGAAACCGACATACGTGCAACGGGCAAGAGATTTTCAGCCACCGTCGCATCGGGTGCCACGCAACGATAATTGGTGGCAAAACGGATTTCGTCGAGTATAAAGTTGTTGATATTATTGTCGCCATAGACCACAAAGTGGTGAAATTCAAGCGGTGTCGCTGTCGTAAAAGTCCATGTCGGTACTGAGGGGTCGCTGTTGCCGCTGCCCAATGGCGAAGGATTGATGTAGAGGCTGATCGTTGTGCTGTTTGCACCAAATTCAAGTTTCATTACTGAGAAAATAGGGGTCGCCACGTCAATCGGGATAGTTGTTGGATAGTAATTGTCGCCAATACGGACTGTCCAATAACGTATGCCATTGACCGTCGAGTTGGTTGCGCCAAAATAACCAAACAGCAAACGAGAATTGGTGGTGCCGGGATTCCCCTCGTACCAATCCACATTGGTATTGTGCAAGCCAAACCATGTCTCTTCATTGTTGTTTTGTGTTTTTTGAAACACAACACTCGTCCACAAAGTCGTTCCAGCCTTACCCAACAAGCCATTGTCCTTACGATATGCACCGAGAGCACCTGTTGCGCTGACATCCAATGTCCGCCCAATCCGATGCCAATAGTGACCACCGATGAAAGATTTATAGTTGCTCCGCAAATTGCTGTACGGTACTGTACTTGCACCCACCCGAAAGCCAACACGTTGGTCGCCTACTTGACTGTTCCATGCGCCTGCCCAACCTGTGCCGCCGACTTTTTGGTGCATATTGTCCCCTTCAGGATAGTCAAAACCTTCATAAAGCAGTGGAATGCAGCCGCAGTTTTGCGCCTTTATGGTTAGTATGTTTAAGAAAAAATTGAAAAATACAAAGACAAGGCAAAGGTCTTTTGATAAGCGATTAGGCCACTTCATAAATTGAATTTCTATTAAATGGTAAATGAAAATACATTTTTAGTTTTTGATAAAGCGCACAACTTCACCCTTTGTTTTAACAAAATAAACACCACTTTGTAAGGATTGAATGTTAATTGTTGCATTGAGCATCCTTTTTTGAGACAAAACAACTTGCCCTAAGGTGTTGACGATGTCAATGTCTTTACCTAATATATTTTCAATGGTCAAAAGATCGTTTGCAGGGTTTGGATACACCTTGATTTTACCCCCCTCAGTATTATCCGACCGTTCTATCGCAATAATCTTTGAAAAGTCTTCTTTGCCGTCCATATCCACTTGGCGTAAGCGATAGTATGCCCCTACCCCCGAAGGGGGAGCTACGTCGAGGAATTCGTAGTGAGCAAAAGCCCCCTTTGGGGGTCGGGGGGCAACGAAACCGATTGATTCCCACGTCATAAAAGCCCCCTTTGGGGGTTGGGGGCTGCGCTCTACTTGAAAACCTTTGTTATTGACCTCTTGTGCTGTTTCCCAAGTCAATAAATTACCCCCCTCAGTATTTTGCCCTTTAAAATAGAGTAATTCAACGGGTAGGGTTGCTTGAACGATTAATTTATAGTCTTCGGTTTCACCACTACCATAACTACCACAGGCATCCCCCACTTCTTCACTGTTGTAACGACAGCGAATGCGCAGACGTGTTGTACCAGTGGTTGCACCACTTGGAATGACAAAACTGCCGTTAATCTGTGTCGTACCATTCATAATGGTGCCTGTGCTGCGATAGACTTGCTCGCCTGAGTCGTCAAAGTCGCCATCTTGATTGGTGTCAACGAAAATGCCAATGTGCTGAGGAAAGTAGCCATTTGAACCATAAAAAGTGTTCATTTGGAAGTTATAAGTTGCTCCTTTTGACACTGTAGCGGACACGGTGTTGTAATAATCCCCAAAACTATTGGCAGAACAGCCCGAAGCATTGTTGTCAAAAAGAGTGCTATTGCCTGTTGTCGTTATTTTAAAACGATTGATGATGTGGCTGGCTGTTGTTGACCCGATTGTGCAAGGCGATGAATAATTTGGACCGCAATAAAACGGCGTTGTGATATTTACATTTGTGCTGTAATTCGCCTTGGAATTACTGGGTTTGATACGATAATAATACGTCGTGTTTTTGGCAACCGCCAAATCCGTAAAAGAGGTGGCATTGGGTGCAACACCACCAATCGGGTCATAACTGCCACCTGCGGAAGTCGCTCTTTCGATGATATAACCTGTTTCAACGCTTGAATTATCTGTCCAATTCAACACATTACCCAAACTGATACTTGTGTTGACCAAAGAAAGCGTCAAGCCACTCGGTGCGGTTTGCGCTGTTTCCGCACAATCCAAAGTGTAGGCTAAGGACGTGTTGCTGTTGGGCGTATTGTTGACGAGCAAGGCATTTTGCATCCGCGTATATTGTCCTGCGGAGAAGTTATACGGATCACAAAAGTTATAATCCATATAATTGTTGACGCTGGGCGCGAAGGCATCCATATTGGCATCAAGTACGGTACCAGAATAGATGCAACTCGACACATTGGCATCGCCATTGCCTCGTGGGTCGGCGGGCGTATCGCAGACATAGTCGCCTTTTGTGCTGCAATTTGCCGATAGGCGTGGCAAAACCTCAGAATTGTTGCGTGTGACTAATTCACGTTCCGATACAATGGCATTGGTTGAATTATTGAAGGTATGCGCCAAATTGAAGTAATGCCCAATTTCGTGAATGAGGGTTTTATCGTCATTGGCTTGACCATTCAAGACATAGGTGCGGTTATAATTTTTGTTTTGTGTTGCGCCATAAGAATAGCCACCGACGCCGCCTAAGCTGTTGCAGAAATAAACATTGTGCGCATTGGTTGCGCCATACGTAGCTTGCCACCCAAGGGCATCAGCATCGTTGTAAGTACCATTGTATAGGTTGTCGTTGTCAATATAGTTGGGCGAAGTGCCACAGAAATAAAACTCGATATTGGCGGTTTTAAAACTGCGGTTTAGCTCCGCCAAGGCATCATTGAGTGCGGTTAGGCTCAAACCACCTGTCCCTGCTGTTGTCCGAGCGATTTGGGGTTTGATGGCTAAATAAGTTGTGGTCAAAGGAGTCCTTTGTGTGGTGGCTTGTGTGAGTCGCAGGCGTTGGATGAGTTCTTGTTGTACAGCTTCTTTTTCATTGGAAATTTCAGGCGTGCCGCAAGGTATTTGAGCGTTTAGGATGTACGGCAAGGTGAGGAAAAGCCACAGCATTTGCCGAAACTGTTTTGGAAAAGCAGTCATTAGAATCGTTTTAAAATGAGTAATGAGTTAAATCAACAACAACAGAGGTGTAGGTAAGATGCCCCCTCAGTAAAAAGACAAAGTTGCGGAAAGAGACTGACTTTCAGGATAAATTTGGAAGAAAACATTAGGATTGGTTGAAATACTGAGGGGTAGCCAATCATCCCCACGAAAATTGACTACCCACCTTCCCAGTCACGCAAAGTTTTATGTATTTTATTAAGACTAAAAGTCTATTGTTTTAACTACTGTATTTAAAAGATACTGAGAGGTAGCCAATCATCCCCACGAAAATTGACTACCCATTTTCCCAGTTACTCCAAATGACGTGCTAAATTTTTATTTGTTTGGGTAACATTATTAAACATGTGCAAATAGATAGAAAAAAAAGGGGGGATTCAAGTATTGGATATGGACATTTTATAGACATTTGTATTAATTGTTCTTGTTCACTTACTTTTATGACCCAATAACGCATTTCCTATGTCCATTTCTAAAGGTTTGTACTATTTAAGTATCTTTTTAGCTTTGATGATTACCTATGGTTGTCAAAAAGTAGAAGAAGATTCATTCACGTTTTTTACCCGTAAAGAATTTAATGGCGACTTTTGTTTAACGGCTTCAAAGTTGTCACCCGATTCAGCTGTTCGATATATTCATGATAAAATGCGCCCTAAGTGGTACGGCACGGCTTGTGAATCTACTTATTACAACTTTAAAGAAGGCACGCCTGACTCACTCCTTTTTAGATATATTGACTTGTGCGAGCAGACATTTCCAAACGATACTATTTTGGTCTTCACAAAAGCCTTACGCGGAAAACTCTTTTTGCGTCTAAGCCAGTATGACACGGCTTTAACTTGCTTAAAAGAGGCTTACGATATCAGTATCAGAATTCATTCAGATTTACGTATGGGCGATACAAAGGCTGTTATGGGTGAGTTGTATTCGCGACAAGGTAATTACCCAGAAGCCATCAAGATGTTGTTGGAGGCTTATGAAATTTATTCTCTTTTACCCATAACTAAAGTAGATGCACGACTTATTGAAAATATCATAGATATAGGGAATGCCTACAGCAACAGTGACGATTTTGTTTCGGCACAGGTGTGGCATCAACGGTCTTGGGATTTTATTCATATATATCCATCAGAGATTAGCTATAAAGTACGGGCTGCGGCTGCAATGGCTAACAATTACTTGCATCTCGATCACCTCAATTCGGCAAAAGTGATGATAGATACAGCGTTCTACTTTCAAAATCTTTATAAAATAGACTACGACGAGGCTTCTCGGTATCTCATCCTTGCAAAAGTGCTTTTGAAACAGGGTGATTGCCACAATGCGCTTGCTAATTTTTGGATTGCACAAAGGCGGAATTTAAAAACAAGCGACCCCGTTATCGTCAATCGCTTTATGGAAGGCATTGGCGATGGCTATTTATGTCTTGGTCGTTTGGATTCGGCTATCTGGTTTTATCAAAAAGCCCTAACTACACCTGATACAGCGCGCCAAGCCGTTGTACATGCACAGTTGGGTATCGCTTATGCACAACAAGGTAAGTACGCACTCGCCTTAAACCATGAGCAACTAAGCCATCGTTTGTCAAATAGAGTATTTACACTCGAAAAAGACAAGGCAATCGGTCAACTGCAAGTCCAAAATGATATAGAAAGACGTGAACGCCTATTTTCAGAAGAAATAAGTCAAATCAAAATAACCCGTTTGCTCTTGGTTGTGGGCATGTTAATTCTTTCTTTATTTGTTTTGGTAGGTTTTAATCGGATTCGGCGACAAAAACAAGCGTGGCGATTGGCAGAACATGAGAAAGAACTCTTGAAAAAAGAGAAAGAACTCGTCGAAGCCCGAGAAGCACTTAAAACAAAAGCCTTAGTCGTGGCGGCACAAAAATTAGATTCAAAAGAACGCGATTTGGAAGAATCTAACAAGCAACTTAACCTTAAAGACTTAATGATTCAGCAGTTGGAAATGACTTTGGTAGAGAACAATCAGAAGGAAATAGAGCAGATTGAAGTGGAAAAACTACAAAACTTAAAGATTCTAACGACGGAAGATTGGCGAGCTTTCCGCAAACTGTTTGAACAACGTTATCCCGACTTTTTCGATAAACTCGTTGAGCGTTTTCCAAAACTCTCAGCGGCTGAAATACGCTTATTGGTACTCATGAAAATTGGTTTTGATGCCAACGAAATGGCGAATATACTCGGCATATCCCCTTCGAGCATCTATAAAAGTCGTTATCGCTTGCGCAAAAAACTGGGTTTGGTTGAAGAAGAAGATTTGGAGCGGTTTGTGAATGTGGTTTGAGACCCCCTCAGTATATGATGCCAGAATTACGAAATCTTAGAGATTTCGTAATTCTAACAAAAGCCTCAGACACTTACTTTTTTACAAACCGCACCACTTCATTTCCTGCTTTGATGAAATAAATACCATTAGGCAAAGCGGATACATTGAACTGATTAAGATTTTCATACTTTTTGACGGTTTTAACCACTTGTCCCAAAGCGTTTACAACCGTTATATCCTTACCTTCTGCGTTCTCAATCATCAAAACATCGTTGACAGGATTTGGATAAACCTTTATTTTAGACCCCTCAGTACCAAAGCGTTTGACGGCAATAATCTTTGAAAAAGCCTCTTTGCCATTTATCTCTTTCATCAACAAACGGTAATAAGTTAGGTCAAAAGGGTCACTATCCACCGCCGTCTCCCCTTTGTGGCTGGGGATACTGAGGGGGGTAAAATGAACACTGTCTTTTGATTTTTGCACTTCAACTTTATCCAAATCCTTTATATCTGCAAAATTCCAAGCCAAATGATTGCCCTCTTTCAAGGCAACGCCTTGAAAATCAATTAATTCAAGCGCAATGACCGTGGGGTCAAATTCATAAGCACCGATATCGAATATGCCGCCCATTGGTCTGCTATTGCCGTCAATGTCGAAGATGACACCAAAGCCTGACATATCAAATCCCGTATTGACAAGCGGCGAATTGGCCATCAAGCGATAGTTGTCCGTATCTGCAAAAAGGCCCGATACGTTGGCTGGTTTTGAGTAATAATTGTTCAGTTGTGTGCCTGTTGCGCCCTGTTGAAAGTTATAGCCAACGCCACTGCTGACCGAAAGACCTACGCCAACAATGACGTTGTTTGACAATATTATCGAATTGTTCTGGTTGTAAAGCCGAAAGGCATCGCGCCCAGAGTTAATGACGGTATTATTGATAAAATCACAGTAAGTACTACTCAATGAACCCGTATAATCGTCGCAAAAAACAGCATCTCCACCACAATTTATAAGCAGATTATTGAAAAAACGGTTGTTGCCCAAATGTCCAATAATCGCTAAACCACTACCACCAACATTGCGGATGCGGTTGTTGAAACAGTTGCCACCCGAACCACCACCGCACTGTACACCGTTATTTTGGAAAGCGGCAAATGGGTCAATGCCACACCTATCCATGTCGTTGTAATAGACTTGCGCATTAGGCGCACAGGCGTATTGTATGCACTCGGCACCGCTTCTTTTCACAATATTGTGGTGAATTTTTAGATTGACAATATTATGCGGATAAACCTTTGTCGAAACACCCGAACAGTCTATCGTTCTGCCATCTCCAAAAAAAGAATAGCCGACATAAATGCCTTCTGCACCTGTATCATGGATATAGTTGTCGTGAATATTTACATTAGTCATCGTAAAGTTGTCGCGCCATGTTGTTGCGTCGCAATTTGGATCCGTCTTCGCCATGATGCCTGCAAAACCAGATTTGGCTATCTCGACATGGTCTAATTCGCTGTCTGAACTCAATACACCAATACTCACCGCCGTTGCAGTCCCGCAAGAATCCACCCTAAAACCGTAATTTACTGAGGGGGTGCCTGTGCCAGTCGTGCGAAAATAGCGACAGCCATTAAATTCAAAAGCTGGATAGTAAGACCCGTGACCTATCGTTACCAAGCCCCCACAGTTTTTAAATATAATGGGTTGTGATGCAGACCCTACAAAGTTTTTGAACCGCAAAGAAGTGTAATTACCCGCCATAATGCAGACGGTTTGGCCTGGAAGCACATTCAAATTTAACGCACCCGTGGTTGTGCTTTGGGTATAAATACCGCTTTGGGTGATAACATGGTCACAACCACAATTCTGTTGACTGTATGCGTAAAGGCTTGAAAATAAGACAGTTATTAGTGTCAATAAATGGGATTTCATAGAAAAGATAGGTTTTAAAATGTATTATATTGGTTAAAAATCGTAAAAGGTAATAACCTTCCGAAGGTTGTGTGATAGTCTGCTTTAAAAACCTTGCCAAACGGGTTCATCAAACATCGTTAAACGACAAACGCTTGATAAATGACCGTAATCATCTATCAAGCGTTTGTTATAAGTGTGGTGCAAAGGTAAGGATTTATTGGTAATGGTGTTGTTAAATTTTTGCCAGCCTAAGATACCCCCTCAGTAATATAGGCATTTTGACTAAAATCTGCCTAAGGTTGTCTTGTTTCAATGTATCTTGGCAACGCAATGAAAAAACAAACACTTATCCTCTTTTTTGGCATTTCTTTCCTGCCTTTTACCTTCGCTCAGTTCCACTTCAACGGCTCTGCAAAGCCATTAGGCGACCGCTGTTTTCAATTGACGGATGCTGTCAACAACAAAATTGGCTCTATTTGGGACACCACGAAGATTGATTTGCGGCAATCTTTTGATGCCAACCTCGATGTGTTTTTGGGTTGTAAAGATGGTGACGGGGCGGACGGAATGGTGTTTGGTTTTCAACCTGTCAATACATCAATCGGACAGCCTGGGGAAGGTATGGGCTTTTTAGGTGTCAGCCCTTCGATTGGTATTGAGATGGACACTTATCAGAATTTTAATCGTTTTGACCCTTCTTTTGACCACATTGCGATTATCAAAAATGGCGACATCAACCACAATACGCCCAATACATTGGCGGGGCCCGTCTCAATAGGTGTCAATGGCAATGTAGAAGACTGCATGAAGCACAGTCTGCGTGTCAATTGGAACGCTGCGACTAAAAAACTGCAAGTTTGGTTCGATTGTGATTTGAAATTGACCTATACGGGTGACATCATCAATGAGATTTTTGGCGGTGACCCACTCGTTTTTTGGGGTTTTACAGCTGCCACAGGTGGTTTGAACAATGAACATGATGTGTGTTTCAAATTTACAACATTGATAGATAAGCCTTCAAAAGCCAATCTTTGTAAAGGCGATACAATAAAATTGCAAGCCTATGGTGGGGTCAGTTATCGGTGGTCTCCTACCGCTGGATTGGACAATCCAAACATTGCCACGCCCACAGCCAAACCCGATGTGACGACGACTTATGTGGTCACCGTCACTGACCGCTGTGGCATCGAGTTCACACAAGATGTTGCACTTATCGTCAATGGTGACCCAGTTTTGATAGATTTAGGTCCAGATAAAACGGTTTGCGGAGGTGATTCAGTGCAGCTCGATGCGTCAAGAAGTGGTGCAAAAACCTTTAAATGGTCAACTGGCTCTACGGATTCTGTCATTTTTGCTAAAAATGAAGGAAAGTATTCTGTTTTGTTGGCACGTGGCAACTGCACCGCTACGGATACAGTCAGTTTTCATTTTATTTTACCCCCCTCAGTAAATTTAGGTAAAGACACCGTTTTATGTGAATATAAAAAACTAAGCCTCGATGTCTGGGCAGAACTGGCGACCTATCGTTGGCAAGACAATTCACCGCTGCCCTCCTACCCTGTTGCTTTCCCTGGCACTTATGCCGTAACGATTACCAACCAATGTGGCATGGCTTCCGATGCGATTGATGTTCTATACGATGATTGTCACAAAGTATTCATTCCCACCGCTTTTTCGCCCAATGACGACATTGTCAACGATGTTTTAGTCATTTACGACCATGCCAATGTTCGGCGCATCAAGACCTTTCGCATCTATGACCGTTGGGGTGCTTTGGTGTTTGAAAAATTGGATTTTCCGCCCAATGACGAAGCTTATGGTTGGGATGGTAAGCGGCAAAACCGCACTTTACCGTCGGGAGTTTTCGTGTATTATGCTGAAATTGAGTTCACAGATGGTGAAGTCCTGATAAAAAAGGGCGATGTGACGTTGATGAAATAAATTCTGGGGCTATGCCCTAAAACCTATTATAAATGTCAAGTTAGACCTAAAACAACGTTTTATGAAAAAAATACTCTGCATACTCCTCGTCACAACCTGCCTTTCTATTTATACAAATGGACAAACAACAGCCTTAAAACAAATAAAAGTAAAAGGCAACAACTTCGTCACAGACGACGATAAGCCTTTTATACTGAGGGGTCTAAACACCAGCGACCCAGACAGATTACAAGCCATTGGGCATTGGAACAAAGCCTATTTTGAAGAAATGTACAACTGGGGTGCAAATGTTGTCCGCTTCCCCATCCACCCAAGGGCGTGGCGTAAGCAAGGCAAACAGCAATACCTCAAAATGCTCGATGAAGGCGTACAATGGGCTACTGAATTGGGCATTTATGTCATCATGGACTGGCACAGCATTGGAAATCTGCGCACCGAAATGTATCAAGACGATGGTTATGACACAACGCAAAAAGAAACGTTTGACTTTTGGCGCAACATGGCAAAGCATTTTAAAGGCAACACGACTGTCGCATTTTTTGAATTGTTCAATGAACCAACCACTTACAGCGGTCAATTAGGCACTTGCACATGGGCGGATTGGAAGAAACTGAATGAGGAGATGATAGGCATTATCAGAGCGCATGGCAATACGGCAATTCCATTGGTGGCGGGGTTCAATTGGGCATATGACTTGACACCTGTGGCTACAGACCCCCTCAGTATAGAAGGCGTTGCGTATGTGTCGCACCCTTATCCGATGAAACGACAAAAGCCTTGGGAAGAACAATGGACAAAAGATTGGGGCTTTGTGAAGGATAAATACCCTGTTATATTGACTGAAATTGGATTCAGTGGCGCGGAAGAACAGGGCGCGCACATCCCTGTTATCAGCGACGAATCGTATGGCGATGCGATAACGAAATATTGCGACGAAAAAGGCATTTCATGGGTTGTTTGGGTCTTTGACCCACAGTGGGCACCCCGACTGTTTACGGATTGGCATTACAACTTGACCCGTCATGGTCAGTATTTCAAGAAGGCATTGATGGATAGGAAGAAATGAGGCTGTCTCAAATACTTATTCTAAGTTCAAAAATCAATACTAAAACAATCTTTTGGCACAACCCCATATTAAGGTCAAAATGGCACATAAGTAGTTCGCTTTAAATAATCGGGAAAACTATTTTTTATAAGTCATTGAATTTCAATAAACCATGAACCCATTGCCTCTTGCTTATTGCCCGTTTTCCTACTTATCTGCCTTTTCTGACGACACAAGGCGATGGAATAACTTTTGAAGATTAATCTATAATGTGTGAATGATGTAATTTATATCAAAAATTGTGTAACACTTATTTTGATTAATAGACTCACCTTAGCACCATTAAATAATCTTAAACAAAAATAATCATGCGAGCTAATTCAATAAAAATGGGCTTTTGGATGTTGGGAACATTCATTGCTTTTTTCCTTTTCGTATATGCGATGGGCTTGATACTGTCCACCGAACTGCGCTTATTTAATGTTGTTATTCAACTCTTTTTCATGTATTATGTCATCAAACAGCACTATAAACTTTATCCAACAGAAGTTGGTAATTATATAGCAGGTGTGGCGAGAGGGATGGAAACATCTGTGGTTGGCGTTGGTGGATTTGCCGTATTCACAGGCTTATTTCTGTATGCGAATCCAACACTCATGGATAATTTGAGCCAAAATTCACAAATGGGTGCATACCTCAATCCATTTACCAGTAGTCTCTATATCGTAGCGGAAGGTCTTATAGTTAGCCTTATTGGTTCTTATGTGATAACGCGCGTTTTGGATATTATCATTACAAAACAAGAGGTTTGAGCCATAAAACAATTAAGATTATGGCAATCGTTTCCGAAAAAAGGGCTCTAAGACAAAAAAATTCATTTCAAATTTTAATACTTACTGGTAACTTCGGAGAATTATTAAACGCTTAACTTTAGCGGAAAAAAGATGATAAAAGACTACGTTAGTGATTTGTTGTTATATTTTGGAGATATCCGAGTAAAAAAAACATAGAGCAATTAGTACGCTCGATTATTAT